>JALZAF010000015.1 GCA_030948505.1 Chloroflexota bacterium
TACGCGCACCGTCAGGCCCCTGGGTCAGTGGCCTGCCGCGGCCTTGGCCGCGTCCCAGGCGTCCTGCATGGCCTGGCCGACCTGCAGCGGGGTCTTGCCGCCAGTCAACATCTCATTCATCCAGATGTGATACTGGCCTGGCGTATAGGTAAGGCCCGTCGAGTACTGCGGGACGGAGCCGCCCTGCAGTGCCTTGTCCACCTGCTTTCGAACCTCCGTGACCTTCGCCGGCGCGGCGTAACCCTCGAAGATCGGGAGATCGCCGGAAGCGTCCAGATAGACCTGGAACCCGTCGCCGGTGACATATCGCAGGAATGCCATCGCCGCCGCCTGCTTCGCCGGATCCTTGTTCACTGGGATCTGGTAGGTCCCGGCCTGGACCACGGTCCAGCTGGCCGTTTGGTCGTTCGCAGAGATCGGGAAGAAGCCGATCTTCTTCGCGACCGTGTCCATCCCGTACGACGCGTTGAGGTCGTCGAGGATGAATGTCCCGGAGAACGCGATGGCCGCCGTGCCCTTGAACAGCCGCGCGGTCTGGTCCTCGTACTGCGTGGTCCCCAGGTCCTTCTCGAAGCACCCCTGGTTCCTCATGTCGACCATCATCTGGAACTCGGCGAGGACCCGAGGATCGGTGAAGTTGATCTTTCCCGAGTTGATGTCGGTCACGATCCCGGCTTTCATCTCGTCGGACATGTAGGAGCTACCGAAGAAGTACAGCGGCCACTGCGCGCCGGTGCCGGTCACGATCGGGGTCACTGACTTATCGGCGGCCTTGATCTTGTCGCACAACGCGCGCAGCCCGGCCCAATCGGTGGGGGGCGTCAGGCCGAGGCGCTGGAAGACCTCCGTGTTGTAGTACGCGCCGGCCACCGCAGGGTAAGCCGTGAAGGCCGCGTAGACCTTGCCATCGACCTTGCCGGCAAAGTCGAGCAGGTTGAACTTCGTCTTCGCGACGAACGCCTCGTTGGAGAGGTCAACGAGGTTCGTAGCCGGCTGCAGCTTCTGGAGCCACGTCACATCGCCATGGAACCCGAGGATGTCGGGCCGGTCGCCGGCGACCCACTTGGCCATCAGGCTGTCTTCGAATGGGTCAGGGACCGCGATGTAGTCGATCTTGACGCCCGTCGCCTTCTCGAAGGCGGCCCACACGTCATGGAAGGGCTGGGCAATGCCCGTGCTGGTCCAGAGCGTCAGTGTCATGCCCTTGAGGTTCGGCAGCGCCGAGGGCGCCGCAGCTGATGCGGGCTGGGTTGCGCTGGGCGCCGCAGATGCCGGCGCCGATGGCGCGCTCGAAGGCGCAGTCGACGCCGATGATCCCGCGCACGCGGCCAACGTGACGGCCATGAACAGCGCCAGTTGCCAGTATCTCCGCATGGCTCCTCCTCCAGGCAACGAACCTCGATCACCCGATGCGACACCGGGACAACCTGCCAGTTAGCGTGGGCCGATGCCTATATAGTGATCCTACTGGATCGATACAGAGGATTGCAAGTGGTATCTCGCGGATCCGCCGAACGCAGGGCTGCCACGATGGCCGAGACTGTCGCCGATGGGTGAGACGAAGAACGACAATCAACGCCCGTACCCCAGCACTGGACGTGCGCCGGGGAGGCCGCGCCGTGCATCCGGCACGCAGCGGTCGATCACTCTCCAGACGATCGCCGACCGGATGGGCGTGTCCCGCAGCACGGTATCGAACGCGTATGGGCGACCCGACCAACTGGCACCGGCGCTTCGCGAGCAGATCCTCCGCGTCGCGTCCGATCTCGGCTACCCGGGTCCCCATGCGGTTGCCCGAACCTTGCGCAGGGGTCGCGTCGGCGCCATTGGTCTCCTGCTCACCGAGGCCTTGACCTACGCCTTCCGAGATCCGGCGGCGGTGCTGTTTCTGGAGGGCGTAGCCGAGGTGCTGCAGGCCACCGACGTTGGGCTCCTGCTGGTCCCGGCCCAGCCGGGCCATGCGTTCGATCCGGCCGGCATCCAGGGCGCTGTCGTCGACGGGTTCCTCGTGTACTCCGTGTCGGATGGGCACCCAGCGCTTGAGGAGGTCATGCGGCGGCGCGTGCCCACGGTAATCGTGGATCAGCCAAGGCTGCCGAACGCCGCCCTGGTGACGATCGACGACGAGGATGCCGCGTATACGGCCGCAAGACACCTTCTCGATCTCGGGCACACGAGGTTCGCGATCCTTTCTGACCGCCTTTCGGTGGGCTCCCTCCAACCGGGCGTCCGGGTTGGCAACCGCAAGGAAAGCGGCTTCCTAGTCACGCGACTGCGTCTGAGAGGGTACCGTCGTGCGCTTGAAGAGGCGGGCGTCGAGTGGGGCCCCGTTCCCATCGCCGAGTGCTTCCCGAACACGCCCGACATCGGGCGGGAGGCCATCGCCCACATCGTCGAGCTGGATCCTCGGCCGACTGCCTTGCTATGCATCACCGACCAGATCGCCCTCGGTGCGCTCTTGGGCGCCGCCGACCGGGAACTGTTCGTGCCGGATGACCTCTCGATCGTCGGGTTCGACGACATCCCCGCCGCCGCAACTGCGCAACCCGCGTTGACGACGATCCGCCAGCCTCTTCTGGAGAAGGGCAGGGTCGCCGCCCAAATGCTGACGGGCAATGACAGATCGGCGGTGCGCCTCGTCCAGCTCGGGACCCAGCTCGTCCCACGCGAATCGTCCGGTCCCGCCCCGTCTGACTGACCAAGTTCAAGCGATCGATCTGTCCCGTGCCAGCCGCACAGCTTGCGACTCTGTATCGATCTAGATATGATCGGGGAGCGAACTCCTGTTGCGAGGCGTGGCGTGTCCGAGGCGTGGTGGCGTGAGGCTGCCTTCTACCAGGTGTATCCGCGCAGCTTCATGGATGCGAGCGGGGACGGCGTCGGTGACCTCGCGGGGATCATCGATCGCCTAGATCACCTCGCGGGGACACCCCTGAGCCTCGGTGTGGATGCGATCTGGCTCTCCCCCTTCTTCGTCTCACCGATGGCTGACGGCGGCTACGACATCGCCGACCATTGCGCCGTTGACCCAGTATTCGGCTCTCTCGCCGATGTCGATCGTCTGGTGGAGGAGGCGCATCGACGCGGCCTGCGCGTCATCATCGACCTCGTCCCGAACCACACGTCGGATCAGCACCCCTGGTTCCTCGAATCGCGATCGTCTCTCTCGAACCCCAAGCGCTCGTGGTACGTCTGGCGTCGCGGGCGCGACGGCGGGCCGCCGAACAACTGGATGGCAGAGTTCCGCGGTGGTTCGGCGTGGTCCCACGATCCAGTCACGGACGAGTGGTACCTCCACTCCTTCGCCCCGGAGCAACCCGACCTCAATTGGGATGAGCCGGCCGTCGAGGCCGCGATGCACGAGGTCCTGCGGTTCTGGCTGGCGCGCGGCATCGACGGCTTCCGCGCCGACGTCGTCTACAAGATCGGCAAGGCCCCAGATCTTCGCGACAATCTGGGCGTGTTCGTGGGTCCGGGTCCGAACGACCGGGGCCGACGGTTCGACGAGGGCTGGCCGTCGGTCCATCCGCGGCTGCGAGCGATGCGGCGCGTCATCCGGTCGTTTGGCGATCGAATGATGGTCGGCGAAGTGTACCTACTCGACCAGGCGCAGATGGCCGAATACGTCCGCAACGATGACGGCCTGGACCTCGCACACAACTTCCACTTCCTCAACCTGCCGTGGCGCGCGGCCGCGTTTCGCGACGCCATCCGAAGCTCGGAGGAGCTGCTGGATCCTTGCGGGTGGCCGACGTGGTGTCTGAACAACCACGACCACTCGCGTGTTGCGAGCCGCTACCCAGGCGAACCAGCCGCGAGGCTCACGGCCATTCTGCTGCTCACACTGCGCGGGACACCGTTCCTCTACCAGGGGGAGGAGCTCGGCTTACAGGATGGGGTCGTCCCTGCCGGTCAGGCGGTCGACATCGAAGGCCGTGATCCCGAGCGATGCCCGATGCCCTGGCAATCGCCATCTGCGGTCGGGCCTGGGGCCGGGTTCACGACGGGCCGACCGTGGCTGCCGATCGGACCCGACGCCGAGGAGCATAGCGTCGCCAAGGAGCGCTCCGATCCGACCTCAGTCCTGTCGCTCTATCGGCGGCTGCTCGCGGTACGCCGGCAGGAACAAGCCTTCCGATCGGGCGAGATCCGCTGGCTCGATGCGGACGACGACGACGTCCTCGTGTATCGACGGGTGCACGGTGACTCCAGCCATCTGGTCGTCCTCAACTTCGCCGATCGGCCCGCATCGATCGGCGCTGCGTGGATCGATCGTCCGGTCGGCGGGATCGTGGAGGTGTCGAGCTCGATGCACGGTCTGGGTCGCTCTCTTGCGGGCCCGTCAATAGACCTGGAGGCGTACGAAGGGCTCGTCATCCGGGAGCGCTGACGGCTCTGTCACAAGGAGAAAACGGTTGGGCAAGCGATCGCGTATCGAAGCCGTCGAGACGCTCCGAGCCGAGGCCGGCTGGCGGAGCTTTGTGTTCGTCATGATCACAACCGACGACGGCGTGACAGGAGTGGGCGAGGCGACTCTGGAGTACCACGAGGAGACCGTGGCCGCGGCGGTCAGCCAGCTTGGCCAAGCGATCCGAGGTGTTGACGCCTCTCGCATCGAATGGATCTGGCAGCGCCTGTACCGAGGCGGGTTCTGGCGTGGCGGCCCAGTGCTGATGTCGGCAATCAGCGGCATCGATCAGGCACTCTGGGACATCAAGGGCAAGACTGCCGGGATGCCGGTGTACGAGCTCCTCGGTGGTGCCTGCCGAGACTACGTCTCTTTGTATGCGAACGGGCCGCGCGGCGCCACGACCGCGGAGCTTGCCACGAGTGCGGCGTCGCTCACCGATCGTGGCTTCAGTGCGATGAAGCTGGCGGCGGCGGGCCCCGTGCTTGCCGTCGACGACGAGTCAGCGATCGACCGGACCCGGCAGGATGTCGCGGCGATCCGGGACGCCGTCGGTTCGGGCGTGCGCATCGCGATCGACGCCCACGGCCGGTACAGCCCGGCGATGGTCGTCCGCCTGGCGCGAGCGCTTGAGCCACTCGATGTCTGGTTCCTCGAGGAGCCCGTGCTCCCCGAGAACTCTGAGGCGCTCGCCCGCGTCGCGGCTTCGACAACCATCCCGCTCGCGTTGGGCGAGCGGCTCCACTCTCGATGGGATTTCCGACCGTTCATTGAGGGCGGCTTCCTCGCCCTGGCACAGCCCGACCTCGCGCACTGTGGCGGCATCTCCGAGGGCCGGCGGATTGCGTCCCTCGCGGAGCTCCACCAAGTCGGCTTTGCGCCGCACAACCCGATGAGCCCCGTCAACACGGCGGCTTCGGCGCACCTCGCGATGGCCACCCCGAACTTCGTCGCTCTGGAGTATCTGGTCGATGAAGTCGAGTGGGCCAGCGAGCTGCTCGCCGAGCCGCTCGATGTTCGAGACGGCCGACTCGTCCTGTCCGACCGCCCGGGCCTGGGGATCGAACTCAACGTCGAGGCCTGCCGGGCGCATCCGCCGACGGACGTGCGGCGACCCGGGTTCGACCATGTGGATGGCGCGGTGGCCGAGTGGTAGAGGTCGGTTCCTTCGTTGTCACGGGGGGCGGGAGCGGCATCGGTCGGGCGATTGCGCAGCGGCTGGCGGAGTCGTCGCTGGTTGTCATCGTCGGGCGCGGCCGCGAGCAACTTGAGCGTGTCGTGCAGGAGTGTCCGGACGACCGGGTTCGGGCCGTTGCCGGCGACGTCGCGGACCACGCCGTGCTCGAGCGATGTGCCGACGAGGCCGAGGCAATGGGGCCGCTTGCCGGCTGGGTGAACAATGCCGCCGCGTTCGAGCTCGGCTATCTCCACGAAGCGGCAGAGGCGGACCTCCGGCGGGTGCTCGAGGTGAACCTGGTGGCGGCGATGGTGGGGACCGCGATCGCGGTCCGCCGGTTCCTCGCCGCGGGAACCAGGGGTGCCATAGTGAATGTGTCCTCGATCCACGGCAGTCACGCGTTCCGGGGATGGGCGGCCTACGACACGACGAAGGCGGCGCTAGAAGGCCTGACCCGCAGCACGGCGATTGAGTACGGGCCGTTAGGGATCCGTGCGAACGCCGTCGCGCCTGGCCTGATCGCCGTGGAGCGGTTCGACCAGAACCTGGAGGCCATGGACCCGGAGGCTCGGGCCGAAGCGCTGCGCCAGGCCGCGGCGCCCCATCCTCTCGGTCGGCCCGGCCGCCCGGACGAGGTGGCGTCCGCGGTGATCTTCTTGCTCGGCGACGAGGCCAGTTTCGTGAATGGCGTAACCCTCCCCGTCGACGGTGGCTGGTCCGTCGCCGGCCGCCATGAGGATTACGCGATGCGAAACGCCCCCCAGTCACCCGCTACGCCGGTCTTCCGCGCGGCAGGCCCGCGGAGCGAGTGACAGCGCTGCGATGCGGCCGCCGACCTCCGTGAGCCCATGAAGCCTGCCGTGATCGCGATCGGACTCGCGTTCGCCTTCGTGGGTGTCCAGGCCATCCTGGTGCCCTCGCTCGTGCCATCGATCCAGTCGACCTTTGCGCAGGACGACGCCGGGTTGGGCGCGTACTTCTTGGTTGCGTCGGCAGGGTTCGCTGCCGGCGCGCTCCTCGGCCGCCGCCTCGGCAGAGCCATTGGCGTGCGGGCCGATGTCGTGGTCGGCGGAGCACTGATTGCGACGGGACTGTTGTCTCAGGGAGGTGCCCCTGGTTGGCCAGCCTTTGTGGCTGGGGGTGCCCTTGCGGCGCTGGGTCAAGCGCTCACTCAAGTTGGCCTGAACACGCTGGTGATGGACCGCTATCCCGAGTCACGGAACCGGGCGCTCGCGCTCGGCCATCTCGCCATCAGCCTCGCGGCCGTACTCCTGCCGCTAGCGGCAGCGGCCTCGGTTGGCGCCGGCGTCGCCTGGCGCACGTTGTTCATCGGGTGTGCTGGTGCCTGGCTGATGATTACAGCTCTGCTCGTCAAGGCTGTCCCGGCCAGCCCTCGGCTCACGGCACCGACCGGTGTGGATGAGCAGGCCGAGACGGGCTCGATGAGGGCGCGGGTCGGTCCGTTTCTCGCGGTGCTGGCTATCGCGACCGGCTGCTACGTCGCGGCCGAGACTGGCCTTCTGAACTGGATGGTCCGATATCTCGATCCCCTGCCGGCCATGGTGGCCGGTGCCTCCTTATCGCTGTTCTGGCTCGGGATCGTGATCGGTCGGATCGCCCTCGCGAGGGCTGACCCGCGGATCCAGCCCGTTCGCACGGCCACGACTCTGGCGGTCGTAGGCGGCGTTCTCGTCGCGGTCGCGGTGCTGGCTCCCGCGCCAATCATCTCTCTAGCGATGTTCGGTGCCGCCGGCGCTGTCCTCGGCCCTATCTACCCGCTCATTCTCGCGGCCGCCGGAGACCGGCTGCCGGGGCAGTCCGCATTCGCGGTCGGGACCCTCACGTTGGCAGGAGTCGTCGGAGCGATCATCTATCCGCCGGTCGTCGGCCTTCTCTCTGCGGCCGTCACGCTACAGGTGGCGCTGCTCGGCACGGTCGCGCTCCTGGTGACGACGGCTGTCGCGCTCGCGTTCTCGCGCATAGTCGACACTTGGAGCGCGCCCGCCAGCTCATTGGGGCGGTGAGCCGCTCGATGAACGTTCTGGCTATCGACCAAGGCACGTCCTCCACCAAGGCGCTGGTGGTCGGAGAGGGCCGAGCCATCCTGGGAAGTGCGGAGGTAGCGGTGCATCCGACCGTCCTCCCGGACGGCGGAATCGAGCAGGATCCTGAGGAACTCTGGCGGTCGGTCGTCGACGCCGCTCGAATGGCTCTCGATTCGTCTGGGGTGTCGGCCGATGCCGTGGGTCTCGCGAACCAAGGGGAGACGGTTCTTGCATGGGACCACGAGTCGGGCGCGCCCCTCTCGACAGCCATGTCCTGGCAGGACCGACGCGCGATCTACGTAACGAACCGCCTGCGCGGCCGAGCCGAGGAGCTGCGTGGTCTCACCGGGCTCCCGATGGACCCGTACTTCGCGGCGCCGAAGATGACACGCATGCGGGAGTGCACGACTCGTGAGGGAGTTGTCACGACGACCGATGCCTGGCTCATCCATCGCCTTACCGGGGCGTTCGCCACGGATATTGCGACGGCCTCACGGACGCTCCTGCTTGACCTGGACACAGGTACATGGTCATCAACCGCGCTCGAGGCCTTCGACTTGGCCAGGGAGGCGTTGCCGGCGATCGTCCCGAGCGCCGGCGTCGTTGGTGAGACCTCCGCGTTTGGCCCAGTGCTGCCACTCGCCGGCGTGATCGTCGACCAGCAGGCGGCCCTGTTCGGCGAGGCATGTCACGCCCCCGGCGACTCGAAGTGCACGTTTGGAACCGGGGCGTTCCTCCTTGCGAACGCTGGTGGTTCAGCTCGCCGTTCGCGCTCCGGCCTCGCGGCCTGTGTCGCCTGGCGTGTCGGAGATGTCACGACCTACTGTCTCGATGGGCAGGTCTACACGGCGGGTGCGGCCGTGACTTGGCTGCGTGACATCGGCCTGCTGGCGGGTCCGGGCGACCTGGACACGTTCGCCTCTCGCGTGCCCCACGCGGGCGATGTGGTCTTTGTGCCGGGACTCGCGGGACTCGCGGCTCCGTTCTGGCAACCAGGCGCGCGCGGAGCGTTTGTCGGCCTCTCGCTCGGGACCTCGAAGCATCACCTGGTCCGTTCAGTCGTCGATGGGATTGCGGCGTCCGTCGCATGGGTGGCCAAGGCTGCCGGCAACGATCTCGGAAGTCCCCTAACGCGGCTGCGCGTCGACGGCGGCCTCACCCGGTCGACCGCCCTGATGCAGGCTGAGGCCGATCTGCTCCAGGTGCCTGTGGAGGTCTATCCAACCGCGCATGCCACTGCGCTCGGCGTCGCGGCGCTTACCCGATATGGCATGGGGGACGTAGCCGGCGCGATCGAGTTGGCCACCGCGTGGACGCCGTCGGCCACGTACGAGCCGGTGATCTCGGCCGATGAGGCGGCCGGCCGCCTCGACCGATGGCGGTCCGCCGCGCTGGCGACGATTGAGTTCGTCAGAAGGGAGTCGTGATGCCAGTGGAGGTCCCGGAAGCGCGCCTGGTAGACGTGGCGATCATCGGGGCCGGCGTCGTCGGCGCAGCGATCGCCCGAGAGCTGTCGCGGTACGACCTCGAGATCGCACTAATCGAGTCGGCGCCCGATGTGGGGGCGGGCACCAGCAAGGCGAACACCGCCATCCTGCACACCGGCTATGACGCCAAACCGGCGTCGCTCGAGGCTGGTCTTGTGCGGCGCGGTTGGGAACTGTTCCAGACGCTGGGGCCCGAGCTCGGGATCCCGATCGAGCCGACTGGGGCGATCCTCGTCGCCTGGAACGACGCCGAGGTGGCGGAGCTCGATCCGATCCAGGAACGGGCGCTCACGAACGGCGACATCGAGACACGCCGCCTCGGCGTGGACGAGCTGTATGCGCTCGAACCGAACCTCGGACCGGGAGCGTTGGCCGGGCTTGTCGTCCCCGGCGAGAGCATCATCTGCGCCTTTACGGTGCCGCTCGCGTTCGCGACCCAGGCCGTCGAGAACGGGACGAGGCTATATCTCGACAGTCCAGTCCTCGCGATCGGTCGCTCCGAAAGCGGGGACCACATAGTCGAGCTGCCCGATAGCCGGCGGCTGATGGCTCGCTGGGTGGTCAATGCCGCAGGGCTTGGCTCGGACCGGATCGACCGGATGCTCGGCCACGATCGGTTCACGATCGTGCCGCGGCGCGGCGAGCTGATCGTGTTCGATAAGCTCGCTCGCTCGCTCCTCAAGCACGTCCTCCTCCCGGTCCCGACGAAGATGGGCAAGGGAGTGCTCGTTGCGCCGACCGTCTACGGGAACGTGATGGTCGGACCGACGGCTGAGGATCTCGACGACCGCAACGCGACCGACTCGACGGCGGCTGGGCTCGAGCTGCTACGGACGAAGGGCCGACGGATCCTGCCGCGCCTCCTCGACGAGGAGGTGACTGCCGTCTACGCGGGCCTTCGCGCGGCGACTGAGCACCCGGACTACCAGCTGCACCTCGAGGCCGAACAGCGTTACGTCTGTGTGGGCGGGATCCGATCGACCGGCCTCACTGCATCGCCGGCCATAGGAGAACACGTCGCCCAGCTCGTCCGCGAGGCTGGCCTCGCGCTCCGGCCGCGGGACGTCTTCCGTTCGATCCGCATGCCGAACATCGGTGAGGCGGGCCCACGACCGTACCGGAACGCGACTGCGATTGCGGACGATCCGGAGTTCGGTCGCATCGTCTGCCACTGTGAGCGCGTAACCCGGGGCGAGATCCGGGATGCACTTCGCGCCACGATCCCGGCGCGAACGACCGACGGGCTGCGCCGACGGACCCGTGCACAGATGGGCCGCTGCCAAGGCTTCTACTGCTCGGCCGAGATCACCATGCTCCTCAGCACGGGAACTGCCGCGGACCTTCCGACCCTTCTCGCGGTATCGCAGCGAGACGTGGGGGCCAGCATCGCAACCCCGGGGGCCGAACGATGACCAGCGACCGAGTCGATGTCCTGGTTGTCGGTGGCGGGCCGGCGGGGTTGGCCGCCGCGATCGAGTTGCGACGTCGTGGCCTGGGCCGGATTGTCGTCGCCGAGCGCGAGCGCGAGCCGGGCGGCATCCCTCGCCACTCGGATCACCAAGGTTACGGCTTGATCGATCTCCACCGACCGCTCACGGGCCCCGAGTACGCACGCCGCTACGCCCATGCCGCAGCTGGGGCGGGGGTCGAGATCCGGACTGAGACGTCTGTCACTGGCTGGGTTGACGAGCGCGTCGCCTCCACGACGAGTTCCGCGGGCTTGATCGACATCGAGGCTCGCGCGGTCGTTCTCGCCACCGGCTGCAGAGAGCGTCCTCGCAGCGCCCGCCTCGTGCCCGGGACCCGGCCTGCAGGCATCTTCACGACGGGCGCTCTCCAGCAGGCGGTCCACATCGGCCTCGCAATCGGGGATTCGGCCGTCGTGGTCGGCGCCGAGCACGTCAGCTTCTCAGCCCTGATGACACTCCACCATGCTGGCGTTCGCCCCGTCGCGATGGTTACCGAGCACCCTCATCACCAGACCTATGCGCCGCTTGCCCTTGCGACGGCGCGTCGGTACCACACGCCCGTGCTGACCGGTCAGCGATTGACGCGCATCCTTGGGAGGGAACGTGTCGAAGGTGTCGAGATCACCGATGTCGCTGCCGGCACGACACGCGTTCTCGACTGCGACACGGTCGTATTCACGGGCGACTGGATCCCCGATCACGAGCTCGCTCGGATGGCCGGCCTCGCGATTGACCCAGGCACGAAGGGACCTCGCGTCGATGGTGCCTTTCGGACGAGCTCCTCGGGCGTGTTTGCGGTCGGCAACTTGCTCCATGGCGCCGAGACCTCGGACGTCGTGACAGGCGAGGGTCGGGACGTTGGCGGCGCCGTCACAGCCTGGCTCAAGGACGGTCGGTGGACCTCGGAACCAGTGATCCCGATCGTCGCCGAGGCACCGATCGCGTGGATTGCCCCCAACTGCGTGATGCCAGGGCCCGGCACTGGTCTCGGGGACACTCGCTTCCGGCTGCGAGTGAGTTCGTCTGCGGAGTCAGCCAAGGTGGACGTCACGCAGGACGGCCGTCGGCTGTGGCGGGGGCGGCCTGTCACGGGCATGGTCGCATCCTTCGCGCCGGGTCTACCCGACGCGTTGCTGCACGGACCTTTGGTCCCTGGGCGTTCGGCTCACCTACCCGGGACCTGGCAGACGCTCGTCAGGGCAGGTGGTGGGCCGATCACCGTCGCGATTGATGAGACATAGGACCAACCCCCTGCGTGCCTACCCGACCCGTTTCCGCGGACTAGTTGACCTACCCGTTGGCAACTGGAAATGGGAGGACGTCCGCGCCGTGCCAACCTGGGACGGCCGGCGGGCTGCCGCACGCGGCGTACCGAGAGCGCTGCGATCTCGGGCTCGGTCCACGACTCACGGAGGACGTATGCGACGATCGCGGCCATCTTGCCGCTCATTTCCGCGAAGCGATCGGGGTGGAGCTTGGCGGCGAGGGTCACGATGCGGACGATAGCAGCCGGCTGCGGGCCAATACGCCGACGCATCAAGGGTTCGTCATCCATCTTGGCGTCCCGGATCAAATTACCGGCTTCTGAGGCCTGGCCTGGAAGCGGTTCGCGACGACCTCCGCCCGGTACACTCTTCCCGCCGGGTCGGCCCCGTGCCCGACGGTCCCTTCGTCGAGGGCGCGACCATGACAGTGGCCGCGTGAGGAGCCGATGTCTGTGCAGCGATCCGCGATCCCGAAGACCAACTCGGACGTCTGCTTGTCGCCGATGAACCGCCGTCGCGGGGATCCTCGTCCCACCCGCGATGATTCCGTCCATCGCCGTGCTGCGCGCGCTGGGGCTCCAGGGGACGCACCCAGGCTTAGTCCTCTTCTATGTTGCGGGCATGATGGCCGTCGTCGTGTTCATCATCACCGGATTCGTCGGGAACATCCCGACCGAGTTGGAGGACGCGGCTCGGGTCGATGGCTGCGGAGAGCTGGGCGTCTTCTTCCGTATCGTCCTACCCCTGCTCCAGCCGGCCATGCTGACCTGCGGGATCCTCATCACGATCTCCGTGTGGACCGAGTTCTTCGGCGCCTTCCTGATCCTCGCCGGACGTGAACAGTTCACGCTGCCTCTCGGGCTCTACTACGTGTCATCCGAAGCGGCCAAACAGGTACGCTGGAACTACGTCTTCACGGACGTGGTGCTCGTGAATTTGCCGCTCGTGCTGTTCTACTTCGTGATGCAGCGGCGCCTAGTCCATGGCGTCCTCAGCGGGGGGCTCAAAGCCTAGATCAGGGTCACCGGTGATCGCCTGCTAAACCGACGTTCCGGCGCTCATCGAGGCTAGCTGAGCACGGCCGAAGCCACCGCGCGGCTACGGCCGCTGGAACTTCGGGCTAAAGGAGTGGTCAAACCGTGGGGACCAAGTTCACATGCGCTCCTTTCCCACCCGACACCCTCGGCTTCCTTCCTCCGGCCGCCGCCGAAGCTTCGCTGGTCGAATTGCTGAATAGTCTGCCCGCCGGGCGCCAGGTCTTCTGGGGAGTCCCCTTCGAACTCGCTGCGTCGGCCGCCGCGGCGCGCTGGCTGTGGCTCGAACCCACAGCTGCCGCCTCTGCCGAAGTCGAGTTGGGGGCTCTCGCCCATCACGTCGTGTTCGCGCACTTTGTCATCGCGCCGCCTGGCAATGGGGCCTCGGTGGCGCGGCAGCGAATGTACGACCGCTTTCGCAACCTAGGTGAACCGGTTGCCGAGTATGTGCTCGCGTACGCGGATGGATCCGAGTGGCGGGCAACGATTCGGCGTTACTTCGAGATCGGGAATATACCGACCATGGATACACCCTTCATCGCCCGCTCCCACGACGCACCCCGACCGCTCGACTGGCGGGGACCGTCTGAGCCGGGCCTGTGGGGCGAGCATCAGCAGTCAGTCGCCGCCTCGTGGACGATCGACTGGCGTTCGTACGAGTTGGAGCGCTTCCCCATCCCTAAGTACTGGATCTATGCACTTGAGAACCCACGCCCGGAGGTCGAGATTCGCGCGCTGCGTCTCGTGGCGCGCGGCACCATGCCCGTCGGCATCGCGGGGATCACCCTCTATCACGGAACGGGGCACCCGCTGCGCCACCGCCGCCTCGAGACGATTCGCCTCGATCTGCCAGACGGCGTCCCGGACGAGAGCGTTCGGGTCGATCTCGGCATCGTCGCCCGCCAGTACCGCGTCGAGCCGGTCGACGTCCCCGCCTGGTTGGTGGAGCCGAACCCCGGCTGGGGTAGCCCCGTCCCGTCCGAGCCACGCACGTCGGGCGCCCTGCTCGTCGACGTGTCGGCCGCCGACGACTCGACCCTCGAGGTGGCAGGAGCGCGCATCTCGATGGCGACGGTCTTCGCGGTCGGCGGCGCGACCGACCACACGGGGAGGGTGCATGCCGAGCTGCTCACGCCTGAGCGCCAGTGGGTGGGCGTGACGGTTGTCGACGCGGAGACCGGGCGGCCCACCCCCGCCCGTGTGAACCTCCGTTCGCCCGACGGTCGCTACCTGCCGCCCTACGGCCACCGCCACGAGGTCAACGACCATTGGTTCGAGGACTACGGCGCCGATCTCCGCCTGGGGGGAACATCGTTCGCGTACGTCGATGGCCGGTTCGACATCGAGCTCCCCGTCGGCGACGTGCTGCTCGAGGCGGTGAAGGGCTTTGAGTACACGCCGTTCCGGTCTGTGGTGAAGGTGTCGCCGGGCCAGCGCGCGCTCGTCGTGCCACTCGAGCACGTGATGGACTGGCGCAAGCGGGGTTGGGTTGCGGCGGACACCCACGTTCACTTCCTTTCGCCGCAGACTGCGTGGTTAGAGGCTCAGGCGGAGGGGGTCAACATCGTCAACCTGCTCGCGTCGCAGTGGGGCGACTTGTTCACGAACTTCGGCGACCTGACCGGGCAGCCGTTCGGCGCGAGCCGCGACGACACGGTGATCTGGGTCGGGACCGAGAACCGGCAGCACATGCTCGGCCACATCAACCTGCTAGGCATCCGCCGCCCCGTCGTCCCGATGTGTGCCGCCGGCCCGGCCGAGAGCTTCATCGGGGATCCGGTCTGGTCGAGCATCAGCGAATGGGCCGACCGGGCCCGCGCGCAGGACGGCGTGGTCGTGAGCCCCCACTTCCCAGCCCCGTACTGCGAGGTTGTCGCGGACATCATCCTGGGCAAGATTGACGGCGTGGAACTCCGCGACTTCACGTGGGGCGTTGATTCGTACGGTGTTCGCGAGTGGTATCGCCTGCTCAATAGCGGCTACCGCGTCGCCGCCGTCGGCGGGACGGACAAGATGAGCGCCGGGATGCCCCTCGGCGGCGTGCGAACGTACGCCTGGATCGGCGAAGAGGAGTTCTCGTTCGCGGCGTGGGCGAAGGCGGTCCGGTCCGGGCGGACCTCGACATCGAGCGGCCCGCTCGTCGAGATGACCGTCGACGGCCACGCGGTGGGCGACACGATCGCCGTGGGCTCAGGAGATGCCACCCTGGAGGTCGACGCGCGGGCGACCTCGGTTCAGCCGCTTGGGGCGCTTGAGCTCGTGTTGAATGGGCGCGTCGTGGAGCGCGCCGAGGCGCAGCCTGGGGCGTCCGTAGTGACCCTCAAGTCACGCCTGTCAGTGCAGGGCGGCGGCTGGATTGCAGCCCGGTGCGACGGTCCCAGCGTCCTGTGGCACGAGTGGCCAATTCGCACCGCCGCCCATACCTCACCCGTGTATCTAGCCGGCGGCAGAGGCGGTCCGGAGGGCGGGGACGACCGCGTGTTCCTGATGACGATCCTCGAAGGCGGTCTCGCCTGGCTCGACACGCTGGCGATCCCGGCGGATGACGCCCAACATGAACGCATCCGCCGGGTGTTCCTGGACGCGATGCGCCAGCTGAGACGACAGTAGCCAATGCGCATGCCCTCGGGCGGCCAGCGGCAAGAGCGTCAGCCAGTTCGCCGTCGCCAGCGGACGGAAGGCAGCTGACGTCAGCGCGACGCCGCGTGGAGGCGGCGTTCGATCGGCGGGATAAGCGGATTCTCGACGGCCTCGAGCCGATCCGACTAGACCGGGACGATGTGAAAGCAGCGATCCGTCGCAGACTGCTCGCGTGGGTAAGTCCGCCACCGTAGGGACATGACGACGATGAGGCTCGGGAACGGCGCGGCACTGGGCATCGTGCTAGCCCTGCTTGCCGCCTGTTCGAACACCCCGATTTCCTCGAGTCCGAGCCTGAGCCTTGAATCAGGACCCTCGTCCTCACCGGTATCGACGGCGATGCCAACGCCCACGCCGGGATCGACCGCCGCCCCGTCGTCGGTCGCCGGAAGTACGCCGATCCCAGCACTGACGTCCGACACGGGCGGCGCGGTGACGCGGATCGTCATCGCCGCCCTCAGGATCGACTTGCCCGTGGTGACCCTGCCGGCGAATGGTGTCCACTACTGCAATGTCGCGATGTGGTGGCCCTACCCGCGGTTCGTGCAACCCGGGAATCCCGGTTCCGTCTATCTCCTCGCACACGCGCGAGCTGGCATGTTCCTCCCGCTGCTCGATGCATCGCTCGTGAACAGTGGGCGCTCGCTGCTGGGCGCGAAGGTCCAGCTCTATACGAGTGCGGACTGGGTCTTCACCTACACCGTGAGCCAGGTGCGGCGGCACATCGCGTCGAGTGGGACGACCCGCCTCTCGGCTCCGCTTGCCGCCGCCGATCCCGAGCTGTGGCTGCAAACCTCTGAAGGCGCAACGACCGCATCGCCACTGCTCCAGGTGGTCGCCAAACTCATGAACGCCCGGCCGGCGGACCACGCCGCGTCCCACCCGTCACCAAAGCCCACCATCTGCAGCTAAAGGCTGGCATCCTGGATCGCCGCCTTCTGATCGACCTTCGGAGTCGGCGGGGGGGTATATGCACGTCTTGTGTCCACATACCATGCTCGATTTCGCACTGCGGAGATAGCCCGGCGCTGGAGGTCTGTCCTGCGCCCTGGAGTGGTCCGTAGGGCGTCGTCCAGGTACGCGAAACGAGGATCGGCGCGGAACTCGCGGATGTGGTCACGGTTGAACTCCCAGTCGCCGATGACTCCGAGCCAACGTGATCCGGTGGCGACTATCCGGCGGCCTTCCAGCACCGTGTAGGACTGCAACTCGCTGCCAATGTCGCCGTGCAGGCCGAACTGCTGCACCTCCGTGTTCAGCCTCGGAAACCGCGCATGCTGGTAGAGCAGCAGCATGGTCGCGGACGGCCGATCCGATGGCGAGATTGCTGCGGACCTATGCGTCAGCAAGAAGACGGCCAGCGTGCATGTCGCGCACATCAAAGACAAACTGGGTGCGGAGAGTCGAGTCGAGATAGCGGTCGCGGCCATCCGGCTTGGCCTGACGGAACCGTTTTCGGCGGAGCCATGATCGCCTAGTGCCACGGCCCCCCGCGACGCGGGCGGCCGTCAGCCCGTCATCGGGGCTCGCGAAGCTGTTCTTTGGGGTCGCCAACCTAGCCTCGGCGACGTGACGCAGAAATGGTCGGTCGCCCAGGGGGCCCCCGACCGTCGCGGGGCCCGCCTGGGACGACGTCATCGGTCCGACAAGGTCATGTGCGGACAGGCTGCTTGATGTCGGCCATGACGACTTCGAAGCGTTCGACGAGTGGCGTGCCGGTCGAGCCGACCTGGGCGGCTGCCGTCTTGCGCAGGTCGTTGGCCTTCGCCTCACTGTCGCGGAGCGCCTGCTCCGTCTCCCAGAACGTCGTCACGACGACCTTGCCACTCTTGCGATCGGCGAGGAATTGGGCGCCCGTGAAGCCCTTGAGTTGCTTCATGGCGGGCAGGATCTGCTCGTTGAAGTTCTTGATCCCGGCCTCGAGCTGATCCGGCTTTCCCTGGAGCGTGCTCTGGCGAGCGTGCATCGCGACACCTCCACCGACGCTGGACGTGGGACGGCCGGATGCAGGGCATTCGGCGTCGGCGGTACGGAGTAAGTCAGGGCTTCGTGCGGCGGTCGTGCGCTCGGGCACCGTCGCGAAGCCCCCGGCCGATCCTGACCGATCGATTGTACGCGCCATGGGAACAGGCCCGCGAGGGTTCCCTACGCCGACTTGGGGATCCGGACTCCCTGCGCCATGATCGACGGAAGACCGTCCGATCCGATACCAACGATCAAACGAAGGGCGCCCCATGGGATCGACACCTCCGCCGACAGCGCGGTATGGCCGAACCGACCGCCCACGGCTTCGAGGGCTTCTTGTGGCGTGGCCGGACCTGGCCGCATTCGATGACTCCAAAGGTGGCGTCGGCCTTCGCCTCAGCGAGGCGCTAGATCTCTCCGTCAAACGCGGTACTTCAACCTCCGCCGAAAAGAGCGAGCTTGCCGACGACTGGCGAGAGTTTGATGCGGCTGTACATAGTTCGTAGGACGCGATCATTCATCAAGCACAACTACGCGGTCTATGACGCCGATCGAGGCCGCTATTCACTTCCGTACGCTGACGGAACCCTATTCTCGTTCCCTCGCGGTACGTCGCCTCGGTTTCCGGATTGCTCTGGGCCACGCCGGAGCTCCGTCGGCTGTTGCCAGCCCGGCGGTCGCAGGGCCCCCACGGATTGTGGGTAACCGCCTCGACGCAGTCCGTCGCCGAGCGTATACCTAGCTAGCCCGACGATCTCGGCCTATCGGTCAGGGTGCCAAGGCAACTGTCAAGATGCGCCCATCGCGGAGCGATCGACTGAAGCTGCGCCCTCCGATAGGACGAAGGTACGGCCAGGCGTAGTCCTGTCGTCATGTCATGCGTACGTCCTATTCCGTGGTTTGATGCACCCAAGAGGCCGCAAACCATTGGACCAAGTGAATCTCCCTTGGGCCGGCTTCCGAAATGGGGCCAACTCATGAAACGCGTACTCGCGGCGATCATTGCGGGCCTCATCACCTTCGGCGCGGTTTTCGGCCTGGCGGCCAGCCTGAACCTCACCTCTGACAGTCTTGGCGCCGGAACTGCGGTTGTCGCCGCCTGTCAAGCTGCGACGCTCAATGCCACCTATACCTCGACGTATTCGGCTGCTGCTCCCGGCTACACCGTCGGCACGGTCACCATCACCGGCCTGGCGGCCACCTGCTACAGCAAGCCGTACAAGATCACGTTGTCGGGCGCAGGCAACGCCTCGCTCGGCGAGGCCACCGGCGCGACCCCAGCCGCCGGCACGACCATCGTGGCGAACTTCGCGCCCGCGGTCGCCGGTACCTCGGTCACCGGCGTCAGCGTCGTCATCAGCGGCTAAGGTCGTCCGCCGAGCCGGTGGCCACGTGGTCGCCGGCGCGGCCTTGGCGGGCGCGACGCAGATGTGGCGGCGCCTGTTCCAACTCGTCCTGCTGAGCATCATGGGCGCGGTCTTGGGCGCAGCGGCGTCGGTGAACCTCTCATCGGACACCCTGGGTGCGGCGCGCGCCGCCACGTCACGCTGCACGGCTGCCGGTTTGACCGTGTTCCCGAACCTGTCGGCCGGCACAGTCGTCAGCGTAACGGTCGGTGGCCTGCCGGCAGCGTGCGGTGGCGCCACGTTGCAAGCGACGGTCAACAACGGCGTCACGAGCGGCAGTGGGTCCATCGCCGTGCCGGCTGGCGGTGGTTCCGTGACGGTGGTCCTCGGCAGTGCGCCGGCGGTCACGACCGCTGAGCAAACCGACCTCGTGGTCATCGGGCCATGAGGAGGCGGCGATCGTGGATCCTGGCCCTGGCTATGGGTCTCTTCGTTGGGTTCAGCCTGGTCCGTGCCGCGGCGGCGAGCCTGGGCCTGACATCCCAACTCTTCACTCCATACCGCACGTGCACGGTCACCGCTACGCCCGCGACCACGACGGCGGTCATTGACGCGACGGTGCGCCAGGGGTCGCCCGCGGCCAACTTCGGCGCCATCGCAACCCTCACCGCGTCATCGGGCAGCGGGATCAACCAACGGGTTTACCTGAAGTTCGACTTGACCGTGTGCAGTCCGGTTATCCCTGCCTCTGCGATCGTTAGGCTCGCAACATTGCGCTTGTACATGACGGCGGTGCCGGCGGCGTGTCGGACCCTGGACCTGTTCCCGGTGACCACCGCGTGGACCGAGGCCGTCGTCACCTGGAACAACCAGCCGTTCGGCGCCACCATCAACAATCCAGTCAGTGGCTCACGCACGGGCTCGTTCAGCGTCGGCACGCCGGTCGGCTGCCAGAACCAGGCCGCCGGCAGCTACGTCACAGGTGGGACCGTCACGGCCGACGTCGCCAGCTTCGTCTCGGGCGGCAGCACGAACCTCGGCTGGATGATCCGCGACGACGCGGAGGGCTCGGCAACGACCCGGACCGCGACATTCTCGGCGAAGGAACTCGGGACCGTCGCCCAGGAGCCGCAGCTCGTAATCACCTACGTGACGGTGCCCTGAATGAAGCGCGCTCGCCGCATCGTCAGCGTTGGGCTCCTCGCGGCCGCCCTGGCCGTGTGGGTTGAGGTCCTTCGCCCGCAGGCGCTCGGCGGCTCTGCCCTCTATATCGTTGTCCGCGGCAGCTCGATGCTCCCGACGTACGCGAACGGGGACCTCGTCGTGGTCCAGTCAGCCGGGGCCTACTCCGTCGGCGACATCGTCGCCTACCGGGTGCCGAACGGCGAGATCGGCGAGGGCCACCTCGTCATCCACCGGATCACCGGCGGTGACGGGGTTGTGGGCTTCGCTGTCAGAGGCGACAACAACGAGGCGGTCGATCCGTGGTCGCCGCGGGCGGGTGAAGTCGCCGGCCGTGCTTGGTGGGTCGTCCCGGGCCTCGGACGGTTCGTGGCCTTCATCCACCAGCCGGCCATCGCCGCCGGGCTGGCGGCCGCTTTGATGGTGACGTTTGTCCTGGCTCGCCCGTCGCGGCCCATCCGCCGGGTCCCAGCGAATTCGCGGAGCACGGCGGCGACCCACGCGCTGAGCCGCTCGCGGGACCAGCGCCGGCGGTTCGCGGCGAGATACGGAGACCGGTTTCCTCGTCGATCCTGATGGCGTCCTTACCCGGAACGCGCCGATATTCGGAGCAACACATCCGCCTGCTGTCGGCTCCGCCGGGCCTCTCCACCTCCGGTCGACGCGCCTGGCGCTCGCGGTCGCGGGTCGTCCGAACCGGCGGTCGGCCGTGGTGGTAGATCCGGTGCCTCCGCCGAATCGCAAGGTGACGCCGGACTGGCAACGCAGCTCCGGCTCAGAGTCGCTCCCGGCGACTAGTTAGCAGGTCTTCCTGAGTTCAGAACCGGGGAGTGGAGCGTCCGTAGCCGATCCTGGGCCCCGATCAGGCTTCGGGCGGTTCAACCAGACCCCTTCCCGGTGTATCCGCCACAGTTCACATCGTGCCTGTGGCGCTCGGGGTCGACGCGGCGTGACAAGGCACACTGACGGGAGTTCCTGAGAGGGCCGCATATTGGACGTCCGCGCTCCGCGCAACCGGTCACACGCGTGACGCGCACCCGCGCCGCCAACGTTAACGCCGCGCTGTTCCTCGTGCTCCTCGCCGTGGGCGGTAACGCCGCCACTGTGGAGGCCGCCTCCGCCACTGCGCGGGTGGTGAGCCACGGCTCTCGTGCTGTGCCCACGATCGCGTTGACGTTCGATGACGGCTCCAGCCCGCAGAACTGCCGGCGCATCCTCGCCGAGCTCGTCGCCCAGGGCGTCCCGGCGACCTTCTTCCCGATGGCCGCCGCGCTGCACCTCGACCCTGCCTTCTGGCGCCTCGTGGCCAAGGCCGGCTACCCGATCGGCGATCACACGGTGACGCATCCCCACATGCCGCGGCTGGGGTACGCGGCTCAGCTGCGCCAGCTGACAAGATCGCGCGCCCTCGTCGAGTCGATGTTAGGTCGCCCGATGCTCGACGTGTTCCGACCGCCGTATGGCGAATACAACCGGACGACGCAGGCCGCTGCTGCAGCCGCCGGGTTCGCGACCCTCCTGCTCTGGGACATCGACCCCCGCGACTGGTCCAGGAAGGACACCATGGACCAGAAGCTGGCGGCGGCCGAGCAGGGCATGAACGGCTCGGTCGTGCTGCTTCATTGCGGGCCGAATGCGACGCCCTACTTGGTGCGGGACCTGATCGCGTTCTATCGGCGCCATGGCTTCCAATTCGTCACCGTGCCGACGCTGCTCGGGCTCGCCTGGGACCCCGGACCGACCGAGTCAGTCAGCCCCAACGAGATCCTCGGCGGCCTGCCGCCCCTGCCGCCCTCGCCCCTAGGAGGCTCCATCGTGGACATCAACGGCAAGTACCCGCCGGATCCATCGGGCCCACCGCCCGGGCTTCCGAGCGCGACCCCATCGGCCAGCCCATCGGTTACGGCATCGCCTTCGTCGCCGCCTGGGACGCGCAGCGACGAGCCGCGCGGCTCCGTCCTCAGTCCAACCGCGAGCCCGTTCATCGGGTCCGGTGGCGCCGAGGCTCCCGCGCCGTTCGGTGTCGCGCTCGCCGCCATCGGGCTCGCGATCCTCGCCCTTCTGCTGCTGACCGTTGCGGCTCTTCGCGGCCGTCGCTAGATCTGGCCCATCACGCCGTGAGGAGCGCGGCAGTCTGGGGGCGGCGCCGCGCCGCCATGGCCGCTCGGCATCTCGGGCTCCCCACTTCAGGAGCGGCGCCACCCAAGCGGTCGCGGACCGAGGCCCGGATCCGGGCGAACAACGAGGGCCGGTCCAGCGGCAATGCCGCCATGACCGGCGAGGCGATGGACATGGCGGGCTCCGATCCAGCGGGGGTTGGCAACCCAGTCACGCTCTGATTGGGCCACAAGGCAAGTGTCGAGACCGACACCGGGATCAGCAGGTCGGCGGTGTGGGCCATCGCGCCCACGTGCTCCCTACCGACCGCGCTCGACCTCGCTCATCAGGGGCCGCCAGCGACAGATCGAGGCCATGGCTGATCCGCTCGGTGTTGATCCCGCAAGCGATCCAAGCCAAGGAAGTAGATCCGCGGGCAACCGGCGGGCATCGCCCATGCCCTCGGTTGGGTGAATGTCGCCATCTACCTCCTGCTGATCCTCGGATTCGTCTACGTCCGGTTCACGCAGCCACGTAGCGCCGAGCGCGATTCCGCATCACGGTCGCCGACCACCCCGCAGCTGCCCAGGTCCCACGCTCGCGGCGGTACACGGGCGAGGCCGCCGTCAGTTCGAACGGAAGCGACTGCGCGACGTGCACTCGCCGCCCGTCCCCAGAAGAGCATCCACGCCCTTCACGCCCGCCCACTCCGAAAGGGTC
>JALZAF010000019.1 GCA_030948505.1 Chloroflexota bacterium
GTCGTGAACCCGGTCAAGTCCCGTCCGATCACCTTTGCGCAGGGCGACAAGGTCATCGTCCTCGCGCGAGCCGAGTAGCCGCAACCTCTCGGTGTGCCGCGACCCCCTTGTTTGGGTGGCGTCCGGACGACGGCGCCTAGTGGATTAGCAGCGGACCCAACGCTCCCAGGAACTCCGCGCTGCTCATCGTCGCGCGGGTGGCCGCCATGGCTCGCTTGCCATTCCGGATCGATGTCTGATACCCACGATCGACGCCGCGGTCGATGTGGGCCGCGCCCGAGCACTGGTGATTCAGCGCTCGCTGTGCCCTAGATGGTGTGGTATGGCTGGCGAGGAAGGATTCGAACCTTCGATCTCCTGATCCAGAGTCAGGTGACCAATTTTCGCGATCCTTGGCTCGTCGTGAGCACGAAACCCACCGATTTCTGCCCCGAATTCTACCGAGTCTGGTGACCTATCGCAAACGTAGTCAGGTTGCCACGAGCGGGTCACCTGACTCGGACGCGGTTCTTCGGGCCGAGAAGGTCACGGGCAGTGAACGGATCGACCGCCACCCAAGTCACCACCGGAAGCCCTGGAAGGTTCGGAGCGAGGGTCGCCCGATGCAGACGAAGGCATGGCCGAGTCGGGCAGGCGCACCACTTGTAGCTCGACCGCGGGCCGAGCCGTTTCGCGGGCGCCTTCCGCGGCCGCAAGAAGCGGGCGGAGTTCGTCGATCGAAGCCAGGGACTCGGGCACAAATACGATATGAGCGCCTTGGGCAGAGGCGTATTCCGCCAACGCCTCGATCCCTTTGTCCTTGGGCAGCCAGGCCGACGCCATCACACCCTCGCGCCGACCTTCGCGGACCTGCCCGGCGATGGCCGATCGGCCAAGGAAATCGAGGTCCTCCGGGCTAAGACGGTCGCCGAACTGTTCCGCCTCGCCTTCCGAGTCCCACTGATTCGGCATCGGCTCGGACCATATGGAAGCCACGTCGGCGGCATACAGGATCAGCGTGCAGCCGTGCGCCTTTGCGTGGACTTCGGCCGCATGGCGAACCTCAGCGCACTGATCGTCCTCGGTGATATACGCGACCACGGCTGGGCCATCCAGACTCGGGCGCCGGCGGCCCCTGTGGGGATCCTTCTCAGCGGTGTTCACCGAAAGCCGGCCGCCAGACGCCACGTGCGCGCGGGCTGGCGCAGGTCGACGTGCTCGGCCATCTGGAACTGCATTCGGAGACCTCCTGCAGGCTGACGGTGGGCTCCACTCGGCCACGGCTCGACGGTCGAGGAGTAACGCCAGTTCTAACACAAATCGATCGCTAGCTCAGAACACCGACCTGCGTCAGACGGCCGTTCGTTGACCGACGACCAGCCGGTATACCGCGACCACGATGACGGCCCCGGCCACGGGGGTGGCGTCCTGACCCCGCTGTAAAAGTGAAGTCGGCGTAGGCTCCAAAGCGGACCTAGGAAGTTCGCGAAGGAGACTCGCCGTGGATCTAAGAAATAGCCCCCAGCGTCCAGATCGATGCCGCGCGAGCCTCGCCCGAGAGGCCGGTCTCGGGTCGATCAGCCGCTCGTCGGTGAGCGCGATCTGACGCGAGCTCCGGGATCGGTATCGGGCGTTCCGGGCAAGAAGCCTCGCGGATGTCCGCCTGCTCAGCCTCATGCTCGACGCGATCTACCTGCCGGTCCGACCCGATGGCCATCCGGGACGCGACCGGTCGTCGGTGGCCTGGCGACGAAGCCAAGTGTCGGGCAGCACGACGCGGCGGATCTGCCGTAGGCTCCGTGCACGAGGAGGATGATCCATGACCATTCGAGATGCAACACAGACCATCGAGCGCGTCGGGTCGCTGTCGGACGAGGAGCTCGAACGGATCGATGCCTACTGGCGCGCCGCGAACTTTCTGTCGGTCGGCCAGATCTACCTGCTCGACAACCCGCTCCTTCGCGAGCCGCTCCGGCCAGAGCACATCAAGCCGCGCCTGCTCGGGCATTGGGGGACCACGCCAGGCCTCAATTTCCTGTACGCCCACCTGAACCGAGTGATCAAGTCCCGGGACCTCGATGCGATCTACGTCATCGGCCCCGGCCACGGCGGACCTGCGACGGTGGCCAACGCGTACCTCGAGGGAACGTACTCGGAGGTCTACCCGAACATCACCCGCGACACGGACGGGATCCGCGCACTGTTCCGGCAGTTCTCGTTCCCGGGCGGCATCGGCAGCCACGTGACGCCCGAGACCCCGGGCTCGATCCACGAGGGCGGCGAGCTCGGCTATGCCCTCAGCCATGCCTACGGAGCGGCCTTCGACAACCCGGACCTGGTGGTCTTCTGCGTCGTGGGCGACGGGGAGGCCGAGACCGGCCCGCTGGCGACGAGCTGGCATTCAAACAAGTTCCTCAACCCGCGGACCGACGGCGTCGTCGTCCCGATCCTCCATCTCAACGGCTACAAGATCGCCAGCCCCACGATCCTGGCCCGGATCCCGGGCGAGGAGCTGACGGCCCTGTTCGAAGGCTATGGCTATCGGCCCGTGTTCGTGGAGGGCGACGATCCCGTGTTCATGCACGATCGGATGGCGGCGGCCCTCGACGAGGTGATGGACGAGATCGCCGCGATCCAGCGCGCGGCGCGGGTCGACGGCAATCAACACCGTCCCCGCTGGCCGATGATCATCCTCCGCTCCCCGAAAGGATGGACGGGCCCGAAGGAGGTCGACGGCCTGCCGGCCGAGGGCAGCTTCCGCTCCCACCAGGTCCCGCTGTCGGACGTGCGGGAGAAGCCGGAGCACCTCGCGATCGTCGATGGCTGGTTGCGCAGCTACCGGCCGGACGAGCTGTTTGACGGGTCGGGCGCGCTTCGCGCGGATCTCGCCGATCTGCCACCGCGGGGCGACCGCCGGATGAGCGCGAACCCGCATGCCAACGGCGGGCTCCTCCTCCGCGACCTCGCGCTGCCCGACTTCCGCGACTACGCCGTCGCGGTCGAGCGGCCGGCCACGACATCGAGCGAGGCGACGAAGGTCCTGGGCGCCTTCCTGCGGGACATCATCCGGGGGAACCCCGAGACGTTCCGGCTGTTCGGACCGGACGAGACGGCGTCGAACCGCCTGTCGCCCGTGTTCGAGGCGACGGACCGCGCCTGGGTCGCGGAAAAGCTCCCCACCGATGACCACCTCGCGCCGGACGGGCGGGTGATGGAGGTCCTCTCCGAGCACAACTGCCAGGGCTGGCTCGAGGGCTACCTGCTGACCGGGCGGCACGGCCTGTTCAATTGCTACGAAGCCTTCATCCACATCATCGACTCGATGTTTAACCAGCATGCGAAGTGGCTGAAGATGACCGCCGAGATCCCGTGGCGGCGGCCGATCGCGTCCCTGAACTACCTCCTAACGAGCCACGTCTGGCGGCAGGACCACAATGGCTTCAGCCATCAGGACCCGGGCTTCATCGACCACGTTATCAACAAGAAGGCCGAGGTCATCCGGGTCTACCTGCCGCCGGACGCAAACACCCTCCTGTCGGTCGCCGACCACTGCCTGCGCAGCCGCAATTACGTCAACGTCATCGTGGCCGGCAAGCAGCCGGCCCTGAACTACCTCTCGATGGACGACGCCATCCTTCACGCCACCCGCGGCATCGGCATCTGGGACTGGGCGAGCAGCCACGATGGCGAACCCGACGTCGTCATGGCCTGCTGCGGTGACATCCCGACGCTCGAGACCCTGGCCGCGGTCGACCTGATCCGCCAACACCTCCCGGAGCTCAAGGTTCGCGTCGTGAACGTCATCGACCTCATGCGGCTCCAGCCCGACAGCGAGCACCCGCACGGGCTCTCCGACGGTGAGTTCGACACGCTGTTCACGACGGACCGGCCGATCGTCTTCGCCTATCACGGCTACCCGTGGCTGATCCACCGGCTGACCTACCGGCGGACGAACCACCCCAACATCCACGTCCGCGGTTACAAGGAGGAGGGAACGGTCACCACCCCGTTCGACATCGTCATGCTCAACGACCTTGACCGCTTCCACCTCGTCATGGACGTCATCGACCGGGTCCCTGGGC
>JALZAF010000027.1 GCA_030948505.1 Chloroflexota bacterium
GGTCGACCTCACTGCGTGACGAAGTCGACCGACCCGGGCGGCGGAACCTTGATGTTGGAGGCCGCGGCGAGCTCCCGGACGCGGACGTCCAACGGCCCCACGTCGCCCAGGATGGACAGCATCTTCTGGGCCGCGTCCCGGTACGCCGGATCGTTGTTGATGGATGACCCGAGGGCATCCCGAGCCGTCGTCCGGATGGACCCGTAGAGGTAGGCGAGCGCGCCGGACAGGTCGACCGCCGCGTCCCACGTCCCGAGGCGGGGCGCCAGGTCCTCGCCGAACGTGGCATCGGAGGCCAGCTGGCGGAGTGTATTGGCGACCGCGGGACTATCGAGATTCGCCTGCCGCAGGTCCTTGCGCAGCTCGGCCCCCGCAGCCTGGAACCTGGCATTCAGTGTTGCGGCCTGGCTGAGGGCGGACCGGCCGGCGGGAGGGATCGTTGGCGCCGGGGTCCCCGCTACCGCGGAGGCACCCGGGCCCGAGCTCGCCAGAGGCCCGACACCGGGGGTCGTCCGTGCCGGGCCGCTGACAAAGGCGACGGCGCTCGAGACGAGCCACGTCAGGAGCAGCCCGGCGATGAGACCCGCCGACACGAAGATGGCGACCCGCCGCATCGGGGTGGCGAGGATCAGTCGGGTCCGACAACCGGGGCAGCGGGAGGCGCCGGTCGCGAGGGGGCGGCCGCACACCGGGCAGCTGAAGATGTTGGCTTCGGGTTCGCCGATGGCGAGAGGTGCCGCGACGACCTCGACGCGCGGCTTGGCGCGCTTCGTCGTCTTGCGTGTCCGGGCCTTCCCGCCCACGACCTCGATGGTCATCGTCGCCTCGAAATCCGCACGCGCCTCGCCAGGAAACCGTCGACTCGGCCGGTACGGCAGGGAAAGTCTGGCCCACTCAAGGGTGGCCCGGCAGGGTAACGATGGTCCGGCCGCCCGGGAGTACCGGCTCCCCGCAGCCTGCGAGCAGCAAGCCGTTGATACTGAGTCTCGACAAAGTCCGATGAGACCCGGTATCATCTGCTTCGTGACCGCCCCGACGCCCCCCATCGCCGCCCTCGACGGCGCCGGCTATCGACTGACCGGCCCGCGCCGAACGGTGGCCGAGCTGATCGCCGCCAGGAATGGCCACTTCACCGCTGCCGACCTCATGGCCGACGTCCGCGAGCGCCGGCTGGGTATCGGCCGCGCAACCGTCTTCCGGGCCCTCGACCTCCTCCTCGAGCTGGGCGTCGTGGAGCGGCTCGACCTGCCCAACGGCAATCACGCCTATGTCGGGTGCGAGCCAAGCCACCACCACCACGTCGTGTGCGCCCGATGCGGTCGGGCGACGGACATCGCCGACGCCGGGCTGGCGACGGTGGTCGACGACATCGAGGCCCGCACCGGCTACCGCATCGACCGTCACCGCCTCGAGCTGTTCGGACTGTGCCCGGCCTGCCGCAAGGAAGACCAGTGAGACGCCTCGTCGCGGTCGCGATTGCGGGCTGCCTGGTCCTGACCGCATGTTCGGGCCAGAAGCCCGCCGGCTCGGCATCACCGGGTGCCATCCGGGTGGTTGCGACGACCACCGTCTTCGCCGACTTCGTGCGCTCGATCGGCGGCGGGCGCGTCGTCGTCGACAGCCTGGTCCCGAAAGGCGGCGACGTCCACACCTTCGATCCGCGTCCAAGCGATGTCGCCCGGGTCGCCGACGCACAGCTCGTCGTCGCCAACGGCCTGGGGCTCGACGAATGGCTGGCCAAGCTCGCGACCGACTCCGGGACCGGCGCGCCGATCCTCCGCCTCGCGGAATCGGTCTCCCCGAGCCGCTACATCGTCGAGCATGGGATCCCCAACCCGCACCTGTGGCTCGACCCCGACGACGCGACGACGTATGGCGGGGCGATCGCGGCCGCACTCACCAGGCTCGATCCGGCCGGCGCCGCCGTCTTTGCCGAGAACGCCAGGGCGTTCGGCGCCCAGATGGCGACCCTCAAGCAGTGGGGCAGGGATCTGGTCGGCGCCTTGCCCGCGGCCAACCGCAAGCTCATCGCATTCCACGACGCTTTGCCCTATCTGGCTCGTGCCTACGGCCTCGAGATCGCCGGCGTCATCCTCAAGGCGCCCGGCCAGGACCCGTCCGCGTCCGACATCGCGGCCCTCGTCGACGCCATCCGGGCCAACCACATCCGGGTCGTGGTGAGCGAGGTCCAGTTCAGCGACAAGCTCGCCCGCACCATCGCCAATGAGACCGGGGCGACGATCGTCAGCGACCTGTACGACGACTCGTTGGGCGACCCACCGATCGACTCGTACGACGCGCTCGTGCGATACGACCTGGAGCACCTCGTCGCGGGGCTCAAGGGCAGCGGCTAGGATGGCCGGCGAGATGGCGCCCGAACACTCGCCCGAGCAGTCGGCCGAATTCGACCCCCACGGCCACCCCCACGCCCACCCCGGCGAGCGGCGCCTGGCAACCGTCGAGGCGGGGCTGGACCCGGGTCACGCGCGCGCCCATGCTGACGTCTGGCTGTCGGACGTTTCGGCCGGGTACGGCGACCGCGTCGCCCTCGAACACGTCGATCTGGCAGTCGAAGCGGGCAGCCTGCTGGCAGTGGTCGGACCGAATGGGGCCGGCAAGAGCACCCTGCTCAAGCTCATGGCCGGGCTGCTGAAACCGTGGACCGGCAGGGTCGAGGTGCTCGGGCATCCGGCCGGCCAGCAGGCGCGCCGCGTGACGTACGTGCCGCAGGCGGAGCTGGTCGACTGGGCGTTTCCGGTGACTGTCGGCGACGTGGTGATGATGGGCCGCTACCCCGCCCTGGGGCCCTTCCGCCGGCCGGGCGGCGCGGACCGGCGAGCGGTCGCCGCGGCTCTCCAGAAGGTGTCGATGGCGGACCACGCGGGGACGCAGATCGGATCCCTGTCCGGTGGGCAGCGGCGGCGGGTGTTCCTCGCCCGCGCCCTGGCCGCGGAGCCGGACCTGTACCTGCTCGACGAGCCGGTGACCGGGGTCGACGCGACGACACAGGAAGACCTGATGGACATCCTCGAGGCCGAGGCACGCCGCGGCAAGACGGTCATCGCCACGACCCACGACCTCGCCTGCGCCGCCCAGCGTTTCCAGCGAGTCGCCGCGATCAACCGGACCGTGATCGCCCACGGACCGTCGTCGCTGGTCCTTGACCCGGCGGTGCTGGCCG
>JALZAF010000054.1 GCA_030948505.1 Chloroflexota bacterium
GAACGGACGAGCCGGCTCGTCCGGGGGCCGGGCTGGGCCCCGACTCCTCGGGCTCCCCTGCCCCGCGGCGCTTCAGGAAATCGAGCGGCACGAATGTCCTCTCAAGGTTGGGTGTGAGCGGGGGCTATGGTAGCAGCGCCTCCGGCGCGGACGGCAGCGGTACGTTCGGCTGCCGAGGGGTGGCCTCAGGTTGCCCGCCAGATCAGCGCCTCGAGCGGCCGCAGCTCCACGCGCGCCCCGTCGGCCTGGTCGCCGGCCTCGGTCCGGTGGGTCCCGAACAGGGGCGCCCAGGCGCCGCTCGCGGGGTGGCCCTCGAGGCGAACCCAGCCGGGAGCGCGTCCGAAGTTGACGGCCACCAGGACCGTCTCACCCGAGCCGGCGCGCAGGTAAGCGAACACGTCACGCGAAGCCGCCAGGCGGCGATAGCTGCCCGTCTGGAGGGCGGGATGCTCCCGGCGCAGCCAGATCAGGCGACGGTAGGTGGAGAGGACGGACGATGGGTCGGCGGCCTGCCTGGCCACGTTCCTGGTCGCCGAATCGGCGGCCATCCTCAGCCACGGCCGGCCGGACGAGAAGCCGGCGTTGGTCCCGTCGGCCCACGGCATCGGGCCGCGCGCCTGATCGCGGTTCCACCACGGGGAAATACGCCGGCTGATCGGGCCGCCCCGGCGAGCGGGCGGGTCGACGATCTCGGCCCTGGGGATGGGCACGTCGCGCAGGGCGATCTCCTCGCCGTAGTAGAGGAACGGCGTGCCTCGCAGCGTCAGCAGCAGGACGGCGGCTGCCCTGGCCACGTCGTCGCCGTGGGCGCCCGCGCCGAGGCGCGAGACATGGCGCGACTGGTCGTGGTTCGACAGCACGACGGTCGGCCAGCCGCCCGCGCCGAAGATCGTCTCGCGCTCCGCTGTCGCGGCGGCAAATGCGTCGGCCCGCCACGGCTGCTCGATCAGGTGGAAGTCGAACACGAGGTGACGCTCGGCGGCGTACGAGCCGGCGCGGCGCGCCTCGGTGGCGAACAGCTCGCCCACGGTCATACGGCCGCGATCCTCGTCGACGAGGGCCCGGAACTCGGTCAGGAATTCGTGCAGCTCCGGCTGGTCCTTGTCGTAGGCGTGACGCTGGCGGTCGTAGGCGCGACGGCCGAGCACCTTGCGCGGATTGGAACGCAGATCCGGGTGCTTGAAGAAGGCGTTGAACACGTCGAGGCGGAAGCCGTCGACGCCGCGCTCGAGCCAGCCACGGACGATGCCGAGCATCGCCGCGCGCACCTCCGGGTTGCGCCAGTTCAGGTCGGGTTGCTCGGGCAGGAACGTGTGCATGTAGAACTGGCCACGCTGCTGGTCCCAGGTCCACGCCGGGCCGCCGAAATAGGAGACCCAGTTGTTGGGCCGCTTGCGGCGCGTCGTCGGCCAGCCCGGCGGCGGATCCCGCCAGATGTACCAGTCGGCGCGCGGCCCGCCTCGCCCCGAGCGGGACTCCTGGAACCACGGATGGGCCGAGCTGGTGTGATTCATGACCAGGTCGAGGATGATCCGGATGCCTCGCCGGTGAGCCTGCTCGATGAGGCGATCGAAATCGGCCAGGGTGCCGAACAGCGGATCGATCGCGCTGTGGTCAGACACGTCGTAGCCCACGTCCAGGCCGGGCGAGGGATAGATCGGCGAGAGCCAGATGGCGTCGACGCCCAGGGATCGGTCGGTGCCGTCGTTGAGGTAGTCGAGCCGCGCGATGAGGCCGGGCAGATCGCCGACGCCGTCACCGGTCGAATCGGCGAAGCTGCGCGGGTAAACCTGGTACACGACACCGCGCTGCCACCAGTCGTCGCCGAAGGCGGCGCCACTGACCGGGCGAGGTCGATGCGCAGGACGGCCGACCAGATCGCTGGGGCGGAGCTCCGGTAGGGCGGACTCGGATTGGGACTGCATGATCGGCAGGGGCGGATCCGGTGGCTGGGGACTCACGGTTTTGGGGAAGGGGAGTCGAAATTACGAAAATGTCTTGACGAGATCGGGGCGGACGACGTTAATACGCGTTACTGACGCGGGTTAGTCTGCCCACCGGAGGCTCTCCGGTCAAGACTCGAACCGTCAGGCGTCGTGGAGGATGGGTGGTGATTCCCAGGCGACCCACCAGCGCGGACGTGGCCGCCCTGGCCGGCGTGTCGCGGACGACCGTGTCGTTCGTGCTGAACGGCCGCGATGTGGCGATCAGCCCGGCCACCCGAGAACGGGTCATCGACGCCGCGCGCGAGCTGGACTACCACCCCCACGCCTCGGCCCGACAGCTGGCCGGTGGACGCAGCAACACGGTGGGGCTGGTGCTGCGGCAATCCCCGGAGCAGGTCGCCGGCGACGCCTTCCTGGCCGAGACGCTGCGGGGGATGACGACGGCGGCACGGGCGGGCGGCTTCCGGGTCATCGTCGAGGCGCTCGATCCGGACGGCGGCCCGTACGCAGACCTGCTGCGCTCGGGTCGTACGGACGGGGTGGTCGTGTCCGGCCCGCGCTTCGACGACCCAGACCTGGGCGCGCTGGTGCGGGCAGGCTTCCCGATCGTGCTGCAGGGCTCGCTGCCCGGCCTGGACGTGACCAGCGTCGACGTCGACAACATGGCCGGGGCGAAGCAGGCGGTGGAGCACCTCATCGGCCTCGGACATCGCCGCATCGGCTGCATCACTAATGCGCCCGTGGCCTACACCGCCGCGGCGCAGCGACTCGCCGGCTACCGCGCGGCGCTGGCCGAGGCGGGCATCGAGGACCACCGCGAATGGGTCGCCGAAGCGGCATTCGACGCGCGCAGCGGCCATCGAGCGATGGCGCAGCTGCTCGAGCGGGCGGACCTGCAGGCCGTGTTCGTGGCCAGCGACGTCGTGGCGGTCGGTGCGCTGGGCGCCATCCGGTCAGCCGGCAAGCGCGTGCCCGACGACATCTCGGTCGTCGGCTTCGACGACATCCCGCTGGCGGCCTTCCTCGACCCGCCGCTGACGACGGTTCGCCTGCCGGCCTACGAGCTTGGCCGCGCCGTCGGTGAGGCGCTGCTCGAACGAATCTCCGATCCCGCCGCGCGACGGCGGACGTTGCTCCCGATCGAGTTGGTCGTCCGGGGTTCGACCGGGCCACCACGCTCCTCCCCTCTTCCCCGCCGGGCTCACTGAGGGCTCGCGCAAACCCCACACTGTCGGATCACCGGTGGAGGCCGGTCCGACGAAAGGAGACACCATGCGGCATCGATCTACCCGGAGGCTGTTGGCGACACTCGGCGTGATTGCGCTGGTCGCCGCGGCCTGCTCGGGCAGCAACACATCTGCAGGCAAATCGGTCACGGTCATCGGGACCTGGGGCGGAGACGAGCAGAAGGCGTTCCTGGCCATGGTCGGCTCAGACCGGCAACAAGGTCAAGTACACCGGCACGCGCGACATCAACACGGTCCTCACGACCGGTGTCGCGTCGGGTGTCCTGCCGGACCTTGCAGGTCTTCCCGGACCAGGCCAGATGTCCGAGTTCGCCAAGGCCGGCGCGCTCAAGCCGCTCGACACTGTGCTCGACGTGGCCACCTACAAGGCCGAAACGGCCCCGGCGCTCGTCGCGCTCGGGACGATTGACGGCAAGCTGTCGGGCGTCTTCATCAAGGCCGCCGTCAAGGGCCTGATCTGGTACAACCCCAAGCTCCACGACTACACGGCGGCGCCGCCCAAGACGTGGGACGAGCTCAAGACCCAGGCCGACGCGAACAAGGGTGCCGCCGCGGCCGTGTGGTGCCTGCGCCTCGGCAGTGGCGCCGCATCGGGCTGGCCCGGAACGGACTGGATCGAGGACCTCGTCCTCCGGCAGGCCGGCCCGGACGTCTACAACAGCTGGTGGCAGGGCAAGACCAAGTGGACCTCGGCCGCGATCAAGACGGCCTTCCAGACCTACCTCACCGATGTGGTGGCGAAGATCAAGGATCCCGTCGAGGCCGTCGACCCGACCAAGGACTTCAGCGGCGGCGGCGACCCGCTGTTCACGACTCCTCCCGGTTGTGAGGTCTTCCACCAGGCCAGCTTCATCACCGGCCTGGGCGCCTTCAAGGGCAAGAAGGCCGGAACCGACTACAACTTCTTCCCCTTCCCCGATATCAACACGCAGTTCACCGGGGCCGTTGAAGGCGCCGGCGACCTGTTCGGCATGTTCCACGACACGCCGGAAGCGCAGTCCCTCATGAAGTACCTCGTCACCGCGCCCGCCCAGGACATCTGGGTCAAGGCCGGCGGCGCACTCTCGGCCAACAAGAACGCGAAGGACTATCCGGACGACATCAGCAAGCGATCCGCCGATCTCCTGACGAACGCCAAGAGCTTCGTCTTCGACGCATCGGACCTGATGCCGAAGGCGATGAACGATGCGTTCTGGTCGGCAATGCTGAAGGTGACCAAGGATCCCTCGACGCTCGATTCCGTCCTGGCTGACCTCGACAAGGTCCAGGCAACGCGGTAGGAAGGCTCCGGGCGGGGAACGGATCGGCCGTTCCCCGCCGCCCCTGATCAGGAGGGCAGGTCCATGGATGAGCGGCTCGGAACGGCCCTGGCCGTGCTCATCGGCGTCCCGGCCGTGCTGGTCGGGTATATCTACCTGACCGAGCTCGTGCTCCGGCTCGCGCCGGACCACCGGCGGTCCGCCATCCGCCCCTGGCTGTGGCTCCTGCCCGCGCTGTTGTTCCTATTCGCGTTCCTCATCTTCCCGACGATCCTGACGGTCTTGCGGAGCTTCCAGGGTGCCGTCGCCGGCGCCTGGGTTGGCCTCGAGAACTACGCCTGGTTCGTCGGCTCGCCTGACGCCCTGACAGCGCTGAGAAACAGCCTCCTGTGGGTGGTCTTCCTGACCCTGTTCACGGTTGGCCTGGGCCTGCTCATTGCGGTCCTGGTCGACCGCGTTCGCTACGAGTCCATCGCCAAGTCGGTGATCTTCGTGCCGCTCGCGATCAGCATGACGGCCGCCGGCGTCATCTGGCGCTTCATGTTCGACTACCAGTCGGCCGGGTCGGCGCAGACCGGCACCTTGAACGGCATCCTCTCGGCTTTCGGCCTTGGCCCGATTTCCTGGCTGCAGGTCGACACACTCGCCTTGAACACGATCCTCCTGGTCGTGGTGATGGCGTGGATGTGGACGGGGTTCGCCATGGTCATCCTGTCCGCCGCGCTCAAGGGCATCAGCACCGAATTGCTCGAGGCCGCGCGGGTGGACGGGGCAACAGAGTGGAAGGTCTTCCGCTTCATCGTGTTCCCGCTGCTGCTGCCGACGATCGCGGTGGTGTCCACGACCATCGTGATTACCGCCCTCAAGGCGTTCGACATCGTCTATGTCATGACCAACGGCAACTTCGGGACCCAGGTCATCGCCAGCCAAATGATCAAGGAGTCGTTCATCTTCGGTAACTTCGGCCACGGCAGCGCGCTGGCGGTGATCCTGCTGTTGGCGATCATCCCGGTGATGGGCGTGAACATCAGCCGCTTCCGTGCGCAGGAGGCCCTCCGATGACCGCGACACCGGCGATCGCTCAAATCCCCGCCGAACGGACGTCGAGCGGCAGGCTCCGCCGTACCGCGGGTCGGTTCGGGGTACACATCGTCCTGGCGGTCCTGATGATCGTCTGGCTCCTGCCGACGATCGGCCTGCTGGTGAATTCGCTGCGTTCCTCGAGTGACATTTCGTCCTCCGGCTGGTGGACGGCGCTCTTTCCGCCCAAGGGCCTCAGCCTCGACAGCTACGCCGCCGTGCTCTCGGAGACGGACATCGCCGGTGGCTTCGTCAACAGCCTGTTCATCACGATTCCCGCGACGATCATCCCGATCTTCGTCGCCGCGTTTGCGGCCTACGCGTTCAGCTGGATGAATTTCCCCGGCCGGAACCTTCTGTTCGTGGCTGTCGTGGGTCTGCTGGTCGTGCCCCTCCAGACAACCTTTATCCCGATCCTCCAGGCATTCGGCAGCATCCAGATCGCGGGGTCGTTCCTCACTGTCTGGTTGGCGCACACCGGCTACGGCCTGCCGTTCGCTATTTACCTCTTGCGAAACTTCATGGGATCGCTGCCAAAGGAGGTCTTCGAGTCCGCCTACATCGACGGCGCGAGCCCGGTCACGGCCTTCTTCCGGCTCGCGCTGCCGATGACGATCCCGGCCATCGCCGCCCTGGCCATCTTCCAGTTCCTGTTCGTGTGGAACGACCTGCTGGTCGCGTTCATCTACCTCGGCTCGGTTCGTCCCGAGAACCTGCCGATGACCGTCCAGATCGCCAACCTCGTGAACTCACAGGGCGGGGGCTGGGAACTCCTGGGCCCGGCCGCGTTCATCTCGATGGCACTGCCGCTGGCGGTGTTCTTCGCCCTGCAGCGCTACTTCGTGCGCGGCATCACCGGCGGCGCCGTCAAGGGCTGACGACCAACCGAATCGACTAGCGACCGAGGCGGTCGCGCAACCGTTCGACCGTCTCGGCCAGTTCGGCCTCGCTCGCGCGCGCGCCATCCACCACGGCCGGCGGCGCCTTGGCCAGGAACGTCTCGTTGGTCAGGCGGCCGCGGGCGGCCGCGAGGCGGCTCTCAGCCTCGCCCAGGTCCTTCTCCAGTCGTGCGCGCTCGCTCTCGTCGACCCGGTCGCCGCCAAGGTCGCGGCCAACTACGGCTTCGATGTCGCCGGCGATCACCGCCAGCCCGCCCTCGTCAGCCGCCGCCCGCAGGGCCTCCGGCGTCAGGTGGCGGGTGAGTGGACGCGCGCGGGCGAGGCGCTCGATCGCCGTCCGGAGCGCTTCGAATGTCTCGCCCAACGGCTGCGGGACGGCCACCGCGACCGGCAGCCACGCGCCGGGCTCGACATGAGCCTCGGCACGGGCATTGCGAATGGCGCGGATCAAGTCGAGGATCGCGG
>JALZAF010000059.1 GCA_030948505.1 Chloroflexota bacterium
CGACCGACGGCTGACGGAGCTGGCCGAGGTCCCGGGCGATCCGGACGCGGCACGGGACGCGACCAGCGCCTATCGCCAGACGCTGCTAGACATCGGCGAGCTGGTGGGCACCGACGCCGACGCGGCCGACCGGGTCGAGCAGGCGATCCGCGGTCAGCTTGCGACCATCGTTGGACTCGCACCGCGAGTGCGCCCCGATACACGACCGGAGCTGGACGCGGCGGCTGACGACGCGCGTGCCACACTCGCGCTGCTCCGCCCGGTCGAACACCGTCGCCCGGCGGGCCGGAACCACCACGGCCGGGTGGACCGGCCGGATCGACCAGACCAGCCGGATCGGCCACGCGGCCCGGATCGGCTGGATCGGGTCGATAGGTCAGACGCGCGGGTCGACCTGGAGGTGGCGGTGGTGCCCTCGATGGGTCCTGCGCACGCCGCTACCAGGCGCCGGCCGTCGCAACCTCGGTGATGCCCTGGCTCTCCAGCCAGCGCTCGGCATCGATGGCTGCCTTGCAGCCGTCAGCAGCGGCGGTCACCGCCTGCCGGTAGCGATGGTCGTGGACGTCGCCGGCGATGAACACGCCGTCGACCTTGGACCCGGTCTCGTCGTGCACGACGAGGTAGCCCATCTCGTCGACCTCGAGCCAGTCGCGGAAGACGTCGGTGTTTGGCCGGTAGCCGATGGCGATGAACAGGCCTTCCATCGCGACCTCGCGCTGCTCGCCCGACTGCGTGTCGCGCAATTTCAGGCCCTCCACCTTTGCCTGGCCGAGGACTTCCTCGACAGCGGTGTTGAGGTGGATCTCGATCTTCGGGTGGGCCACGGCGCGATCGACCATGATCTTGCTGGCCCGGAACGCGTCGCGCCGGTGGAGCAGATGGACCTTCGACGCGAAGCGCGTCAGGAAGGTCGCCTCCTCGAAGGCCGTGTCGCCGCCACCCACGACGGCGATCTCGCGATCCCGGAAGAAGAAGCCGTCGCAGGTCGCACAGGCGGACACGCCCCGCCCGCGCAGCCGGGTCTCGCTCTCCAGCCCGAGCCACAGCGCCGACGCACCGGTCGCGACGACGACGGATTCCGCCCGGTATTCGGTCCCGCGGGCCCACAGCCGGAACGGCCGGCTCGAGAAGTCCACCTTCTCGATGTCGACGTCGACGATGCGGCTGCCGAAGCGCTCGGCCTGGGCGCGGAACATGGCCATCAGGTCCGGGCCCTGGATACCGTCAGGGAAGCCCGGGTAGTTCTCCACGTCGCTGGTGATCATCAGCTGGCCGCCGGGCGCCGAACCGGCCAGGACGATGGGCTCGAGGTTGGCGCGGGCAGCGTAGATGGCGGCCGTCAGCCCGGCCGGGCCGGAGCCGACGATGATCATCTTCGCTTCGGTCCGACCGTCGTCCGCGCGCGCCGTGCCGGTGCCGGCGGGGGCGGCCTCGGCCGGCTTGCCGAAGTCGATGGTCAGGGCTTCGGCGGGGGCGGTTGCATCGCCCGAGAAGTCGATGGCCAGCCCGCCGAACGGCGCGTCCGAACCGTTCCTGTCGGCCGACGGGTCGGGCGAGGGCTTCTTGCTTTTGTCGCTCATATGAGCACCCATTCTACCATGGCGCCGATACACCCCGGGAGTATCGGTGAGGTTCCCGGCCGGGTCCCCGGTGGCGCTCAGACATCCCGCAGCTGGGGCACGATCTCGCGCCCGATCCGCTCCAGGTTGGAGAGGTCGTGGACGTCGGCGACGCTGAAGATGACATGCTGGGCTCCAGCATCCGCCAGCTCGCCGAACCGGTCCACGATCGCGGCCGGGGTGTCCGCCCGGAAGTTGATGCCCTGGAGCGTGGAGCGCTCGATCTCGTCGGGGTTCCTCCCCACGGCCTGGCAGTGCGCCCGCAGGATCTCGAACTTGCGCTGCAGCATGGGCGGTGGGCCGAAGACGTTGCAGGCGTCGGCGTATTGAGCAACCAGGCGGAGCGTCTTCTTCTCACCGCCACCGCCGACCATGATCGGCGGATGGGGCTTCGAGAGGGCCTGCGGGCTGTTGAGCGGCCGGCTGGCCCGGATATGGTGGCCCTCGAACGGCTTTTCCGAGCCGCGTTCGCCCTGCCACATCTCGTGGGCGAAGCGGAGGGTGTCCTCCAGCAGCTCGAAGCGGACACCCAGCGGCGGAAACGGGAACCCGAGCCCGTTCGACTCCTCCTCGTTCCAGGCCGCCCCGATGCCGAGCCAGGCTCGACCGCCGGACAGGACGTCGAGCGTCGTGGTCGCCTTGACCCACAGGCCGGGCAGCCGGTAGTGGACGCCACCGACCATGAGTCCCAGGCGCGCCCGGCTCGAATTCGCGGCCATGAAGCCGAGGGTGGTGTAGCCCTCGAGCATTGGTTCGGTCGCCGGCCCGACGCTGCGGATCTGGAAGAAATGATCCATCACCCAGATCGAATCGAGGCCAATGTCGTCGGCCGTGCGGACGATCCGGGCCAACGTCGGGCCGATCTGGGCCGCGCCGCCGGGCCAGGAGAACCATGGGATTTGCAGGCCGAGCTTCACGCGCCGATTCCCTCTGTCATCCATTCGAGCCGCCGCTCGAACGTGCAGCGTAACCCGGGCGGCGGATCAGCCCTCGTTACCCCTCGCCGGCCGGCGAACGTGGGGGCGCACCCTGCATGACCAGCCGGGCACTGTCGCCGGGCCGCAGGACCCGGACTTCGACGGCCGGCGCCAGCAGTGCGGCACGGTCGCGGAACTGGCGGCCGGGGTCGTCGAGCGGGCCGGGGTGGAGGCGATGCAGCAGCGGCGGGTAAAAGGTCCCCCAGTGGATCGGAATCGCGATCTCCGGGCCGATCAGCCCGGCGATGCCGGCCGCGCCCTCCGGGTCGAGGTGGCCGGGTCCAAGGTGCGGACCCCAGCTGCCGACCGGCAGGAGCGCCAGATCCACCCGACCGGCCAACCGCGCCAGCGCCGCGAACGGCGCCGTGTCGCCGGCGAAGTAGACCCTCACCGCGCCATCGACGAGATAGCCCAGCGTGCGGGCCCGCGCCTCGAGCGGCCAGCGCCAGTGCCGCGCGTGAACGGCGGTCACGCTCCTGCCGCGCTCCTCGATCGTCTGGCCGGCGCGGATCTCGCGCACCCGGTGGCCGGAGCGTCGTGCCGCGCGACCCAGGCCACGGGGCACGATCAGGCTGAAATCGCCGGCCAGAGCCCGCAGCGAAGGCAGGTCGAAGTGGTCGGGGTGGGCGTGAGACACGAGCACGAGATCGATCTCGCCAAGCGCGATCGGGTCTGGAGTGGGGCCGTGGCGGCGCAGCGGCCCGAGGCGGGTGCCCAGGAAGGGATCGGTCAGCAGCCGGACGCCATCCGACTCGATGAGGACCGTGGCATGACCGACGAACCGGACGCCGACCTCCACGCGCGGATCACGCCCCCAGCGGGTCGCGCCAGCCGGCTCGCTCGCGCGCCTCGCGGGAGCGCTCGACGCGAGTCAGCGTGAACAGGCCGCCTACGACGGCCCCCAGCGCCGATTCGGCGATGTCGTCCATCGTGTCCTCGTACGTCAGGTTCAGCCCGTCGGCGTGGCCGAACTTCCAGGCGCCGTATTCCATGATCTCCCACAGCGTCTCGCCGACGATCGCGAACCCCGCCCCGGCCGCGGCAGCTTGCCAGCGCTCGTCGACGCGCGGCGCAAACAACGCGCCGGCGATTCCGCTGACGATCGCGGCATTCGCGAAATGCACCACGTCGTCGACGTGGGCATCCTCGTAGATGCCGAGCCCGTTGCCTGCGGCGTCGAGGAGCAGCGGGACCGTGACGGCGAAGTCGAGCGTCCGCGGGTACGGGCCACGGTTGGGGAGCAGGCGCCAGACGAGGGGGACGATGGAGAGCGCCCCCAGGTAGCCAATGACGCGTGGCAGCATGGCCTTGCCCCGGAACCGTTTCGCGTCCGAATGGACCAGGGCCTCGATGCCGAAGGCAATCGTGGCGGCCTTGGCGGCAACGACGGCGAGCGCCCCGAGCCGGCCAAAGCGGCCGTGGTCAGCGGCCTGTGCGGGCGCCGCCTTTGGTGTCGCTCGCGGGGCCTGCGGCGGCCCGTCCTGGGTCATGGGCGCGCCCGGCCCTCGTTCGTCGCCGGCCTTCGGCTGCCGGACGGCTCCCCCTGTCGGCTTCCTTGCCACTCGCAACTCCTGCCCGCAGATTGATAGGGCGAACGCTCGCTGGTCGTTCGCGTCGGTCGTCCTTGTACCAAATCGCGAGCGTTCGCGGGTACGCGGCGGCCGGCCAAATCGTTGCAGCGGCGAGCAGAAGAGGGCGCCGAACGCGCGGGCTCAGCGAAAGAGATCGGTTTCGGCCGGCATGATGAGGTCCCCGACACTGCCCTCGCCACGCGGTACGTGTGCGCCGCGGACGATGGCCGCGGGCCGGGCCGCGATCTTGCCCAGCACCAGCTCGGCTGCCGAGGCGAGCTCGTCGGCTACCGCGCGGACCGTGGACCGCATCACGCGGCCGTCGTGATCGGCCGTGCCGCGGAGGTCGTCGAGCGGTTCCAGCCCGGCCACTCCGATCGCCACGTCGACGATGCCCCACCGCCATGGGCGCCCGAAGCTGTCCGAGACGATGATCGGAACGTCGACCCCGAAGCGCTCGCGCACCGCCAGGCGAATGCCCTCCGCCGACGCATCGGGATCGCGCGGCAGCAGGGTCACCACCGAGCCGGAAGCCGGACCGACGTTCGACGCATCGACGCCACCGTTGGCGCACACGAATCCGTGCGCCGTCTCCGTGATCAGCACCCCGCGTTCCATCCTCACCACCCGCCGCGCCTCGCGCAGGACGACCTCGATCTGGCGGGCGTCGCGGTCCCAGCGCCGCGCAAATTCGAGCGCCTCCGGTCGCGGCGTGATCGTGGTCAGGTCGACGACCGCGCCTTCGGCCTTCGACACGATCTTCTGGGTCACGACGAGCACGTCCCCGTCGCGAAGGGGCGCGATCCCCGGCGTGGCGGCGATCGAGGCATTCAGGATGGCCGCCAGGTCGTCGCCCGACTGGATCTCGGGGATGCCGGCGAGGGCCAGGATCTCGACCCGCCCGTCCGGGGCGGGCGCACCGGCCCCAAGGTGGTCAGACGGCATTGACGCTCTCCGGGGCGCGGGCGGCAATGAGCAGCAGGTCGTCCGGTGTGTCGAGATCGATCGTCAGATCGCCGCCCAGCTCCACGAGACGAGCCCCGGCCTCCTCGGCGCAAGCGGCGTGAGCGCGACGGCTGTCGCCGCCGAAGCCGAACTCGATGGCGTCAGGCGGGGCCACGACCAGGGCATTCGTGCCGCGGCCATGGCGGTCGGGCACGATCACGACCAGCGGCCGGACCGGATCCCCGAGCGGGGCGAGCAGCGCGGCCAACGCCTGCGGTGACACGAGCGGCAGGTCGATGGGTACGACGGCGATGGCGTCGGCGCCGGCGGCCAGGGCGTCATCGCGGGCTTCCCGCAGGCCGGCGTTGAGGCCCTGGCTGCGCTGGCGGATCGGGCGGGCGCCGGCGGCCGCGGCGATCGGGCGGATCTCGTCGTCCGGGGTGATGACGAGGACCTCGGCCACGCCCGGGGCCCGCAGCGCGGCATCGAGCGTCCGCGACAGGAGCCGCAGCACGAGGTCGCGCCGCTCCTCGGCGTCGAGCGTCTCGCCCAGCCGCGATTTCGCTCCATCGAGCCGGCCCACGGGCACGATGACCACGATGCGCGGCGGCTCCAGTGGGGCGTCCATCAGCGGATCGTACGGTCAGGCGCCAGCGATCGCGCGCCGACGAGGACGCGGATCAGGCCGCGTCCTTGCCCATGACGCCCGTCAGGAGGGCGAAGCCGTCAGCGGAGCCACGCCAGCGTCGTCGGAGCTGCTCCTCACCAAGGCGGCGGCGCACGTAGCGCAGGACCAACACCGCAACAACGACGTCGTCGAGCGGCCCGAGCACAGGGATGAAATCCGGGATCAGGTCGATGGGGCTGATGAGCCAGACGAGCAGGACGATGAGCGCGACGCGCACGCGGATGGGTGTGGAGCGGTCGGCGATGAGGTCGCGAACGAGGCGCAGCACGTCGGGCACGATGCCGATGAGCTCGCGCAGGCTGACGTCGCGTGGTCGCACGAGCCACAACAGCGCGATGAGCAACGCCCACGAGGCGACGACGGCCACGACGATGCCGACGACGACCGACGGGCTCACGACGCTGTTTGCGGGATTCCGCCAAGCTCGAGCACTTCGCCCGCCAGGCGGGCGCGGGCCGCGTCGTCGGTCATGATCGTGTCGGTCACGGCGACGCGGAGCCCGAGCGCCTCCACGGCCGGCGCGAGGTCGGCGTCTGTGTTGTCGAGCACGAATGCGTCGACCCAGTCCGCGTACAGGCGGGCAACGCCGAGCGCCGTTGCCTCGTGGCCGAGCGAGGCGAGCATCCGGTCGGCAGGTCCCTTGAGCGCCTTGCCGCCGACGATTCCGGACACCGCCACGATCGGCGTGCCGCGCTTTCGGGCGACGTCGATCGCGGCGGCGATGCCCGGCACGGCGAGGATGGGGGCGATCGATACAAGCGGGTTCGAGGGGGCCACGACGATGACCGCGGCCGATCCGATGGCCGTCGTGACCTCCCACGTCGCGGCCGCAGATTCGGCGCCGCTGAAGCGGACCTCGTGGACGGTGGGCTCCTGCCGTCGGTGGACGAAATACTCCTGGAAGTCGAGCCAGCCGTCGTCGGTTCGGACCTCCGTCCTGACCGGTTCGTCGGACATGGGCAGGATCCTGGCGCTGATTCCGAACGCCACCTGCAGGCGGCGCGCGGCCTCGGTTGGCCGGCTTCCGGCGCGCAGCAGCTCGGCGCGCACGAGATGGGTCGCGATGTCGCGGTCACCGAGCCGGAACCACGTGTCCTGGCCGAGCCGCTCCAGCTGTTCGATGACCGTCCACGATTCGTCGCGCAGGCCCCAGCCGCGGTCGCGGTCGTCGACCCCCGCGAGCGCGTACAGGACGCTGTCGTGATCGGGCCACACGGGCAGGCCGTGGCGCTCGAGGTCGTCGCCGGTGTTGACGACGACCGTCAGCCGGTTGCCGACCCGCGCCTGCAGCCCGTGGGCGAGCTTGCCGCCGCCGACGCCACCGGCGAGGGCCACGACACCGCCCGGCTCAGCCATCAGTCCAGCGCGGCGGCAAGTTCGCCGACGCGAGCGATCGTCTCGCGGTCGTACGGACCCGGCAGCCGAGCGATCAGGGTCGAGAAGCCGAGCTCGATGTATGGCCGGAGCTCGGCGGCGATGGCTGCCGGCGAACCGAGCAGCAGCGGCACGCCGCCCACGTCCGGCGCCCGGTTGTGGGCCAACAGAGCGTCGAAGGCCTTCTGAGCCGCCGCCCGATCGTCGCGGATGACGATCGGGAAGCTGACCGTGCGCTCGATGGCGGCCGGGTCACGGCCCACGTCGCGGCAATGACTCTCGAGCGTCGCCACGCGCTGGCCCACCTCCTCGACCGTGCCCGCCGTGTTCCACAGGTCGGCGTAGCGAGCGGTGGTGCGGAGGGTCTTCTTCGGTCCCGAGCCACCGACCAGGATGGGCAGGTGGGCCTGCACCGGGCGTGGCTCGCACAGCGCGTCGTGGAAGGTGTAGAAGCGGCCCTCGTGGCTGAAGCGCTCCCCGTCGAGCAGGCGGCGCATCAGCATGACCGACTCGTCCAGCCGGTCCAGCCGCTCGCCGACACCCGAGGCGAAGTCGATCCCGAAGGCGTCGTGCTCGCGCTCGAACCAGGCCCCACCGATGCCCAGGATCGCCCGGCCGTCGCTGACGTGGTCCAGCGTTGTGGCCAGCTTCGCCGTCAGGCCCGGGTTGCGAAAGGTGTTGGCGCCGACCATCAGGCCGAGCCGGACTCGATTCGTCACCGCCGCCACGGCCGAGAGCGCCATCCAGCCCTCGAAGGCCGGCTGCTCCCACGGCCCGAAGATCGCCAGCAGGTGATCCCACGTCCAGACGGAATCCCAGCCCGCCGCCTCCGCCGCGACGGCCGCGTCGCGGAACGCCGGCCAAGGCATGGCCTGCGACCAGAGCTGGGCACCGAACTTCACGTCGCCTCCTGTGCGGTCCTTGCCTGCCTGATTCTCGCCAGATGATCGCCAGGCGGACGTTAATCAACCAAGTCTTGCCAGATGCTCGACATGGAGAGCATGTGGCGGCAAATCGTCGCGTCTGTGAGCGTGGCGACGGCGTTGCCGCCGCGAGTTTGATGCCTTATGTCCGGGTGAAGATCATCTGGCAGCGTTCGGGCCGCCGGTGGCATGGGCGGCTACGCGGTGAGCTTGGGCAGCACGTCGCGACCGAAGACCTTGATCCATTCCTCCTGGTTGCGGCCAACGTTGTGCAGGTAGACCTGGTCGAAGCCGAGGTCGATGAACTTCTGGATCTGCGCCCGGTGCTTCTCGGGATCGGCGGAGATGAGCATCCGGCCCTTGAAGTCCTCGGCACGGACGAGCTTGGCCATCTGCTCGAAGTCGAGCGGGCTCTTGATGTCCTGCTTCGGAAACTTCATCCCGCCATTCGGCCATTCGACCATCGCGTTTCGCAGCGCCTCCTTGTCGGTCGGCGCCCATGACAGGTGGAGCTGCCCGATGAAGCGGAACCTGGCCGGATCCTTGCCCGCCTCGCGGGCGCCCTCGCGGCACTTCTCGAAGATCATCTCGATCTTCTCGTCGGGCGCGCCGACCGTGATCAGGCCGTCGGCGAACATGCCCGTCTTCTTCGCTGTGATCGGCCCCGCGGTGGCGATGAAGATCGGTGGCGGCTCGTCCGGCATCGTCCACAACCGCGTCGACTCGAGCTTGTAGAACTTGCCCTCGTGCTTGACGTCCTTGCCGCGACTGCCGAACAGCTTCCTGATGATCTCGATCGCCTCGAACATCCGGTTGATCCGTTCGGGCGTCTCCGGCCAGTACTGACCCAGGATGTGCTCGTTCAGGGCCTCGCCCGAACCGAGACCCAGCCAGTGACGGCCGGGGTACATCGCCGCCAGCGTCGCCGAGGCCTGGGCGACGATGGCCGGATGCATCCGGAACGAGGGGCAGGTGACGCCGGGTCCCACGTCGCCCCTGGTCCGCTCGCCGATGGCCGTCATCACGTTCCACACGAACGCCGCCTGGCCCTGCTGGGGGACCCACGGCTGGAAGTGGTCGGCGGCCATCACCCCGCTGAACCCGGCCTTCTCCGCCTTGACCGAGTAATCGACCACCTCACGTGGGCCGAACTGCTCGAGCATCGCCGCGTAGCCGATCTTCGCCTGCGCCATCGTCAGCTCCAGTACTCGAATGTGCGCTCCACGCGCAGCCTGAACGTGATGCGATCCTGGCCATTGAAGGCATCCGGATCGCCGCCGTAGCGGCGCGCCATTGCGGCGATGTCCTCGATCGCGGTCCCACCGCTGCGCAACACTTCGGCGGTCGCTCGCAGGCCCACCCAGTGTCCGAGCTGCTCATGGTCGTGAACGGCGACATGGATGCGCGGATCGCGCTGCAGATTGCGCGGCCAGCGCCGCTCACGCCGGCTGTTGACGATCAGGGTGTCCCCGTCGAGCAGGTACCAGGTGATGGCCTGATGCGGTCCGCCATCGTCGTTCAGGGTCGCCAGGGTCGCGAAACGCGGGGCGGCCAGGAAGACACGGATCGCTTCGGTCATGGGACTCCGGCTGGGCATGCCCGGATGGTACGCGAGCGCCGTTCGCGGTGGCGCCGCGACGCCTGCTGGTCAGGACGGCCGCGGGTCGGCCGCGGGTCGGCCGCGCCGAGACGTCAGTCGGCGGCGGTGGCGATCGTCCGGCGTCGTCCGGATGCCGAGACGCGGGCTGCCGCCGCCGCGACGGCCTTGCCGGTCGCCTCGGTGCGGAAGATGTCCAGTCGGCGTGGCGCATCGGGCGTAGGCGATGGGCGGCCGAGCAGATAGCCCTGGCCGAGCTCGACACCGAGCGACTTGAGGGCGGCCAGGTCCGCTCGCTTCTCGATGCCCTCGGCCAGCAGGCGCGCCCCGATCCGACGACCGAACGAGACGAAGGCTTCCACCAGCGCCTGCTTGGCATCGTCGCGGGCGAGGCCGTGGATGATCTCGCGGTCGATCTTGATGACCGACGGGCGGAGGGCCGCGATGAGGGCGAAGCTGGCATAGCCGGCGCCGGCGTCATCGATCGCGAAGCCAAATCCGAGCCGTCGGAGGGCCTTGACCTGGCGCTTCAGCGGAACGACGTCGGAGACGGCCTGCTGCTCCGTGCACTCGAGGGTGATCTGGCGCGGGCTGAGGCCCACGGTGCGGACCATGGCCACGAACGCCTTGGCCTCGAACTGCGGGTCGAGCAGGCTGGCCGGGGTGAGGTTGATGGCGATGCGCAGCGGCGGTTGGCCGGTCGCCTCACGTACCGCCTGGATGCCGCCACTCCGCTCCAGGATCGCCCGCACGATGAAGGCGTCCAGCTGGATCGAGCGATCCGTGTCGATGGCCGCCTGGACGATCGCCGTGATCGACTGCGGCAGCATTGGCATGACCGGCCGGAAGAGGCACTCGTACTCGTGCAGCTCGCCCGTGGCCAGCTCGACGATCGGCTGGAACTGGACGGCGTGGCGATTGCGCAGGTTGAAGAAGTAGTCCAGCGTCTTGGTCTGGACGAGCTGCGTCGACTGGGCCATCCCGATCCGATCGGCCAGGCCGGACAGCTGCACCGCCGACGACAGCGCCACCACGTAGCGGTCGGCCTCGGGCAGCGCCGGGTCGATCATCACCAGCCCGTAGGCAGGGTTGCGGGCGCTGCGCGCGATCTCCGCGACGAACGATTCGGTCAGCTCTTCCGATGAGGCGATGATCGCCGTGCCGGACTCGAGCTCGAGGACGTGCGCCTCGGGCAGGGCCTCGGCGATCCGGTTGGCGAACCGGATGTCGCGGGACCAGATCAACCGCTCGTCGTCGATATGCCGCTGCTGAGGGCTGAAGAACCGCACGACCCACCTGGTTGGTTGCGCGCCACCGAGCGAGGACCCGGGTCAAGGCAGCCCCGTGCCGCCGACGCAGGTTCATGATCGCGCCGCATGGGCCATCGGCATGGCCGCCAACGGTCAGGGGTAGGACCGCCGATCGTACCGGCAGCCTCTGTCGCAGGTTGGCACCGGGGCTCAGGTGAGGCGCTCGCCGGCCCGCAGAGCCACGTCCAGGCGGTTCTCCGGCGGTGCCAGGGGGCAGGCCCAGCGGGGATCGAACGCGCACGAAGGATGGAAGGCGAAGTTGAAGTCGAGGACCAGGCTGCCCCGCTCGGCATCACCCCCCAGGTCGGCGCTCTTGGCGGCGTCCAGCAGGTAGCGTCCGGCCCCGTAGGTCTCCGCCCCGTTGGTCGCGTCGCGGAACGGCAGGAACAGGCCTCCCGCGTAGCCGGCCATCCAGTACAGGGCCAGGCGGCGCGCCCCGGCCGGGAATGGCACGTCCAGCGAGCCGATGCGCGAGAAGCTCATCGAGCCTCCGGCCGAGACGGGCAGCTCGATCAGCAGCCCCGTGGCGTCACCGTCGACCGAGCCCGGGGTCGCTGCCGCGGGAGTGTCGGGTTCGACGGCGACCTCGAACCGCAGCGCCCTGTCGTACGGGAAGTGGCGAGCCCTGAACGCGGCTCTGCCGCCCGCCGGGACGGGCGACTGCGGATGGGTCCGGAACAGTTCCTCGCGGACGCCGACCCAGTGGTGCCAGGCAACCAGCGGGTCGACCCGCGCCAGCGCGCGGACCTCGACGTACAGCTCGGCGACCCGGCGGCGCCAATCGGCCAGCCAGAGCGTGCCGGCGTCGTCCCGATCGTCGTTCACCTCAGCCCGGCCGGTGGAGTCCGCCCAGGATGAGCCACACGCCCAGGGCGATCACCAACAGCGGCCACAGCGACCCTATCTCGGGCAGCTCGATGTTGAGCGTCTCGCGGGCGAAGAAATAGATGCCCAGCAGGATGAACAGCAGGCCGATGTACATGCCGCCCGAGCCGCTCCTGCGGTCGCGGCGCCAGTCCCGATCGGATCGCCGATCGAACGACGGCGCGGCGGGCGGTGCGGGCGGCGGAGGCGACGGCGGGGGCGGGGAGGCCCCCGGCGCCGGGGCAGGTTCGGCCGGGTCAGTCATCGGGCTGTGCCTCGCTCGAATTCGCTGTTCGGATGGTAGTCCGAGCCTGCCCCGGCGACGTGCGAGAATCCGGTCAAACCGACATGCGGCGTGGAGGAGGCAATCGGTGGCGGACAGGGCTGAGATCGGGGTGTTCGGCGGCTCGGGCTTCTACTCGCTGCTCGACGACGTCCGCGAGATCAAGGTGGACACGCCCTACGGGCCGCCCTCCGACAGCTTCTTCCTGGCCGACGTCGATGGGCGGGCGGTCGCATTCCTGCCGCGCCACGGACGCCGCCACACGATCCCGCCCCACAAGATCAATTACCGCGCCAACGTCTGGGCGATGCGCTCGCTGGGCGTGAAGGCGGTCATCTCGCCGTGTGCCGCCGGGTCGCTCCAGATCCACGTCAAACCGGGCGACTTCGTGCTGTGCGACCAGTTCGTCGACCGCACGCGCGGGCGCGCGGACACCTTCTTCGACGGTCCGATCGTGTCGCACGTCTCGTCGGCCGAAATCTACGACCCGCAGTTGCGGAAGATCGCGGCCGACGTCATTCGCGAGCAGGACATTCCGATGCACGAGCGCGGCACCATCGTGATCATCAACGGCCCCCGCTTCTCGACCAAGGCCGAATCGAAGTGGTTTGCCGATGCGGGCTGGGAGGTCGTTTCGATGACCCAGTACCCCGAGGCCTACCTGTGCCGCGAGCTGGGCATGGCGGTCGTCAACATCGCCCTGATCACCGATTACGACGCCGGCGTCCACGAAGGAACCGAGGCCGTCGACGCCCGATCCGTCATCGAGGTCTTCGCCCAGAACGCGACCCGCATCCAGCAGGTGGTGCTGGAGATGGTGCGTCGCTTCCCGGCCGACCTTGATGCGCTCGGCGCGCGCGACATGCTCGACGCGACGCGCGGCGACGGCCATGCTGCCTCGCCCGAGGACATCCGCCTGTTCGAAACAGGCTTGTGAAACCTCGGGCGGATGGCGTCGGAGGACCTCCGCCTCCGATCTCGGTGAGCATGTGACGATTGGCTGCCGAGGTTGCCATGCCTGACAGAGGTCTTCCAATTGGCGTCGCGATTCGGTCGATTCGAGCCGAGCCAGGCTGGTGGCTGGCGAGCGCGCGCCGCCTGGACGAGGCTGGCTATTCGGGGCTCTGGTCGTGGGACCACTTCATGGGCCAGGGCGCCCTGACCGTGCCGGTTGTGGAGGCCTGGACGATCCTTTCCATGGCCGCCGCCTCGACGCGCAATGTCACCGTCGGCACGTTCGTCGCCAACGTCATGAATCGCCACCCGGCGGTCCTGGCGCGGATGGCCTCGACGCTCCAGATCGCGAGTGGCGGACGCTTGATCCTGGGCGTGGGCATCGGCGGGGCGCCGCGCGAGCACCGCGCCTACGGCATCGACTTTCCCGACCCAAAGGAGCGCGCCGCACGGCTGGAGGAGGCGATCGCCGTGCTCCGCGCGCTGTGGACGGGCGGTCCCGTGACGCGCGAATCGCCGTTCTATCCGCTGCGCGAGGCGACCGCTTTCCCGGTTCCGACCCCGCCCCCGCCGATCATCATCGGTGGCGAGACGCCGGCCGGCGCGCGCCTGGCCGGCCGGATCGGCGATGGCTGGTCGACGTTCGACGACAACTTCGAGCAGAACCTGCCGCTCTATCTCGAGTCCCTCGGGGCCAGCGGGCGGCGGCGCGAGGACCAGCGCGTCTACGTGGGTTTCCAGGGCGACTGGCTTGGTGATGCCTCACTGGCCGATTCGCCGTGGGTCCAGGCGCCGCGCGAAACGTGGGGGCGCTGGCGCGAGGCAGGCGCGGACGGGGCCATCGTCCTTGCTCGAACCGATGCCGACGTGGATGCCCTGGTGGCGGCGACCGATCGCTGGTAACGGGCCAGCCGGCCCGGGTCAGGGAAAGATTCCGCCGCGGCTCTCGCGCCAGGCCTCGTATGCCTCGAGCTCCTCGGCTGCGACCATGGTCGTGGCCACGAGCCGCGGCTGCCAGGCCGCGAAGGACGTCGGCCGGATCGGCAGGTGGCCGATCCCGAACGGGCCGGGATCCGCGCGCTGTTCGGGGTGGGTCGCGTTGAGAGCCATGTCGCTCATGTCGCGGACAGGAGCGAGAAAGAGCTCCGCCGGATCGATCGTCGTCGGCCGCTCCGCGTAGCGGTTCGAGTAGACCCGCAGGTGGACGACCTGGCGCGTGGCGACGAGGACCTTGACCATCGCGTAGCCGCGCCCGTCGATCGTCACCGAGTAGAGGCCGCCGGCCCGCGGCCCCCGGCGCAGGAACGGGAGCACCGCGGCAGGATACCGCCCCTCGGCTGTGCGCTGCGGGCCGTTCGTGGGAACATCCGAGGCCGATGACCATGTCGCCCCCAACTCCGGCCCCGCTTGCGCCAGTCGTCGTCGAGCCGACGCATCCGTGCGTCCGCTGCGGGCGCCAGATCTCGCTGGACGCTTCGATGTGCGAGGACTGCAATCCCCTGGGCCTGTCGCAACCGGCGACGTCGCAGGCCCACGGGACGGTGTTCCTGGCGATCGCGGCGGCGGTGGTGCTGCTCGCTGTCGCGGGCAAGCTCGCCCTGTCGGGCGTGGGGCCATTCCAGGGCGAGGTGAGCGCGGTCCAGGCGGCGGAGGGCGGCCTGTCGGTCAGCCTGACGGTTCACAACCAGGGCACCAAGGCAGGCGCGACCACCTGCCGGGTCACCGAGGCCTCGCGCCACGGGACCGGTCCGGCGGCCGTCCTGCTCAGCCCGAAGGTCGAGCCGGGCGGCTCGCTGACCTTCTCCACCACGGTGGCCCAGTTCGGCCCTTCGCCCCAGCCGCTGGCCGTCGAATGCCAATCGCCGTGACGGGCCGGCGCGAGGCAACCGAGACCACCGACGGGATCGCGTTGGCCGACGAGCTGGCCTTCGGCCTCGAGGTGTCGGCACGGGCGGGCGAGCTGTTGATGGAGCGCTACGAGCGCGTCGAGCAGATCGACTACAAGAGTGCCCGCGACGTGGTCACCGAGGTCGACCACCTGTCGGAGTCGCTCATCCTTGACGCGATTCGAGCCGAGTATCCGGGCGACGCGATCCTGGCCGAGGAGTCAGGCGAGCATCGTGCGGCGCGCCGGCCCGAAGAGGCGCTGGGCCACGGCCGGACGTGGGTGATCGACCCGCTCGACGGCACGATCAACTACGCCAATGGCATCCCGGTCTTCTGCGTGTCCATCGCCCTGGTGCTCGACGGCCGACCGGTGGTCGGCGTCGTGCACGACCCAAGCCGCGGCGAGACGTACTCGGCCGCCGCCGGCGGGCAGGCTCGTCTCAACGGCCGTCCCGTGGTTGCGGGCGACAAGGAGCGCCTGTCGGACTTCGTCGTGTCGCTGGCCCTCTCCGGCCGGGCCGTGGCGACGAGAGCGCGGGCCATCCGCAAGGCCATCCGCGTGTCGCGCTCAATGGGCTCCGCTGCGCTCAGCCTCGCCTATGTCGGCAACGGCCGGTTCGACGCCTTCATCCAGCAGGGCGGCCTGTCTGCCTGGGACGTGGCGGCGGCCGGACTCATCGCCGAGCGCGGCGGCGCGGTCGTGACGGATATGGCCGGCGGTCCCTGGTTCGATGTCGCCCGCACGACCCGAACGATCGGCTTGCTCGCCGCGCCCGCGGCTCACCACGGAGCGTTGCTCACCCTGGCCCGCGGCTGAGCCGCGCCGGGCCCCGCCGGCGGCCGCCCCTGCGCGCTAGGCGTCGAGCCAGCGATGCGGCCGGTCGCGCAGCCGATCGAGGCCCCACTGGTCGCAGAAAGCTCGCCAGGTGGCGCGCGGCGCTCCTGCCCAGAGGAGCTGCTGCACGCGCTTCTGGGGGATGTCGACGCCGTCGGCCGTCGTTCGCAAGCGGGCCAGGTCGCGATACAGCAGCGCCTCGTCCCAATGCTGGGCCAGCGCCGTGGCCAGGGGCACGCTACCGCGGAGGCTGGGCACGTGCCATTCGCTTGCCTTCTTGGGAATGCCCTCCAGCGAGCCGTGGACGGCGAGGACCGCCGCGGCGGACTTGGCGCCCCAACCTGGCAGGCCCGGGTAGCCGTCGGAGCTGTCGCCGACCAGCGCCAGCAAGTCCGGGATCGACTCGGGCGGCACGCCCCACTTCGCGATCACGCCGTCGCTGTCGTAGGTGATCGCCCGGCGACGGTCGCGCAGCACCACCCGGCCATCCCGAACGCACTGCGCCAGGTCCTTGTCCGGGGTGCAGATGACGATCTGCTCGACGGCCGGATCGTCCGCCCAGCGATCAGCGGCGGCGGCAATGGCGTCGTCCGCCTCGAACTCGACCATCGGCCACAACACCACGCCGAGGGCCTCGATCGCCTGCTCAGCGATCGGGAACTGCGCGAGCAGTTCCGGCGGCATCCCGGCGCTCGACTTGTAGCCCTCGAAGAGGTCGTTGCGGAACGATTCGATGACCCGATCCGTGGCGCAGCCCACGTGCGTCGCGCCCTCCTCGCGCAGCAGGTACAGCAGCTGCTGGACGAGCCCGGAAACGCCCGACAGGAGGATGCCGTCGGTCCCGTGCACGGGCGGCCGCGGCGCGTAGTGCGCGCGGAACAGCTCGTACGTCGCGTCGACGAGATGGACTTGCACGAGCCGTCAGCGCTCGCCGATCGGGTCGATCAGGACGCGGCCGAGGCCGCGATGCGGACGCCGGCGGCGGTCATCTCGTCGAGCGCCCGCGCCCCATCGCCTGCCCCCAGCTCGACCGCGCGAACGGCATCCCGGAGGACCACCGTGTCGAAGCCCAGCCGTGCGGCGTCGATGGCCGTCGCCTTGACGCAGTAATCGGTCGCCAGGCCGCACACGAAGACCCGTTCCACCGACCGAGCCCGCAACAGCGCCTCGAGCTCGGTCGGATGCTCCTGGCCGCTCACGGGGTCGCGCATCGTGAAGCCCGAGTAGCCGTCCTCGCCGTTGCTCCCCTTGCGCACCGTCGGGCCCGCGACCACGAGATCCGGGTGGAAGAACGCGCCCCACGAGCCGGCCACACAGTGCACCGGCCACGTCCCGCCATCCTGGGCGAAGTGGGGGGTGTGCGCCGGATGCCAGTCCTGGGTGTAGGCGACGAGTGCGCCGGCTGCTGTCGCCGCGCCGACCTCGGCGTTGACGACCGGCACGATCTGGTCGCCACCGGCCACCGCCAGGCTGCCGGCCGGATCAGCGAAGTCGTTCTGCACGTCGACGACGACGAGCGCCGTTCGCGTGTCGTAGGGCTGCACGGATCTACGCTACCCGACAACGACGAAGCCGGCCC
>JALZAF010000060.1 GCA_030948505.1 Chloroflexota bacterium
TGGCGCGGAGATCATGCGGCGCTGGCCGCAGTGGCGGCTGGGCGACGAGCATCACGGCCTGTTCCAGGCGGACGGCGGCCTGGCCGACCCGATTCGGGCAAATGCCGCCCACCAGCGCCTGGCCCGGGAGCATGGCGCGACGTTGCTGGACCGAACGCCGGTGACGAGCCTGCGCGAGGCCGGCGGCGAGATCGAGGTGTCCACGGCCAGAAGGACGTTCCGGGCCGGAACGGTCGTGCTGGCCGCGGATGCCTGGACCAACGAGCTGCTGGCGCACTTCGATCGACGCCTGCCGCTGACCATCACCAGGGAGCAGGTGACGTACTTCGCCTGCCCGGACCCTGCGGCGTTCGCGCCGGACCGATTCCCCATTTGGATCTGGATGGACGAGCCGTGCTTCTACGGCTTTCCGGCGTATGGCGAGCCCGGCCCCAAGGCCGCCCAGGACGTGGGCGGCGCGGAAACGACGCCCGCGACGCGAACGTTCGCGCGCGATGAGGGCGCCCACGCACGCGTCCTGGCCTTTCTGGGTCGCCACCTGCCCGGCGCGCTGGGGCCGGAGATCTACACGCGGACCTGCCTCTACACCCTGACCCCGGACCGCGACTTCGTGCTCGATCGCCTGCCCGACCAGCCCAACGTCATCGTGACCCTGGGTGCGGCCCACGGCTTCAAGTACGCCTCGCTGTTCGGGCGGATCGTGGCCGAGCTCGTGGTCGACGGCAGGACGCCATCGCAGGCCGACATCGAGCCCTTCCGCATCGACCGCCCCATCCTGCTCGAAGCCAACCCCGCAACCAGCTTCATGGTGTGAGGTAACGCATGCCCGAAGAGGGGATCAGAAAGCCACCCCGCCTGCGCCCCGGCGACACCGTCGGCGTGGTCGCCCCGGCCAGCCCCTGGGAGAGCCGCAGCGAGCTGCTGCGGAGCATCGCCGGCCTCGAGGCGTGGGGCCTCAGGGTCAAGGTGGGCGCGCACGTCGACGACCGCCATGCCTACATGGCCGGCCGTGACGAGGACCGGGCAGCCGACCTTCACGCCATGCTCGCTGACCCTGAGGTGCGCGCGATCGTCTGCCTGCAGGGTGGCTACGGGACGCCGCGCCTGATCCCGCTGCTCGACAAACGAGCCTTCGCGGCCAATCCGAAGGCGATCTGCGGCTACAGCGACCTCACGACGCTCCACCTGGCGGCCCAGAAGTGGGCCGGCGGCATCACGTTTTATTCGAATGGCCTGTCCGGCGTCGGCGCGCCGGAGGTCACCGAATTCTCCAAGGCCGGGCTCCAGCGGGCGCTCTTCAGCGCCGAGCCGTACGGGCCCATCGGGCCGAATCCGGACGACCCGTACGTCCGGACGATCCGCGGCGGGCGTGCCACCGGCCGCCTGACCGGCGGCTGCGCCGGCCTCGTCGCGGAGACGCTGGGGACGCGGATCGAAGTGGATACGAGGGGCCGCATCGTGGTCCTCGAGGAGATCGAGGTCGAGGGCTATGTCCTCGACGGGATCCTCACCCACCTCCGCAACGCCGGCAAGTTCGATGCCGTGGCGGGGATCGTCGTCGGCGACCTCAAGACCAAATGGTCCGGCGGCAACGGCGAGCTGTCGGCCGAGGACATCGTGGAGGAGCTGCTCGAGCCGCTCGGCGTGCCGGTCATCTTCGGGCTCCCGATCGGCCACGGCAAACACCACGCCACGGTCCCGCTCGGCGCCCTCGCCACCCTCGACGCGGATGCGGGCACGCTCGTCGTGGAAGAGGTCGTCACCGCCGACGGCTGAGGCGCCCTGGACGCTGCGCCGCGGGAGGCGCGCTGCGGGACGCGCGCCGCGGGAGGCGCGCTCCGCGCCTGATGCACGCCGCGCTTGCATGGGCGGTGCCGCTGTGCCACTCTCCGGCGGACCCCACGGGGACGAGAGGACCGGGGCCACCGGCCTGGCCCGGGCATCGACCGGGTGCTGGCCGCGGAGGAGGATAGCGATGAACCTGCCGTTGCGCGTGCGCGTGGCCCGCATCGTCGTCGCCGCTGGTGTGATCGCGGCCACGTTGCTCCCCGCCGCGGGCGCGGTCCGAGCGGCGGACCCGGTGGTCCTGCGGGTCGGCACGACCCAGGATCTCGACTCGACGAACCCCTGGAACACGTACCTCGTCGTCGGCTACGAGGTGTTCCAGCTGACCTACAACCTGTTGACGGAATTCGACAAGGACGCCAAGGCGGCGCCCGGCTTTGCCGAATCGTGGCAGCGCGCGCCGGACAAGGTGACCTTCAAGATCCGGGCGGGGATGAAGTGGTCGGACGGACAGCCCGCCACGTCGGACGACGTCTGCTTCACCTGGGGCTTGGCCATGGCCGCGATCAAGGCACGCCAGAACGTGGGTGCCGGGTATCTCGACCCGAACATCAAGGACGCCGGCGTCACGAAGATCGAGTGTCCTGACCCGACGACCTTCATCGCCTACACGACGGACCAGTCGGACCGCATCTACCAGGTCTATGTACCGATTCTGCCCAAGCACATCTTTGGCAAGGACGACTACAAGAAGATCGCCGACGAGAAGTTCAACGCGCCGCTCGTCGGGACGGGGCCCTACATCCTCAAGGAGTGGAAGACGGGCCAGTTCACCCGGTTCGTCCGGAACCCGGACTACTGGGGCAAGCAGGGCTTCGCGGACGAGGTCGAGATCCACTTCTACAAGACCAACGACACGATGGTCCAGGCCCTCAAGGCGAACGAGCTCGACTACGCTCGCGACGTGAACCCAGACCAGCTCAACCAGCTCAAGGCAGACCCCACGTATGCGACGGTCGCGGGCAAGGCAAATGGCTGGTCGCAGCTCGCGTTCAACACCTACGGCACCGGGACGGGCAAGACGATCAAGGGCGGCGGGCCGTCCACAAAGGCCCTGCTCGATCCCGCGTTCCGCGATGCGCTCGGCTACGCGGTCGACAAGAAAACCCTGGTCGATCGCGTACTCGGCGGCTACGGGGACGTCGGAACGACGAACATCCCGCCGGTCCTGTCCGACTGGCACGTGGAGCCCGACAAGTCCCGAACGTTCGACATCGCGATGGCGAAGTCGAAGCTCGATGCCGCCGGCTACAAGCTCGACGCCAACGGCAAGCTCCTGGACAAAGAGAACAAGCCGATCAAGCTTCGGATGTACATGCCGGATTCGGACGCCAAATACGCCAAGGCAGCCCAGTTCGTCAAGGAGTGGTACGGACAGCTGGGAATCGACGTCACCACGAACGTGTTGACCAGCGCAGCATTGGGCACGCTCATCCTTCCGCCGGAGGGCACTCCGCCGGGCACGGCGAAGTACGACATCGAGCTGTGGGGCTGGGCCGGCAACCCGGATCCGAACGCCCTGCTCCAGATCTTCCGCTGTGACGCGATCGGCGGCACGTCGGACAGCCAGTACTGCAACCCTGCATTCGACGCGCTGTACGACCAGCAGCTCAAGGAATCCGGCGACGCGCGGCACGCCACGCTGGCCAAGATCCAGAACCTCATTTACGACGAAGCGCCCTACGACATCCTCTTCTACGACTCGAACACGGACGCGTACCGCCTCGACAGGTTCGCCGGCTGGCAGAACATGCCGGCCAACGGCACCCCGTTCTTCACCTATGGCGTCCTCGACTACACGCGGCTGACCGACGCGAAGGCCCAGCCAACGCCCGGACCGAGCGAGGCTACGGCGGCCAGTGGCGCACCGTCCGCCGCCGCTGCTGCCGCTTCCGCCCCTCCAGCGAGCCCCGGAAGCACGACCTCGAGCCCAGGCAGCAACACGCTCCTCATCGTGGTCATCGTGCTGCTGGTCGTCCTCGCCATCGCCGGTGTCCTGCTGATGAATCGCCGCCGAAGGGTGGTTCGCGAGGAGGACGAATGACCTTCGACGGCCCGCGATCGAAGTCGCCGCGAGATTGGGAGGGCTGCCGGATGGCGGCCCTCCGTCGATCCTGAGGCAGAAGGCCGGCCGTGAGCGGCCGCTACTTTGGCCGCAAGGTGGCCCAGGCGATCGTCACGATCGTGGCGATCGTTCTCCTCAACTTCCTCATGTTCCGGCTCATGCCGGGTTCGCCGGACCGAGCTCTCGGTCGAAACCCGAACCTCACACCTGAGGTCATCGCCGCCGCGAGGGCCCGCTGGGGTCTCGACAAGCCGCTCTTCCCGGACCAGCTCGTCGCGTACGTCGGCTCGACGGTTTCTGGCGACCTTGGCTTTTCGATCTTTTACCGCGGACAGCCCGTAACCGATGTCGTGGGTGGCTCCGTGGGTCCCACCGTCCTGCTCGTCGGCCTCGGCGAGGTCGTGGCCATTGCCTTTGGTCTCCTGATCGGCGCCTATGCGGGCTGGCGGCGCGGCGGCCTGGTCGACCGGGTCGGCAACGGCGCGAGCCTGATCCTCTACTCGATGCCCTACTTCGTGATCGGCATGCCACTGATCATCGTCTTCGCCGCCGGGCTGCACTGGTTCCCGACCTCCGGGATGATCTCGCCGGCCGCCGACGGCGGGCCGCTGCCGGCCTATCTCCTGGATCTCGGCCGCCACCTCGTCCTGCCGTTGACCGCGGTTTCGCTCGGCCTTCTCGGTGCATATTCAATCCTGATGCGGGCCGCGATCATCGAGACGCGCGCCGAGGACTACATCACGACGGCCCGCGCCAAGGGCTTGACGGACGGTCGCATCCTGCGCTCGCACGCCTTCCCGAACGCGCTCCTGCCCATGGTCACCCTCATCGCCATCAACCTGGGCTACGTCATCGCGGGCGCCATCACGGCGGAGATCGTGTTCAACTGGCCGGGCCTGGGGACGCTGACGGTCGAGGCCCTCAACTCCCGTGACTACCCGGTGCTGCAGGGCATCTTCCTGCTGGTGGCGGTGTCGGTCGTCGTGGCCAACTTCGTCGCCGATATCGTGTACGGCTTCCTGGACCCGCGGGTTCGGGCATGAGCGCGCCCGCGCTGGCGGTCGATCGAGTCCGGGCCGTGCGCTGGCGGCTCGCCGGTCGGCGAGCGCGCACCTTCGCGGGCCGCTTCATGCACCGCTCCGACGGGGTCATCGGGCTGGTGATCCTGCTGGCCTTCGCGGTCCTGGCCGCTTTTCCTGAGCTCTTCGTGGGCAAGCTGGAATCGGCCGTAACGGCGAGCGGCGTCCGCTTGAGCGGCCCAACCGCGGCCCACATCTTCGGGCTCGACGAGATCGGCCGCGACATCTTGAACCTGACCGTGCATGGCGCGCGGATCTCGATGGCGATCGGCCTGATGGCGACGTTCATCACCATCGTCGTCGGCGCCGTCGTGGGAATCGTCGCCGGCTATCTGGGCGGCGTGGTCGACACCGCGCTGATGCGGCTGTGCGACTTCTTCCTTGTCCTGCCGACCCTCGTCCTCGCGCTCATCCTCGCCCCGGTGGTGCTCGACGTCATCGGCGCCGACGCGGAGCTGTTCGGCATCAGGGCGACCCTCATCGTCATCGTCGTCGTCATTGGGCTGACGAGCTGGGCGACGACCGCCCGGATCATCCGCAGCCAGGTGTTGTCGCTCAAGCAGCGGATGTTCGTCGACCGTGCCCGGGTGATCGGCGCGGGATCGGGCCACATCATGCGCCGGCACATCCTGCCCAACGTCCTCAACCTCATCGTTGCCCAGTCCGTGCTGACGTTTGCCACCGCGGTCTTCACCGAGACGACCCTGGCCTTCATCGGCCTGGGTGACCCGTTCGCCCCGTCGTGGGGCGAGATCCTCAACTCCGCCCAGGGCTCCGGCGCGCCGGGACTGGGGGCCTGGTGGTACATCGTCCCGCCGGCAACGTGCGTGGTGCTCGTGGTGCTGGCCTTCACCCTCGTCGGCAACGCCCTCGACGACATCCTCAACCCGAAGTCCGGGGCCCGTCGGTGAGCATCGATCCGCGCGATCTGGGACCCGAGGCGCGTGAGGCGCTGACGGAGCGCGAGCTGGAAACGGCGGACGACGAATCGCGCCACCTCGCGGCCCCCGAACCCGCGGCGGTGGCCGCCGTCGCAGCGGCCATTCGCGGCCGTCGCCAGCAATCGCTTCCAAGGCTCGCCGACCCGAACGCTCCGCTGCTCGACGTGACCGAACTGAAGGCGCACTTCAAGCTCGACCGCGGCTGGCTCCGGGCGGTCGATGGCGTTTCGTTCCGGCTGGAGAATGGCGAGGCGCTCGGGCTGGCCGGCGAGTCCGGTTGTGGCAAGACGACGACCGCCTTGTCACTGGTTGGCCTCCTGCCCGCCAACGGCCGCATCAGGGGCGGCAGCGTGAAGCTCTTCGGGATCGACCTCGTGCCGAAGAGCGAGCGGGCACTCCGACGCTACCGCTGGCGGGAGATCAGCATCGTCTTCCAGGGCGCGATGAACGCCCTCAACCCGGTGCGGCGCGTCCGCGACCAGATCGCCGAGCCGATCGAGATCCGCCTGGGCCAATCGCAGTCTGTCGCGCGCGCGCGGGCGGGGGAGCTGCTGGAGCTGGTCGGCATTCCGAAGCGGCGCGGGCTCGCCTACCCGCACGAGTTCTCGGGTGGGATGCGGCAACGGGCGATGATCGCCATGGCCCTGGCGTGCGATCCGGCGATCGTCATCGGCGACGAGCCCACCACCGCGCTCGACGTCATGGTCCAGGCCCAGATCCTGCAACTGCTGGAGCAGCTGCGCCACGACCTCGGGCTGTCGCTCATCCTCATCACCCACGACCTGTCGGTCATCGCCGAGACCTGCGACAAGGTCCTCGTGATGTACGCCGGACGGGTGGCCGAGGAAGGGCCGGTCAGCCGGGTCTTCACGTCGCCCCGACATCCCTACACGCAGAAGCTGCTGTCGTCGTTCCCCAACATCCGCGCCGACCGACGAACGCTCGACGTCATTCCCGGCCAGCCGCCCGACCTGCGCGATCCGCCGCCGGGCTGCCGGTTCGCCCCGCGCTGTCCGTTCGTCATGGATGTCTGCCGCGAGGTCGTACCGCCCGAAATCCGGTTCGCAGATGGCGTGCGAGTCGCCTGCCACCTCTACCCGAACGCCGACGCGCCCATGGCCGGCCAGCTGGTGCCCGCGGCCGTGGTCGGGGTGGGGGCGCCAGTCGCCGCATCGGCGGTGTCCGCCCCAAATTCGGTGGCGTCCGTTCCGTCTTCGGTCGTGTCCGCCCCCGATTCGGTGGTCCCTGCCCCCGGAGGCCCGCCGTGAGCGAGCTCCTGCGTCTCGAGGGCCTCCAGGTTCACTTCCCGATCCGCGGCGGCATCACCGACACGCTCCGCCGACGATCCGCGGGCGTGATCCGCGCGGTCGACGGCATCGACCTGACGATCGAGAAGGGCGAGGTCCTCGGCCTGGTCGGGGAGTCCGGGTCAGGCAAGACGACGACTGGCCGGGTGATCACCAAGCTCACCCGCCAGACCGGGGGCCGGCTGGTCTTCGACGGCCGCGACGTCTCCGACCTGTGGGGCGTGGGCCAGCTGCGCGGCTATCGACGCCGCGTCCAGCTCATCTTCCAGGACCCGTACGAGACACTGAACCCGAAGCAGTCCATCCACGACTTCGTGGCCGAGCCCCTCGTCGTCAACGGGATCGGCAAGTCCGCGGCCGATCGCGAGGAGCGCGTGGCCCGGGCCCTCGAGTCGGCCGGCCTGCGGCCGGCGTCTGACTTCGCCTTCAGGTTTCCGCACGAGCTGTCGGGCGGCCAGCGCCAGCGGGTCGTCATCGCCGGCGCCCTGGTGATGGGCCCGGAGCTGGTCGTCGCCGACGAGCCCGTGTCGATGCTCGACGTTTCCATCCGCACGGAGCTACTGCGACTGATGCTGGACCTGCGCCAGGAGCGCGGCCTGACCTACCTGTTCATCACCCACGATCTGTCACTGGCCTGGGTCATCGCCGACCGCATCGCCGTCATGTACCTGGGCAAGATCATGGAGATCGGACCCGCCGACCAGGTCATCCGCGAGCCGCACAATCCCTATACGAAGGCCCTGGTGAGCGTTGCCCCGACGCCGACGCCGCCGTCAATCGGTGAGCGCCAGAAGCGAACCATCCTGGTGGGCGAGACGCCGGACGCGGCCCACGTGCCGAGCGGCTGCCGCTTCCACCCGCGCTGTCCGCTCGCATTCGACCGCTGTCGGGTCGAGGAGCCGCCGCTGTTCGATGTGGGGCGCGGCCAGAAGGCTGCCTGCTGGCTGGTCGAGGGCGGTCGCAACCTGCCGGTCATGCCCGCCACGCCCGGGATCGTGCCGGCCACGACGGGGACTGCGCCGGCCCCGGCAGCGCCTGCCGCGCCCGGGATCGTGCCGGCCTGAGGCGATCAGGACTCCAGGCGATCGAACGCCCGGAACAGGCCCCAGCCGACGACCGCCCCCACGAACGGGGCCGTGAGATAGATCCAGATGTGGCCCAGGTCGCCCCCCACGAGGGCGGGGGCGAGTGACCTGGCGGGGTTGACGGACGCCCCGCTGAACGGGATCCCGGCAAGGTGAATCGCGATGAGCGTCAGGGGAATCGCCAGCGGCGCGTGACCGCGATCGCGCTCGGTTACGGTCAGGATCACGATCACCAGCAGGGCCGTGAGGATGACCTCGAGGCCGAACGCCTGCAGGTCGGACACGCCTGTGCCCGGCACATTGGCGGTCCCCGCGACGCCTGACTGGCTGGACATCAGCAGCACAACCGCCGAAGCCCCCAGCGCACCGACGACCTGGGCGACGACGTAGCTGATGGCGTCGATCAGCGCGATCCGGCCGTCGAGCAGCGCGCCCAGCGTCACCGCCGGGTTGAAGTGGCCACCGGAGACGTCACCGAAGGCGAAGATCGCGGCCAACAGAGCCAGGCCGAACCCCAGCGGCACGACGACCAGCACGGGCGCGCTCATCGCGTGGGCCGCCAGGATCGACATCGACCCGACGAACACCAGGACGAACGTCCCGACCAGCTCCGCCAAGTACTTCGAGGCGTTCATCGCGTCCCTCCATGGCGGGTGGCCGCCGCTCGCGCTCCGGCGGTCAGCGCCGGCATCCGTGCCCTCACCCCGACGACGCGGCAAGTATCGCCCCTCGCCCGTGGCGCCGGCGAGGTCCCGGCGCGCCGCATGCGCCGTCGCGCATCATCTCCGCATGTCCACCGAGGCCCCGGCGCCCAGCTCCGAATCGCTGGCCCGCAATGGTGACTTTCGGGCGCTCGTCAGCGCCGAGGGGATCTCCGCCGTCGGAGACGCGGTCAGCTTCACGGCCCTGCCGCTGCTCGTCCTGGCCCTGACCGGCTCGGGGTTCGCGATGGGCGTCGTCGGAGCGCTGCAGACCTTGCCCGATCTCGTGTTCGGGCTGGTCGCGGGTGCCATCGCGGACCGCAGTGACCAGAAGCGGATCCTCTTCCTGACCAACCTGGGCCGCGGCGCGCTGACGGCCCTCATTCCCCTGTCCGCCCTGTTGAACGGCCCGACGATGGCCGTCATCCTGCTCGTCGCTGCCCCGCTGAGCACGCTCCGCTCGCTCTTCCTCGCCGCATACACGGCGGCCGTGCCCGCCATCGTCGGCCGGCCCCGGCTGGCCCAGGCGAACTCCTATTTCGAGGTCGTCTACAGCAGCGGCTTCATCGCCGGGCCGGCAATCGCCGGACTCCTTTCGACCGTGATCGGGCCCGGCCCCACGCTGGCCATCGACGCCGTCTCGTTCCTCGTCGCGTCCGTCGGCATCATCTTCATTCGCCGGCCGCTCAAGGCACCGGGCGATCGCCCGGAGAGCCACCTGAGGGCGGAGATCACCGAGGGCATCCGATTCATCGTCGGCCACCCGGTGCTGCGGGTGTCGATCCTGTTCTGGAGCGCAATCAGCGTCGTCACCGCGGGACTGATCACCGCCCTGACCGTCCACGTGACCCGCGACCTGGGACTGCCTGCATCCGCCTTCGGCCTCATCCTCGCGACGTTCGGCGTGGGCACGATCGTGGGGGCGCTGTGGGCGTCTCGCATCCGACGTGGCGTGGCCTGGCCGCAGGTCCTGGGCGGCAACCTCGTCCGTGGCGCCGCGCTGGTTGGCCTGGGGCTGGCCGCATCCGTCGAGCTGATGGGCGTGCTCTCGTTCGTTGCCGGCGTCGCGTCCACACTTGTCCTCATCACCTACATCACGATGCGGGCCGCCTACTCCCCGGACGAGCTGCTTGGCCGGGTGGGCAGCACGGCCCGCACACTGTCGATAGGCATGCAGCCGCTGGGAATGGTCGCCACGGGAGCGTTGATCGACCTCACCAATGGCTCCGTCACGCTGATCGCCATGGGCGCGATCCTGGCCGCTCTCAGCTTCGTGTTCCTGCCGAGCCGCGGTATGCGAGCCGCCAGACTGGAGGGAAAGTGACCTCGTGCCGTTCAGGCGGCGCGGGCGATGTCCAGGGCCTCGTCGTCAGGCGCAAGCTGGAGCTCGATGCGGCAGCCGTCGCAGCGCAGGACATCGGCATGGGCCTCCGTGCGGATCGGCTCCTCGCACCACGGGCAATCGACGGTCATCATCTCCGGTACCTCATGGCTGGCTCGTTGACCCGCACATTCGACCCTGGCCGTGACAGCTAGCGTGTCACGACCGCCAAACGGTGCCGCCGTCGTCGTCGAGCGGCTCGCCAAGCGTTATGGCCGGACGATCGCCCTGGACGGGCTGACGATGACCGTGGAGCGAGGCGAGGTGTTCGGCTTTCTGGGCCCGAACGGGGCCGGCAAGACGACCGCCGTCAGGCTCCTCATGGGGCTGGCCCGCCCGACATCCGGTCGAGGTACCGTCCTGGGAGCGCCCCTTGGCGACCGCCTCACCCGGCGCCGCATCGGCTACCTGCCGGAGCTGTTCCGCTACCAGCCGTGGCTGCGCGCCCGCGAGGTCCTCGCGCTGCACTGCGACCTGGCGCGCCTGCCGAAGGAACGCTGGAGCTCGGAGATCGACGAGAGCCTTGGCCTGGTCGGCCTGGCGGACCGCGCCGATGACCCGGTCGGCGCGTTCTCGAAGGGGATGCAGCAGCGGCTGGGCCTCGGGCTGGCCCTGCTCGGCCGTCCGGACCTCGTGGTCCTCGACGAGCCCACGTCCGCGCTCGACCCTGTCGGCCGAAGCGACGTGCGAGCGATCATTCGGACCGTCCGTGACCGCGGCACGGCAGTCTTCCTCAACTCGCATCTGCTGACCGAGGTCGAACGCGTCTGCGACCGGGTGGCAATCGTCGACCGCGGCCGCGTCCTCGCGGCGGGCCGGCTCGACGAGCTCCTCGGCGAGCCTGCCCTGCGCATCCGTGCGACGGGGGCGCCAGCCGCCGTCTTCAGGAAGCTCGCCCGGTTCGGCCCGGTCCGCCGCGACGGCGACTGGCTGTCGATCCAGCCGATCGATCCGGCCGTCGTGCCGGACGTCGTGGCCGCGATCGTCGCGGCCGGCGGCCGCGTGCACGCTGTCGAAGCGGGTCGAAGCTCGCTCGAAGATGTATTCCTGGCCCTCCTTGCGGAGGGCTCCACGCAGCCGACGGTGGCCGGGCGATGAGGACGATCGCGATGCTGACCGTTCGCGAGGCGGCGCGACGGCGGGTCCTGGCCGTGCTCCTCCTGTTGACGATCGTCGTCGTCATCCTCACGGGCTGGGGCGTCGAGCGACTGGCGACGCTGGCCCGCTCGAATGGTGTCAGCGAGCTCCAGATCAGGATCGGCGTCTCGCAGGTTCTCATCCTGGTCGCCTTCATGTTCAGCTTCGTGCTGGCCATGACGGCAGCGTTCCTCGGGGCGCCGGCGATCGCCGTCGACATCGAGTCGGGGGTGGCGCAGTCGATGCTCGCCAGGCCCATTCGGCGGGCGGATCTGGTCGTCGGCCGATGGCTGGGGCTGTCGATCGTCGTCGCCGCGTACGGCGCGGGTGCCGGTCTGCTGGAGATCGGCACCGTCTTCGTCGTGACCGGTCATGCGCCACCGGAGCCCTTCGTCGCCGTCGCTTTCCTGGCTGCCCAGGCGGTCGTGATCCTGACCTTCGCCCTGCTCCTCAGCACCCGCCTGCCGTCGATGGCCGGAGGTGCCATCTGTGTCGTCCTGTTCGGGCTGGCCTGGATGGCCGGCGTGTTCGCCGGCATCGGCAGCCTGTTCGACGTCGAGCTCCTCGTGCAGGTCGCCCAGGCATCGCGCTGGCTGTTCCCGACCGACGGATTGTGGCGCGGCGTCGTCTTTGGCCTGGAGCCGCCTCTCGTGGTCCTCGGGGCCTCGGGGGCCGGGCGCGTCGCACAGGCGAATCCGTTCTACGCGGCCAATCCGCCGCCGCTCGAGTTCGTCGTCTGGTCGGTTGCCTGGGTCGCCGTCGTGCTGCTGCTCGCGGTCTGGTCGATGAACCGCCGCGAGGTGTGATTGCCGGACGCGTTGTTGCGCCGCGAAACCGTCAGATATGCACCCGCTGGGTCCTGGTCATGGCGGTTCCGTCAGATATGCATCCCGCTGCTAATTGACGTGCAGTTCGGTGACTCTCGAGCGTGGCCGCGCCTGCAAGCGAGCCTGCAGTCCTGTCGAACATGCATCGCATGGGTAAATGACGGTTCGAACGCCGCCTGGCTTCGAACGCCGCCTGGTACGGATTCTCGCCGGAGCACCGCGAGGTCTAGCCGACGTAGCGAAAGCAGCCCGGCAGGTGGTCGTCGACGAGACCCACGCTCTGCATGAAGGCGTACACGATCGTCGACCCGACGAAGCCGAAGCCACGTCCGCGAAGGTCGCGCGACAGGGCGTCCGAAGCCGCCGTGGTCGCCGGGACGTCCGCCGACGTGGCCGATGGCGGCTGGCGACGCGGGAGCGGCGGCACGATTGAGTCGAGGTAGGCCGCGAAGGAGCCGAACTCCCCGGCGGTCGCGATCACCCTCGCCGCGTTGGTGATGGTCGCGTCGATCTTTGCCCGGTTGCGCAGGATCCCGGCATCGCCCAGCAGGCGAGCCCGATCGTCGTCGCCGAAGGCAGCCACGATCCGGGGTTCGAAGCCGCCGAACGCCGTCCGGAAGGCCGGCCGCTTGCGCAGGATCGTGGCCCACGACAGTCCTGCCTGGAAGCCCTCCAGGGCCAGTCGCTCGAACAGCTCGGCGCCATCGTGGACCGGCACGCCCCACTCGGTGTCGTGGTACTCGACCATCAACGCGTCGGCGCCCGCGATGCCCGCGGTCCCGACTGCCCACCAGCAGCGGGCTCGATCATCTGGCGCCACGACACGAGGATAACGGTGCACGCGCCGACTACTCTGTCGAGGTGGATGTCCGTCTCTACCTTGGCCACGGAGCGAGCGGCGACGCGGCCAGCATGGCGCCGTTCGTCGACGGGCTGGCCAAACGCGGCGTCGTGGCACTGGCCATCGACCTGCCGAAGAAGCGGGCGGAAGACGCGGTGCCCGTCCTTCAATCGATCGTGCCATCGCGACCGGACGTGGCCGTCGGCGGACAGTCGTACGGCGGGCGAGTGGCGAGTCTCGCGGCGGCAGAGCCCGACGCCCCCTATGCCGGCCTGGTGCTGCTGAGCTATCCACTCCACCGGCCAGGCCATCCCACGGAGCTGCGGACGGAGCACTGGCCGGCGATCCGCTGTCCGGTCCTGCTGTTGTCTGGCGAGGCGGATCCATTCGCCCGCATCGACCTGCTGCGGACCGCCGTGAGGCGCCTGGCCCGGGCTGAGCTGGTCACCTACCCACGCCTGGGCCATACCCTCAAACCCGTGCTCGACGACGCCATCGAACGAATTGCCGCCTTCGTCAAGGGGCTCGGCTGAGCGTGGCGACCTGACCTCAGCCCGCGGGACCTACCGCGTCCTGCGCGGAACCGACTGAACCCCGCCCGACCTCAGTTATCCCCGTCTTGTCGGGCTGGGAAGTCGCCCGTATCCTTGGCGACCCCAAACGCCGTCCGACCCGGGATCGGGCGGCCAATCGAACCGTCGACGCCGGCAGGACCGCCACCAGCGGTGCTCACCCGCTCCTGCCGACAGCGACGCGAGCCCATCGCTCGGCGCGCTCAGCGCGTCGTCCAGGCAGGAAGGACCACCATTGCGAGAGCTGCCCCGCCGCCGCGCGGTCGTCGTTGCGTTCCTCGCAACATCGTTCGTCCTCATCCTCACGCCGGCTGCGTCGCTCGCCAAGGACCCGCCCGGTATCGATCGCTTCATGCAGGCCATTGGGTTCGTGGAATCCGGCGGCCGGTACGACGCTCTCAATTCGAGCAGCGGGGCCTACGGCAAGTACCAGATCATGCCGTCGAACTGGCCGGCCTGGTCGAAGATCTACCTCGGGCGCGCCTTGCCGCCCACTCCCACCAACCAGGAGGTCGTGGCTCGCGGCAAGTTCACGTCGCTGTGGCGTTGGCTGGGCACCTGGCCCGCGGTCGCGCACTGGTGGCTGACCGGCTCGGGTGACTCGAACCCCGACCACTGGTCGCCGTTTGCTCGGCGCTACGTCGGCAAGGTCATGACGGCGATGGCCACGTTGCCCGCCTTGTCGCCGACCCCGAACCCGACATCGACACCGAAACCCAGCCCGACGCCGACGCGGCCACCGACTCCGACCCCAACGCCTCCGCCCTCGTCCGGCCCGACACCCACGCCGGGGGCCGGCGCGACGAGCGGCAGCTACCCTGAGACGAGCTCGCACATCACGTACACCGGCGGCTGGTCGAAGGCCCGCTTCCCGCGCTACGCGGGTGGCGGCGTGCTCTACTCGGGCAACGCTGGAGCGACGGCCACCTTCCGCTTCGTCGGCAAGTCCGTGACGTGGATCGGTCCCGTTGGCCCGACCCGCGGCAAGGCGCGCGTGCTGGTCGACGGAGTCGTCGTGGGGACGGTCGATCTGAACCGATCGACGTTCCTGGCCCGCCGCGATCTCTTCTCGGCACGCTGGTCGAAGGGCGCGGTCCACACGCTGACCATCGAGGTCCTCGGGGTCGCCGGCGACAGGATCGTGGCCATCGACGAGCTCGTCGTTCGCTGACGCGAGTTCGGGTCGCGGTCAGCGCGTGGCGATGACCTCGATCTCGATCCGGAACTCGCTCGCCAGCCGGGTCACCCCGACCGTGGCCCGAGTCGGCGGCTCGATCGGGAAGTATTCGCGGTAGATCTTGTTCATGGCCGCGAACTCGTCGAAGTCGCGCAGATAGACGGTGGCCTTGACGACGTCCTTGTAGTCGAGGCCCGCCGCGCGCAGCAGCCGCCCCACGTTGTCGAGCATGGCCCGCGTCTCGGCTTCGATGCCGCCTGCCACGGGCCCCGGCGTCCCGGGCACGTCGCCCACCTGGCCGGCCAGGAACACGAGGCCGTTGGCCTCGACGACGGGGCTGAATGGCAGGGCGCCGGGCACGATGCCCGGCCCGGTGAGAACGCGCTTCGGCATTGGCCCTCCTCCTCGTGAGCCCGGAGTCTACGGCCCCGCAGCCCTCCCGAGCGCGGTATCGTGCCCGCGTGGACGCCATCGAGACGACCCGCCTGACCAAGCGCTACGGCCGCACGGGCCCGCTCGCCCACCTCCCGTTCCGAGGGCGGGGTGCCGCCGGCCAGCCGGCGCTCGATGACCTGGGCATCACCGTCCGCGAAGGCGAGATCTTCGGCTTCCTGGGCCCGAACGGTGCGGGCAAGAGCACGACCATCCGGCTGCTGCTCGGCTACCTGCACCCGACCGCCGGGCGGGCCACCGTGCTGGGCCTCGATACGCAACGAGAGTCGGTCCAGATCCGGCGCCGCGTCGGCTACCTGCCGGGCGGCATCGCGCTGTACGACTCGCTGAGCGGGGAGCGGCTGCTCGACTACCTCGGCCACCTGACCGGGCGGCCGCCGGTGCGACGGGCGGAGCTGCTCGACCGGCTCGAGATGAGCGAGCGCACCCTGCGCCGGCCGGTGCGCGACTACTCGCGCGGCATGCGCCAGAAGATGGGCATCATCCAGGCCCTGCAGCACGATCCGGAGCTGGCCATCCTCGACGAGCCGACGGAGGGGCTCGATCCGCTCATGCAGCGCGCCTTCTACGAGATCCTCGACGAGCTGCGGGCTGCCGGCCGAACGATCTTCTTCTCCTCGCACGTGCTGTCGGAAGTGGAGCGGGTGTGCGACCGGGTGGCAATCATCAGGTCCGGGCGGCTGGTCGCGCTGGAGGAGGTCGGGGCGCTGCTGGCGCGGCGCAAGCGCAACGTCGAGATGCGACTGGCCGGGCCGCCGCCGGTCCTGGCGGGCGTGCCGGGCGTCAGCAATGTGCAGCTGGCTGACGGGCGACTCAGGTGCTCGCTGGAGGGCGACGTCGGGCCGTTCCTCAAGGCCATTGCCGGCGCACCGATCACGGACCTGACGATCGAGCCCGCGCACCTCGAGGAGGCGTTCCTCGAGTTCTACGCCGACGAGGACACCCTCGCCCGGCGAACAGCGGCAGCGGCCGCCGCGGCAACGGCAGCCTTCGGGGAAGCAGCTGCGACCGATGGGACCGCGCCCGCCGAGGGGCTGGGCACGCGACCGACGCGCAAGCGGGTGAAGGCCGAATGAACCGGACGCTCTTCCTTCACACCCTGCGATCGAATGCGCTGCGGCTGTTGATCATCGCGCTGGCGATGGGCCTGTGGGGGGGCCTGATGCCCCTGATCTACGCCCAGTTCGGCTCGCAGTTCCGCGACCTCATGAAGAGCGGACTGCTCCCCAAGCAGCTCGCCCAGTTCGGCGGCGGCGACATCTTCACCCTGCCCGGCTCGATCGCATTGGGCTTCATCCATCCCATCGCCCTGCTCCTGTCGTCGATCTTTGCCGTCGGGTTCACGACGGCAGCGGTCGCTGGCGAGCGCCAGCGCGGAACGCTGGAGGTGCTGCTGGCCCGCCCGATCTCGCGCCGCACGCTGTACCTCACGTTGCTCGTCTGCGCCCTGTTGTTCGTGGCCTTGGTCATGGCAGCCTTCCTGATCGGAACGAGCATCAGCGCCGCAGCCAACGGCGTGGCCGGCGAGATCGTGCCCGCGCGCGTCGTCGCCGTCTGGTTCAACGGGCTGCTGTTGTTCGGCGCCATCGCCGCCATCGGGCTGGCCGCCTCGGTCTCGTTCGATCGCCTGTCGCCGGCGCTGGGGATCACCGTCGCGATCGTCATCGCCTCGTATTTCCTGCAGATCCTGGGCTCGCTATGGCCGGACGCGCAAGGCCTTCAGCCCTACTCGCTGTTCCACTACCTGCAGCCCAAGGAAATCCTGTCCGGGACACTCGAGCTCGCGAACTTCGCGATCCTGGGCGTCGTCGCAGTGATCGCCATCGTCGCCGCGCTGGCGATCTTTCCTCGACGCGACCTCGCCGCTCCGAGCTGAGGCCCGCGCTCAGAGGCGCCGGGCGGCCGCCTCGACGGCCGCGGCCTCGAGCCGCTCGATCCGCAGCCGCAATGCGCCCTCAAGCGCCGCAAAAGCGTCATTCATTCACCGGGAGACTGTTAGTCACAACGGCGCCGTCGGATATGCACCCCGTGAATAGGCGACGGGTCGCGCGGGTGGATTCGCGCTCGGACCCGTCCGTCCCGGGTCGAAGGACTTGACCAACAGCCACCGCACGAATGAATGACGGTTGGCAGCGACAACTCCAAAAGCCCCGGACGGGACTGCCGCTCCGGGGCTCTCAGCGTGGCTCGTTGGCTATTTGACGGTCAGCGTGCCCTTCATCTCCGTGTGGAGGTCGCAGCGGAAAAAGTAGGTGCCCGCCGCGAGCGCGCTTACCTGGTAGGCGACTGTTCTGGGTCCGCCAAACGGATCCTCGGCGAACACCTTCATCGTGGCCGCGCTGTCCTTGTAGATGGCGACGTTGTGCGGTGCCGACTCCTGATTGTCGAAGACGATGCTGAAGGACTTGCCGGCCGGGGCACTGAGCTCGGCGGTCGAGAACTTCAGATCCCTGGCCGAGATGTGCACGGCGTTCGGGTCGGCCGAGGCCGTGACGCCCGACGGCCCCCGATTGGCGCCCGAGCATGCGCCGAGCCCGACGGCCAGGAGCAGCAGCCCCAGAACCGGGAGAACGCCCTTCATGACCTTGGAGCTCCTGTTGGGTGAGTGGTCGTTCGGTGCCTGTATGCGACCATGTTGCGATAACGCGACGGCCAGGCGCTCGTTGAGGAGCGTGGGATGAACTACAGGGGCTCGGACCGGCGATCCAGCGTCGTCATCGGCGGCATCCTGATCGCCGTCGGCGCCATCTTCCTCATCGGCCGCCAGCTGAACATCGACGTCGGCCGGACCGGCTGGCCGGTCTTCGTCATCGTCCCCGGCATCGTCCTGTTCCTGCTGGCCCTCGCCGTTGGCGGGGGGGGTGGCTCGGGCTTCGCGGTGGCCGGGGCCATCGTGACCGTCACCGGCGTCGTGCTCGCCGTCCAGAACCAGACCGGCCTGTGGTCCACCTGGGCCTATGCCTGGGCGCTCGTGGCACCCGGCGGAGTCGGCCTGGGACTGCTGGTCTACGGCGCCCTCACGCGGCAGCGCGAACTGGCCCTGGCCGGCGCCTGGGCGCTCCTCGTGGGCCTCGCCCTGTTCCTGGGCTTTGCCTTCTTCTTCGAATCGGTCATCGGGCTCTCGGGCGGTCGCATCCGCAACCTGGATGTCGTGCTGGCCGCGGCCCTCGTGGTCCTGGGCCTGGTCATCGTCGTGTTCAGCCTGCGCCCCGCTCGCAGGGCACGCTGATTCCAGGGACCCCGCGAGCCCCCCACGCAAGGCCCGCCAGACGGCTGTCGCGGTATCGGCCCGTTGCCGGTCGCCGGGCGGTCCTGGGCGTGGCGGGCGCCGCGCTGGTCGTGGGCGCACTCGGATTCGCGCTCGGCCGACCGTCCAATGGCCCGGATCCTGCCGCCGCGGTCGGGTCGCCGGGTCCAAGTCGCCTCGTCTCCCCGCCGGCGGCCAGCCTGCCGTTCGCCAGCGCCGTCTCCAGCGCTCCCGCGAGCCCGCCAGTCGCCTCCTCGACGCCGGCTCCCAGCGCGACGCCGGCCAACACGGCCGGGGCCCTCGGTGCCCAGCTCCAGGCAACCCTCGACCGGCTCCGGATCAAGGCCGCCATGCCCGGCGCTTCGGCCACGATCCTCTTTGCGGACGGCTCGTCCTGGACGGGCGTGAGTGGCCTGGCCGACGTCACGGCCCGCAAGGCCGTCACGCCCAACACGGCCTTCGCCGTCGGCAGCATCAGCAAGACGTTCCTCGCCACGCTCATCCTGGAGCTCGCGGCGGAGGGACGGATCGGCCTCGACGATGCGGCCTGGCTCTACCTGCCAGCGGTCACGCTGGATCATGCCATTACGATCCGCCAGCTGCTCGACCATACCAGCGGCCTGTATGACTTCTTCTTCCACCCCAGGATCGACGCCGCGCTGCGAGCCAACCGGGCCGCCGCCTGGACTCCCGCTCAGACGCTGGCGTTCGTCGGCAAGCCCTACTTCAAGCCCGGCCTCGGCTGGCATTACTCGAACACCAACTACCTGCTCCTCGGGCTCATCGCCGAGCGCGCCGGCCGGGCCAGCCTGGCGGACCAGTTCCGGGCGCGCTTCTTCGGCCCGCTTGGCTTGTCGACCGCCTTCTACGAGGTCGAGGAGCGGCCGCGCGGCCCGCTCGCCCACGGCTACCGGTTCGTGGGCTCGAACCGGACGTTGCCCCCGATCGACCTCGCAGACGGCACCGGCGTGGCCCCGTTCCGGTCCGTGGTGACCGCCGCCGGGGGAGCGGGCTCCGTCGCCGCCAGCTCGATCGACCTGGCCCGTTGGGCCAAGGCGCTGTACGGCGGAGCCGTGCTCAGTCCCAACTCGCTGGCGGCGATGCTCGGCGACGTCACCAACACGGCCCGCTACAAGCCGCGAATCCCGTACGGCCTGGGCGTCCAACTCGTCACCGTGGGCGGCTGGCCGGCGCTGGGCCACAGCGGCCGACTGCTGGGCTCCCAGGGCCTGATGCGCTACTTCCCTGGCCAGGGGTTTTCCGTTGCCGTGCTGACCAACCAGAGCCGCGCCGACCCGGGCGTGATCCTCAAGGGGCTCGTCGCGATCGTCGCCCCACCGCCGCCTCCACCGCCGTCCCCCAGCCCGTCCTCCTCGTCACCGCCCTCGCTCTCGCCGGCACCGACGCCGTGAGCGCGATCGTCGTCCGCCCCTTTCGGCCGGACGATGCCGCGGCCGTTGCGACGGCACTCGTCGACAGTTCGATCCACCACGTCGGCCTGGAGCCCGACCGGTACGAGATCCTCGACCCCGACGCGGTCGTGGCCATGTACCGGGCCGGGCGCCAGCACTCGCCCGACAGCAAGCCTGCCGAGCGGGTGTCGCTGGTGGGCGAGCTCGACGGGGTCGTCGTCGGCATCCTCGACGCCCACGTCGTCCGCCCGGCCGGCGCCCACATCCCCGAGCGCTACGGCTACGTGGCCGAGCTGGCTGTGTCAGCCGCCGCCCGGAGGCGCGGCGTCGGAGCGGCACTGCTGCGAGCCGCGGAGGACTGGGCGCGAGGGGCCGGCTGCGCCTGGACGGTGCTCGACTACAACGCTGCCAACCACGATGCGGGCCGCTTCTACCGCGACCGGATGGGCTACCGGCCGGCCGCGGCGATCGTCGTCAAGGATCTGCGCGGCAAGGAGTCCGGCGGGCGCCCGATGCGGGGCCGCTGAGGCACCGTACGAAGGTCCGGGCGGGTGTGGTACCGGCCGGTGCTGGCAGGACTGCGGGCGTGGGGTGATGATCGCCTCCCAGTCGGGGGCAACGACCATGCCGATTCGTGTCGAGGCGTATACGACGGGGGGGATCCTGATCGGCGTCGTCGCACGCCCGGGGCACCTCCGCGAGATCCTGGACGGGTGGCCTGAGCTGCTCGTCGAGGAGACCACCTGGGCGCCGCTGGACGGATCGCCCGTGCAGGAAGCCCCGTCGCGGCAGATCGCCATCGATGACCTGGTCCTGGCCTCCGCCGACGAGGAGATGACCGGCCCGGTCCACGCGGCCTGGCACGCGATCAGGCTGGAAGCGGGGCCCTACATCATCGAAGGCGAGCTCCCCACGCTTCCGGGCTTCGATCCCGGCCGGGCTCTGACCCGACCCACTGGCAGCTTCGTGCTCCTGCGCGACGTCAAGCTCACGCTGTTGGGGCGACCCGACGCGGGCGAGAACGTGCACCCGCAGGGCCTCGTCAACCGCTACTCCGTGGACCGCGTCGACGCCGATCTGATGCTTGGCTTCTTCTTCCCCGGTGCACACGTCCCACCCGATTCCGGCATCGGCAAGGCGCCCACGCCCGAGCCGCCGCCCGTGCCCGAGAATCCGAGCCCTCGGCCGCGCCGGGCGCGCACTCGACTCGCGGCCTCGACGCCTCCGTTGGCCAGCGACGGAGCACCCGTCACCGGCTGATCCGGGCTAGCGCCGGCGGCCCGGGGCCGTGTCCCGCGCACGGCCAGGCTAGTGCCGGCTGGCGGCCCCCGCACCCGTCCGCCGCACGACGTTGCGGTGCGGATGGAACTCCCGATCGGCGGACCTGCCGTGGCCGATCGGTCGCGGCTCCGCGTTGCGATCGGGGATGAAGCCATCCTCGACGGCCCAGGGGATTGCCTGCTTCAGCAGTCGCTGCACCCCACGCAGCAGATCGACCTCGTCGATGCAGACCAGGCTGATCGCATCCCCGCTCAGGCCCGCCCGGCCGGTCCGGCCGATGCGGTGGATGTAATCCTGCGGGTTCCACGGCAGCTCGAAGTTGACGACGTGTGGCATGTCCTCGATGTCGAGGCCCCGCGCGGCGACATCGGTCGCCACCAGCACCCGAATCGTGCCCTTCTTGAAGCCCTCGAGGGCCCGCGTCCGCTCGGGCTGGGTTCGGTCGGAGTGGATGGCCACCGCCTCCAGTCCCTCGCGATCGAGGACCGAGGCCAGCCGTGAGGCCGCCAGCTTGGTCCGCGTGAAGACGAGCACCTGGCGCAGGTCCAGCTTGCGGACGAGGTGGGCGAGGAGAGCTTCCTTGCGGTCGCGATCGACCACGTAGACGAGCTGGCGGACACCCTCGGCGGCCGTATTACGCGGCATCACCTCGACCGTGGCCGGATCGCGCAGGATCGTGGCCGCCAGGCGCCGGATGTCCTCCGAGAACGTGGCCGAAAACATGAGGCTCTGACGCCGCGTGGGCAGCAGCTCGAGGATGCGCCGGATGTCCGGCAGGAACCCCATGTCCAGCATCCGATCCGCCTCGTCGAGGACGAGGATCTCGACCTGGCCCAGGTTGACGGTGCGCTGGCCGACGTGGTCGAGCAGCCGGCCGGGCGTGGCGACCAGGATCTCCACCCCACCGCGCAACTGCTTGATCTGGGGCTCGATGGGGATGCCGCCGTAGACCACGGCCGGCCGCAGGGGGACCGTTCGGCCGTAGGTTCGGACGCTCTCGTCGACCTGCATCGCGAGTTCGCGCGTGGGGACGAGGATCAGGCAGCGGACGGGGTGGCGGGCGGGCGAGAAGCTCGTGTTGGCGTGGGCCCGCAGGCGGTCGAGGATCGGCAGCACGAACGCGGCGGTCTTGCCGGTTCCGGTCTGGGCGGCGGCGAGGACGTCGCGGCCGGCAAGAACGAGCGGGATCGCCTCCGCCTGGACGGGTGTCGGTTCTGTGTATTGCTCCTCGGCGACGGTCCGGAGGAGATCGGCCGAGAGGCCGAGCGTGTCGAAGGTCAAACGTTCTCCAAGGGCGAGCCGCGCGAGTCGAGCGCGGCCTGTGAGCCGCCCGGAGCATAGCCGAACGGGGCCCGAGGCTCCGATTGCCCCGGTGCGCGCAGGCACTGGGCCGATATCCGGGCCCCCAATAGTCCACGCGTACGAGGCGTCGGGTTGCAGGGCGGTGGGATACTGCCGACAGGCCCCCAGGCCGAGACACCCGCCAGACAAGGCTCAACAGAAGATCGCCGCCCCTGACGGCAGGAACCTGTCGACCACGTCGGGTGACTACACCTGACGGCCCCGGATCGGCTCATCCGATCCCACCGCCTTCGCCCCATCCCGAGCGCTCACCTCGGTTCGGCGTCGCCGCGGTCCCCCTACGGCCACCTCCTTCCTGCACCCCCGGACGGCCCAGTTCCACCGTCGCGCACCCGTCTGTGCGCGTCCGGCAGAGAGGAGGCACGACGCTTGCTGCTCATCCACGATGGCAGGACGCGGCCGTCAGCCCGTCGCACCGTTCGCCTGACCAGCATCCTTGCGCTCGCCGCCGTGTTCGCCGTTGGCGGATTGGCGACGCGGCCCATCACGGCCGAGGCGGCCGGCAGGAAGGTCGTCATCGTCGTCGGTCCGGCAGGGTCCAGCACCGCCAACTACATCCTGAATGCCCGCAAGCTGGCGGCTCAGGCCCGCTCCTACGGCGCCGCTGTGGACGAGATCTACAGCCCCAACGCGACGTGGGCCAGGGTCCTCAGCGTCGCCCAGGGCGCCAGCCTGTTCATCTATCTGGGCCACGGCAATGGCTGGCCGAGCCCCTACCCCCCGTTCGCCCTCACCGGCAAGGACGGCATCGGGCTCAACGCAACGGCCGGCCGCGGCAACTACAACGTCAAGTACTGGGGCGAGTACTACATCGACCACTACATCAATCTCGCCCCGCACGCCGTAGTCATCCTGAACCGGCTGTGCTACGCCTCCGGCGACTCCGAGTGGGGACGGGCGAACCCGACCAGGGCCGTGGCGATCCAGCGGGTCGACAACTACGGGGCCGGCTTCTGGCGGGCCAACGCCAAGGCCGTCTTCGCCGAGGGCATCTCGAGCGCGTCGTACGTGCTGTACGGGCTGTTCAAGACGAACAAGACGATGGCCGACATCTTCTGGAGCGCACCGAGCGCCACCCGGACGTACTCGTTCGGTTTTCCGTCACTCCGCTCGGTCGGCGCCAGCGCGTTGATGGACCCGTACGCACCGAGCCGCTACTACCGCTCCGTCGTCGGCCTGCTGTCGATGACCGCGGCCACCTGGCGGGCCGGCTGACGTAGCCGCCATCCTCGGGACCACTGCGAGGCCCGGCCGGTGCACGCAGCGGGTCTCGACAGCCGGGCGCCAGGTTCGGCCGAAATCGAAAGGACCCACGCCCTGCTGGTCGTGGGTCCTCCTCCGGTTGTGGTTCGGCGATGCGGGCCGCCGGCCTCGAGGGCCTCGCTGAGCCCGAATCACCCGGGTCTGCCGGCGCGAGTTTCCGTGCTGATGTTCCCCGCTCGGGGGACGGTGACGAGGTTGCTCGAGCCACGCGACTGATCCGCGGTGATCGGCAGCGGTTGGAGTCGTTCGAGACTCTTGTCGCTCCATCGACCCGGGTGACCCGGGTTGCGGCGGTCCGTCATGGTCGGTACCTCTGGACCGCGAATCTACGCCTCCGGACGCGATGCGTCCATGCCAAAACCGTCATGAGAGTTGCATTTTCGCGGGCACGGTAACGGTTGCGTGTTGCCGTTCGGGAACGGCGCGTACCATGCGCCCATGGTCACTTCGAAGCCGCCTCAGGCGCTCCCGTTCACCGGCGATCCCGAGGCCGACGCCCTGCTGGCACACGACCCGCTGGCTCTGCTCATCGGCTTCACGCTCGACCAGCAGGTCACGGTCCAGAAGGCGTTCTCCGGCCCGCTCGAGCTGCGCCGCCGGATCGGGCATCTCGACCCCGCCCGGATCGCCGCCATGGATCCCGAAGCGTTGGCGGCGGTCTTCCGCAAGCCGCCCGCGTTGCACCGGTTCCCGGGCGCGATGGCCGGCAGGGTGCAGGCCGTGTGCGCGGTCATCGCCAAGGAGTACGGGGGCGACGCGGCGCGGGTCTGGACCGACGCCACCGACGGCAAGGATCTTGAGCGCAGGCTGCTGGCGCTGCCCGGCTTCGGGGCGATGAAATCCAAGTCGATGATCGCCATCCTCACCAAGCGTTTCGGGGTGCGGCCGCCCGGCTGGGAGGCCGTGGCGCCGAAACATCCCACGCTGGGCGACGTGGACTCGGCGGAGGCGCTGGCGAGCTACCAGGCCGGCAAGCGCGCCCAGAAGGCTGCCGCCCGCGCCGCCAAGGGCTGAGGTGGAGCAGTCCTACGATGTCGTCGACCGTCCGCCGGGTCCGCGCCGGCGCGTGGTAGTGGTGCCCTTCCTCCTGGCGGCCGTCGTGCTCGCCGCCGGTTTCCTTGGCCACGGCCTGACCGGGCTCGGCGGCCGCGCTCCGATTTCGGCGATCTCCGTGGTTCCGGTGGCCGCGGAGCCCGCGCCCGTGGCTCCCTCGGTCGAGGCCGTCCCCGGTCCGCCCCGCGTCATGGAGTGTGGGCGGATGCCCGCCTTTGACTGTTCGGCGGCGGTTCTCGCGGCGCGCGAGGCGCTCGGTGGAACCGACGTGAGCATCGATTCCGCCCAGGCCTGGCCGGCCCTCGTCTGCGGCGACGACCTCGATTGTCCCCGAGCGCTGCTCGCCCGCTCCGACCCGGTGGGGAGTGTGATGCTCATGCTCGCCGACGGCCGCGGCAGGGTGCTGGTCAACGTGGAGCGGGTGCCCGCGCCTACCGGACTCAACGAGACCGGCGAGCGGCTCATCGCCCAGGTGATCCGCTGGTTCCATGGCGGCTACCTGGAGCCGATGCCCTTGCTGCCAGGCTGATCCGGGCAGTCACCAACTGCGCCGTCAGGCGCCGGGCATCAGCGGGAAGCTAAGCTGCTCGTCCGGCGGGGGAGGCTGGAGCCGCAGAGTCCGCCGGTCGCTGACCCCATGCTCGCAAACCAGGTCGCGCACGCGTCTGCGGACCGGCTCCGCCAGCGACCTGCCCAGGTATGCCCCGCCTGTGTAGAGCCGCTGGTAGCGTCGCAGCAGCTCCGGCCAGTCGCGGGCCAGGTGGTCCAGGAAGTGCTCCCGGGTGCCCGGCGCAGGTAGAGGAGATTGGCCCATACGCCGGTCGCACCGGCGTCGCGGGCGGCCCGCACGACGTCGGCCATGAGCTCCGGCTTGTCCGACAGTCCTGGCAGGATGGGGGCCATGCCGACGCCCACGTCGAGGCCGGCCTCGACCAGCGTCCGGAGCGCCCGCAGCCGCTGTTTCGGTGGCGCGGTCCCGATCTCCGTTCGCCGCCAGATATCGTGGTCGAGGGTCGGGATCGAGAAGGTCAATGACACGCTGGCGCGACCGGCCGCTTCCGTCAGCACGTCGACGTCGCGCACGGCCATCGGGCCGCGGGTGATGAGGTGGAACGGCGTGCGGTGAGCCGCCAGGCGCTCGACGCACGCCCGGGTGAGCCGGTAATGGCCTTCCGCAGGCTGGTAGGGATCCGTGGCCGCCCCGATCGCGACCACCTCGCGGCGCCAGGTTCGCCTCGAGAGCTCCCGATCGAGGACGTCGGCGACGTTGATCTTGACCCGGATGGACGTCCCGTAGCGATCGTCCGCGGGCCGATCCGCTCGGCGCTCGAAGGCGCGCACGTAGCAGAAGGTGCAGCGATGGGCGCAGCCCATATACGGGTTGAGCGACCAGTTGAACGGCATGCCGGTCACCTTGTTGAGCGCCGTCCGGCAGGGCTCTTCGCGGTATTCCGGCTTCACTCTGCAACTATAGAACAGACGTTCTAGTCTGGCGCTCGGTGTAGCATCCCGGAGCCATGGACGATCGGATCAGGCGCGCCCTCTCTCGCGGCCACCTCGTCGACATCACCACCACCGGCCGCAAGACCGGCGAGCCGCGCCGGATCGAGCTCGTGTTCCACAACTTCGACGGCCGTGTCTACATCAGCGGCATGCCCGGCCGTCGCTCGTGGCTGGCCAACCTCGAAGCCGATCCGGACTTCGTCCTCCACCTCAAGGGCCCGATCAAGGCCGACCTCCCCGCCCGGGCCCGGGTCATCAAGGACCCGACGGAGCGAAGGGACGTGCTGACCGTGGCCGGGGTCTGGCGGCGCACCGATCTCGATCGGATGATCAACACCAGCCCACTCATCGAGGTCGAGTTCGAGGAGGCGGCGCGGCCGGCCTGACCGCAATCCCCGCGGCCCTGGATCTCGCAGGCTCGCGCGGCCGTAGACCTCGCAGGCTCGCGCGCCGGAGACCTCCCGGGATCGCGCGGCACGAGATCCTGCAGGCTCGCGGCCCGATTCCTGCCATATGGTCACCACACGAGCATTAGCCAGCTCCCGATGGCCCAGAGGCCCCCACTCGCAGCCTTTCGCGGGCCCCCGCGAGCGTAACCTGAGACGTCGGATCGGCGGGACTGCGCCTACCGCTCGTGGCACGCACATTTGGCAGAAACCGCCACGATCGCGCCCGCCGGCCTTCGGGTTGGCAGCCCCAGTACGACCTCGGCTTCACGCCTGTCCGGGAGTACGATGGACGACCCCATCGAACCACCACCCCCGGGCGCGGCGGAGACGACGTGGTACGGATCCTCCTCTACACGGGCAAAGGCGGCGTCGGCAAGACCAGCATTGCCGCCTCGACCGCGCTCCTGTGCGCCGCCCGCGGGTACCGCACGATCGTGCTGTCCACGGACATCGCCCACAGCCTGGGCGACGCGTTCGACACGCCACTCGGCGCGGAGCCGACCGAGATCGTTCCCAACCTGTGGGGCCAGGAGCCGGACGTCTACTACAACATCGGACGCTACTGGCGGACGATCCAGACGTACGTCGCCGAGCTGTTCAGCTGGCACGGCCTGGACGAGGTGCTGGCCGAGGAGATGAGCGTGCTGCCCGGCATGGACGAGCTGGGCAACCTGCTGTGGATCGCCGATCACGTCGACAGCGGCCGCTTCGACGTCGTCGTCGTCGACGCCGCGCCAACCGGCGAGACGCTGCGCCTGCTGTCGTTGCCGGAGGCCAGCCGCTGGTGGGTCGAGCGGATCGCCCCGATCGGGCGCCGCGTTTCGCGCATGGGCGGAGCGGTCATCCAGAAGATGCTGGGCGTGCCCATGCCCAGGGAGGAGGTCTTTGCCGCGGCCGAGCGGCTGCTGGCCCGCCTCGAGCGGCTGCACGGCCTGCTCGCCGACCCGGACCTGACGGCCGTGCGCGTCGTCCTGGCGCTCGAGAAGCTGTCGATCGCGGAGGCGCGGCGCTCGTTCACCTACTTCCACCTGTTCGGCTATCCCAGCGACCTCATCATTGCCAACCGGGTGCTGCCACCAGACGTCGGCGGGTACTTCGCCGAGCTGCGCAAGATCCAGCAGCAGTACCTGCCGGTGGTCGAGCAGGAATTCGGGCCGGTGCCGGTGCGGACCGTGCCGTTCTTCGATCGCGAGATGGTCGGCGTGGACCGCCTGCGCGAGGTCGGCAGCGCGCTCTTCGGCGACGACGACCCGACGCGCGTCTTCTATCGCGGCCGGCCGTACCAGGTCCTGCGCGAGAACGGCGGCTACACGCTGAAGCTGGAGCTGCCGTTCACGACCCGCGGCGACGTGCAGCTGACCCGCAATGGCGAGGAGCTGGTGCTCCACGTCGGCGCGTGGCGGCGGAGCCTCGTCCTGCCGCGAGTCCTGCTCGAGGCGACGACACGAGGCGCCAAGATGGACGGCCAGACGCTGCGCATCACGTTTGACGCACCCGCTCACGCGGCTCATGGAGGACGACGATGACCGAACCGAGACGAAACCAGCGGCCGGCCGGGCGCCGGAGCGAGACGGCGGTGACCAATCCGAACGATCGCCTCGAGCAGCTCGAAGCGCGCCTCGAGCAGCTCGAACGGGAACCGAGTCTGCGTGACCGCGGCCGGGGCCTGATGGCCCGCGTCATGCCGCCCGAAGCAAGTCGCCACTTCCGTAACGCGGGGCGTGAGCAACTGCTCGGCATGCGCGCCATCGTGGACCACTGGATCCGCCGAATCGATGAGTCGGAGAAGGCGGCCGGCGGAAACCGCCGCGAGTCGATCGAGATCGAGTAGCCCGACTCAGATGCTGCCACTGAACGTGTCGCACTTGTCGGGGTTGCCACTCTGGTAGCCGACAGAGAACCAGTGCTGACGCTGGGCGGACGACCCGTGGGTCCACGATTCGGGGTTGACCCGGCCCTGCGTCTCCTGCTGGATCCGGTCGTCGCCGACAGCCGCCGCGGCGTCGAGCGCGTTGGCGATGTCCGCGTCGGTCAGCTGCTGCAGGAACCCCGTCTGGGCGGCGTGGTTGGACCACGCGCCGGCATAGCAGTCCGCCTGGAGCTCCGTCCGGACTGACTGACCCTGGGCGCCCTGCTGCCCAGTGCCCGGCTGCAGGTTTCCCAGCAGGTCCTGGACATGGTGGCCGTACTCATGGGCCACGACGTAGGCCTCGGCGAACGGGCCGCCCTTCGCCCCGAACTTCGTCCGCAGGTCGTTGAAGAACCCGAGATCCAGGTAGACATGCTTGTCCGGCGGGCAGTAGAAGGGCCCGACCGCCGTCGTCGCCGTGCCGCAGCCGGTGTCGACCGAGTCGGAGAAGATCGTCGTGTTGGCCTTGACGTAGGCGAGCTTCGACTGGGCGAATTCGCCGGTCCAGTACGCCTGCACGCTGTTGACGTAGCCCAGGATCCGGCACTCCTCCTGCTTGTTGGCGTCCGCCCCGGTCTTGCACTGGTCGAGGGTGGTGGCTCCGGGCCCGACACCGCCGTTTGGATCCGAGCCGGATTGCGGGGCAATGGCGTTGAGGTTGCCGCCCAGCAGGACGTAGAGGATGGCAATGACGAGACCGATTCCGCCGCCGCCGACGGCAATGGTTCGCCCGCCGCCGCCATAGCTCCGGCCGCGAACGTCCTCGACCTGCGATGGGTCGAGCCTGGCGTCTGGGTTGAAGGTCATCGGGTACCTCGAAGATGTCGCTGGCGCGCCTGAGTGTCCCCGACGGGTCGTCTTGCCCGAGCCCGCGCGATAGCCGGGCGCATCGCAGGTCCCTCGCAACCGGCCCGACCAGGCCCGGCCGCCGAGTCGAACCAGGCCCCCGTTCTTGCCAAACGCTCCCCACACCAAGCCTTGGGCCATCTTCGAGCCCAAAAACGGGCCCCAAATCGGCCTCTCTGCCGCGCCGCTGAGCGGGAGCTGAGCGGGGCTGAGCGGGAAGAGCGTGTCGCACCCTGCCTCATGCCAATGGCCTGTGCATTAGGCAGGATCCAGCCGCGTTTCACCCCGCGGCCTTATACATGACAGTTCGTGGCATCTATGTCCGATATCGTCAGGTCAGACGACGCGGTCAGGTGATCGCCGGCAGTGGAGGAGCCTCAGATGCTCAGCCTGGAACTCGCCAACGCCCTCAGCCGGGACCGTCGGCAGGCGGTCGAGGAGGCCCTCCGCGTTCGCGCGCTGCGCGAAGCTAGTGAGGCGCGCCGGCGCGAAGAGCGGGCGGCGGCCGTCGCCACGCCGCCGACGGGCCTGACGCAGTCGCAGCCGGCGGTCGCGCGGGCTCGCTAGGGGGAGGCTGTTTGGCCGTAGCGCTCGACGACGTCGCGGGCGAGCGCGATCACTCGCTCGCGCGCCTCGGGCGGGCTCAGCACCTCGAGGTGCGGTCCCACGCTGAGCAGGTGGCTGGGCACCTCGAGCGGCCAATCGAGCCGCAACCGAAGCCGCAGCCAGCCCTCCGGGTCGGGCTCGGGCAGTCGTTCGGCGTCCGCCACGGACCGGCTGCCGATGGCCATCTCCAAGCGATCCAGGCGGTCCGGCCGGATCCGCACGGTGACGTCCAGGCGCGGTACGTCCCGCTCGTAGGCCGCGCTCGACTCGGCCCAGAATGCGGCCAGATCGAAGGCCTCCGGGCGCTCGAATCGGTCCTCCAGCATCGTGGCTCCCGCCACCCGCGAGACCCGATACGTGCGGACCTGGCCGTCCGCTGCTGCCACGACATACCAGACGCCCGCCTTGAGGACGAGGCCCAACGGCTCCAGGACGCGTTCCACGCGCCGGTCTCCGCGCTCGTACAGGACGGCCACCCGCTGCGTCTCCCAGACCGCCTCGGACAAGGTCGCCAGG
>JALZAF010000069.1 GCA_030948505.1 Chloroflexota bacterium
GGCCGGCACTTCGGCCGGCCCGCGGCCTTGACCATCGCGCGACACATGCGAGAAGGACGATGACCACGAACCGTCGCCCGGCGACCCATGATGCCGGCCAGAAGTCAGCCCGGCCGGCCAAGCACCCCCGCCTGGAGGAGCTCGAGGCCATGGTCCGCGACGGGCGGATCGACACCCTCGTCGTGGCCATCACGGACATGCAGGGCCGGCTGATGGGCAAGCGCGTGCAGGCCCAGGCGTTCCTCGCTGGGGTCATCGATCACGGCGCTCACTTCTGCACCTACCTGCTCGGCACGGACATGGAGATGAACACGCCGGACGGCTTCGCGCTGATGAACTGGGAGACCGGCTATGGCGACTGGGTCGCCAGCCCGGTCTGGGATTCGCTGCGCGTCCTGCCGTGGCTGGAGAAGACCGCCCTCGTCCTGGCCGACACGATCGACGAGGAGACCGACACGGAGATCCCGGTCTCGCCGCGCACCATCCTCAAGCGCCAGGTGGATCGGGCGGCGGCTGCCGGCTTCGCCCTCAAGGCCGGCTCCGAGTTCGAGTTCTACGTCCTCCAGGACAGCTGGGAGGACATGCATCGAAACAACTGGGCGGTGCCGCGCACCTTCGGCTACTACAACGAGGACTACCACCTGCTGCAGGCGACCAAAGCGGAGCCGCTCCACCGGCTGCTGCGCAACCAGATGACGGAAGCGCGGGTTCCGGTCGAGTTCAGCAAGGGCGAGGCGGCACCCGGCCAGCACGAGGTCAACATCCGCTACGACCACGTGCTCGAATCGGCTGACCGCAGCGTCATCTTCAAGCACGGGGCCAAGGAGATCGCCTTCCTCAACGGCTGGGGACTGACCTTCATGGCCAAGCCGGATCATCGCTGGACCGGCTCATCGGGCCATCTGCACATGAGCGTCTGGGACATCGCCGACACGCACTCGCTGATGCACGAGGAGGGCAGCAAGCGGCCGTACGGGATGTCGGACGTGATGGCCTGGTTCCTCGCCGGGATGATGGCCCTGTCGCGCGAGCTGGCGATCTTCATCGCCCCCAACGTCAACTCGTACAAGCGCTACGCGTCGCTGTCGTGGGCGCCCGTCAACATCGTCTGGGGCCGCGACAACCGCACGACCGGCTTCCGGGTCGTGGGCCACGGACCAGGCCTCCACATCGAGGACCGCTTCCCGGGTGGCGACATGAATGCCTACCTGACCTACGCGGCCATGATCGGGGCGGGCCTGTGGGGCGTCGAGCGGAAGCTCGAGCCGCCGGCCGAGTTCAAGGGCAACGGCTATGTCGCGACCGGGGTGCCGCGCATGCCACGGGCGCTATACGAGGCGATCGCCGAGCTGGAGAAGAGCAAGGCGGCGGTCGAGATCTTCGGCCAGGACATCGTCGACCACTACCTGAACGCGGCCCAGGTGGAGCAACGGACCTACGATTCGGTCGTCCACGCCTGGGATCGCGAGCGCTACCTGGAGCGCGGCTGAGGCTGGATCGGCCGCTTGCGAGGCGCGTCCGCGCGCAATCGCCGGGCCAGCATCGGGTGGCCGGCCGCCTCGGCCAGATCGGCCGGCGTGCGGCCGTCGTCCGTCCGCGCGTGTCGCGACGCGCCGTGCTCGACCAGCAGATCGACCAGCTCCGCGTCGTCGTTCTCGGCCGCCGAGTGGAGCGGCGTGTAGCCGTGTCGCTGCGTCGCGTTGACGTTGGCGCCTGCCTCCACGAGCTGGCGCGCGACATCGTCGCTGCGGCCGGCCGCGGCACTGTTGAGGGGCATGACCGCGAGGTCGTTGCGCGACACAGCCGAAAGCGGCGCCTGGTTCTCGAGCAGGACCCGGGCCGTCTCGGCCTGGTTGAAGAAGGCCGCCAGGTGGAGCGGGGTAAAGCCGTCGGCGGAGTATGACGAGACCAGCTTGGGGTCCGCCTTGAGCAGCTCGCTGAGCCGGCCGGTGCGGCCGAGTGCTGCCGCGTCGAACACGTCCAGCGGGGGATTCGCGGCCAGAATCGCCTGCACCGCAGCCATGTTGTCGCGGTATCGGGCGGACAGGACGGCGGAGACCCCGTCGGGCGCGCGAGCGGCGGCGAGGGCGGGCTTCTGGCCCACGATCTTCGTCAGCCGGCCGAGGTCGCCCTTTGCGATGGCGTCGAACAGGTCGGATTGGGTCACCGGCATCCTCCGTGATTGGCCGACGGGGCAGAGCGGCACTGCCCTACGATCTCACGATCAGAGCGCAGGAGGGTCAGGGTGCGGCTGAAGGACAAGGTCGCAATCATCACCGGCGCCGGCGGCGGCATGGGCCGCGTGGCGGCGACCATGTTCGCCGCGGAGGGGGCCAGGGTCGTCGTGGCCGAATTCGGCGAGGCGGCCGGAAGTGAAACCGTCGGCCTGATCAAGGCGGCCGGCGGCGAGGCGACATTCGTCCGCGTCGACGTGTCCAGCGAGGCCGATGCCAGGGCGATGGTCGACCACGCGGTCAGCACGTACGGGCGCCTCGACGTGCTGTACAACAATGCCGGGATCATGCCTGAGGCCGACCATTCGGTCGTCGATACCGACGTCGGAACGTGGGACACGGTCATGGCCGTCAACGTGCGGGGTGTGTTCCTGGCCTGCAAGTATGCCGTTCCCAGGATGATCGATGGTGGCGGTGGCTCCATCATCAACATCGCGAGCTTCGTCGCCCTGGTGGGCTGCTCGGTCCCGCAGGACGCCTACACGGCCTCCAAGGGCGCGGTCCTGTCGCTGACCCGGAGCCTGGCCGTCCAGTTCGCCCCGCACGGGGTTCGGACCAATGCCATATGCCCGGGTCCGGTCGAGACACCCATGCTCATGGAGTGGCTGGTCAAGGATGAGGAGGCCAAGCGAAAACGGCTGTCTCGCAACCCGACGGGCCGGTTCGGCAAGCCCGAAGAGATCGTTCACCTGGCCATCTACCTCGCCTCGGACGAGTCTCGCTGGACGAACGGCGCGTCGCTCGTGGTCGACGGCGGCATCACCGTGAACTACTTCTAGCGCCCAAGGCCATGGCAGCCCGTCGCTCCATCAGCCTCGACGGCGAATGGCGTTTTGTCGCCGACCCGGAACGCCTGCACGAGGCTGATGCGCTGCCGGCGGGCGAACCCGTCCGCGTACCGGGCCCCTGGGAGGCGCAGGTCGCGCGGCCCTACGGGATCATCACCGCCTGGTACCACCGCACGATCGAGGTCCCCAGGGAGTGGCACGCGGACCGGGCGGTGATCCACTTCGGCGCGGTCATGTACCGCTGCACGGTCTACCTGAACGGCCAGCTCGTCGGCGAGCACGAGGGCGGGTATACCCAGTTCGAGCTCGACGTCGATGAGGCAGTGCGGTGGGGTGGGCCGAACGAGCTCGCCGTCCGCGTGGTCAATCCGCTCAACGCGATCGACGAATATCCGGCCTTCTCGGACGAGCAGATCCTGCGCGCGGAATCGCTCGAGCCGGACCTGCCGCTGTCAGAGATCCCGCACGGCAAGCAGACCTGGTACTCCAGCACCAGCGGGATCTGGCAATCGGTGAGCATCGAGCGGCGACCTCGGCTGGCACTGGGCCGGCTCAAGGTGACGCCGGACGTGTCGGCCTCGGCCGCGCTCGTGACCTGGTCGCTTGAGGGACGCGCCGAGCGCGGGCGGCGCCACAGCGTGCGACTGCAGGTGCGCGACCCGGATGACGCGATCGTGGCGCGAGAGGAGCGCGAGATCGACGATGGGGCGTCGGGCGGCCAGGTCCTCGTCGTCATTCCGTCGCCGCGGCTGTGGGACATCGACCAGCCCAACCTCTATCGCGTCGAGGCCACGCTGCAGGAAGGCGAGCTGGCGCTGGACGAGGTTTCGGCCCGCTTCGGCATGCGCGACATCGCGACCCGCGACGGGCAGATCCTGCTCAACGGCCGGCCGATCTACCTGCTGGGTGCCCTCGACCAGGACCTCTACCCGGACACGATCTCCACGCCCTCATCGCGCGCCTACCTCGACCAACAGATGCGGCTGGCGCGCGAGATGGGCATCAACGTGCTGCGTTGTCACATCAAGGTCCCCGACCCCGCCTA
>JALZAF010000074.1 GCA_030948505.1 Chloroflexota bacterium
CTGCGGGCGAGGAGACGGTCGAAGGCGAGTTCAAGGAGGTCTAGCCGGTTCCGGGCGCGTTCGGCCGTTCCGGGAACAACGAGGCCCGTGGGAGCGAGGCCCGTGAACGAGGCCCGTGAACGAGGCCCGTGGACGAGGCCCGTGGGAGCGATCCCGCGGGCCTCTCTTTGTGCGGCGCAGGCGGCGGCGGCGCAGGCATCGCCGCCGGCCGCCTCCGCGGCCAACTTCGTGTCAGGCGTCCACCACGTGAACGCTCGTCAGGGCGACCGTGACAGGTGTCCATCCAGCGCTGCACCTGACACGGAATCCGGCGTGCTGGCTACGTTTCGCCGCCCAACGCGGTGACGTGGGTCCGCCGCACGAACGCCTGACACAAATACCAGCCCGGAAATCGGGCGATCTGGTTTGCGCAGCCAGCGGTTGACCTCCACGCCGCGCGTCGGAAAGGCTGTCCCAAGCAGTGCGGCGTGTGCCCCGATGCACCGGCGTGCGGTGCGCTCGTTCGGGAGCACAAGCAAGCGGGCGACGCCTGCGGGCTGCCACCCACGGTCCTGCGCGATCCTCGACGCTAATCGCGCCTTGCGGTCGAGGGTGACGAGCATCGCCTGCAGGTCCGGCAGTGCCGACTTCACCTCGACGACCAGGATGAGCGAGGTTCGAGGGTGAAATGCAAGAAGGTCAATCGAGCCGCGTTCGCCGAAGATGCTGAACGAGACTTCGGGCGCGACCACCCAGCCCTCGCGGCCGAGACGCGTAGTCAGCTCTTCGACGAGTGCCGCATGCGTTTGGTCCAGCAGCCGGTCAAGCGACTCTCCGTTCCAGAGCAGTCGCGCATCAAGCCGGGCGGACATGGCAGTGGCGATCCTGCCGAGCGTTCGAAGCGGCATGTCCTCGGCGCCACCCAGCTCGACCCGCGCGATGGTGGCTCGTGACAGGCCGGCCCTGGCGGCGAGGTCGACCTGGCGCCAGCCGCGGCGACGGCGCAGGGCGCGGATCTGACGGCCGAGCCTGACGGCGTCCATCGCGAGAGGATCGCCCGGCCGCCTTTCTCGGCGCTTATCGTGCTGCGGCGAGGGTGGATGGGATGCGGCACGGCCGCGCCGCGGTTCGGTGGCCGCGTCGCGGTTCGGTGGCCGCGCCGCGGTTCGGTGGCCGCGCTGCGGTACCATGCCCGCCCATGCCCGAGAACGCTCAAACCGCGCTCATCCATGCCCGCGGGCTGACCAAACGGTTCGGTGCCATGACGGCGGTGGACGCCGTCGACTTCGACGTCGCGCCGGCCGAGGCGTTCGGATTCCTGGGGCCCAACGGCGCCGGCAAGACGTCGACGATGCGGATGATCGGCGGCGTCTCGCCGATCAGCGCTGGCACGCTGACGGTGCTCGGCATGGACCCCCGAACGCAGGGGCCGCAGATCCGCGCCCGCCTCGGCGTCGTGCCTCAGCAGGACACCCTGGACACGGAGCTCACGGTCCGCGAGAACCTCGTCCTGTACGGCCGTTACTTCGGCCTGTCGCGCGACGAGTGCGGCCGTCGCGCCGACGAGCTCCTCGCCTTCGCCCAGCTCACTGAGCGCCAGAACGACGAGGTGGAGCCGCTCTCTGGCGGCATGAAGCGGCGCCTGACAATTGCCCGCGCACTCATCAACCAGCCGGACCTGCTGCTGCTCGACGAGCCAACCACCGGCCTCGATCCGCAGGCCCGACACCTGCTGTGGGATCGCCTGTACCGGCTCAAGCAGCAGGGCGTCACGCTCGTCCTGACGACCCACTACATGGACGAGGCCGAACAGCTGTGCGACCGGCTCGTCGTCATGGACAAGGCGAAGATCGTGGCCGAGGGCTCGCCCCGACAGCTGATCGACCGCTACTCCACAAAGGAAGTCACCGAGCTCCGCTTCCCGCCCGACGTCCAGGACAGCCTCGACGGCCAACTCGATGGCCTGGCGGAGCGGGTCGAGCGCCTCGCCGACCGGGTGCTGCTCTACGCCGACGACGGCGAGGCCGTTGCCGTCGCCGCACACGAGCGCGGCCTGAAGCCCGACACAGTCCTCGTCCGCCGATCGACGCTCGAGGACGTCTTCCTGCGGCTCACCGGCCGCTCCCTGATCGAGTAGGCGGCCACCCGGTGTCCGGACTCGCTCATGTCGTCGAGCATCGCGCGGTCCAGTACCGGCGGACCTTCCGCTCGTCCGTCTTCACCTCGTTCCTCAGCCCGCTGCTGTTCCTCACCGCGATGGGCATCGGGCTGGGCGGCTACGTCGATCGGTCCGGGGGAGCGGCGCTGGGCGGCCTGACCTACCTGCAGTTCCTTGCCCCGGGTCTGCTCGCGGCGACCGTCATGCAGTCGGCGGCGTTCGAGGCGACCTTTCCGATCATCGGTGGCCTGAACTGGCAGCGGACCTTCCACGCGATGTACGCCACGCCGCTCTCGCCGCGCGACATCGCGCTCGGCAACCTGGCGTGGATGGCCATCCGCCTGGCCATGATCGCGTCGGTATTCACGCTGATCATCGTCGCGTTCGGCGCGGCCCAATCGCCGCTGGTCGTGCTCGGCATCCCCGTCGCGGTGCTGACCGGCATGGCCTTCGCCGCCCCGATCGCCGCTTTCTCGGCGACGCAGCGCACGCCGAACCGCTTCAACGTCATCTTCCGTTTCGGGATCACGCCGCTGTTCCTGTTCTCGGGCACCTTCTTCCCGATCGAACAGCTGCCGAGTTTCCTTCAGCCGATCGCCTGGCTTTCGCCGCTGTGGCATGGCGTCGACCTGTCGAGGGGAATCGTGCTCGGCACGATCGGCCAGCGCCCGGCGGTGATGCTCGCCCACGTCGTGATCCTGGGCGCGATCGTCGCGCTGTCGACGTGGGCCACTGTCCAGACCATCGAGCGACGGCTGGTGCGCGGATGACGCTGGTGCGCGGATGACGCTGCCGCTTCGAGTCGCACCGCCGTTGATGTTCGGCAGTCGCCGCGCCCTGCGGCTGATCGAACGCAATCTCTACCTCTACCGGCACGGCTGGCTCGTCATCGTCTCGGGTTTCTTCGAGCCGCTGTTCTATCTCCTGAGCATCGGCTACGGCCTCGGGGCTCTGATCGGTAACGTCCCGGGCCCCGGCGGCAGGGAGATCTCGTACCAGCTGTTCGTCGCCCCGGCGTTGCTCGCCAGCTCGTCGATGAACGGCGCGATCACCGAGGCCACGCTGAACTTCTTCTTCAAGCTGAAGTACCAGAAGACGTTCGATTCGATCTTGTCGACACCGTTGTCGGTGGCCGACATCGCGCTCGGCGAGCTCGGCTGGGCACTGATCCGCGGTGGGCTCTACACCCTGGGCTTCATCGTCGTGATGGTGTTTCTCGGGATCGGCGTCTCGCCCTGGCTGCTGCTGACCCTGCCGGCCGCCCTGCTCATCAGCTTCGCCTTCGGTGCCGTCGGCATGGCGGCCACGTCGTTCATGCGGACGTGGCAGGACTTCGACCTGATCCAGCTGGTCGTGTTGCCAATGTTCCTGTTCTCGGGCACGTTCTATCCCATCGAGACCTACCCGGGACCGATCCGGCTGGTCGTCGAGCTGACGCCGCTCTACCAGGGCGTCGACCTGCTGCGCTCGCTTGCCGTCGGCGTCGTAGGTCCAGGCACCCTGGCCCATGCCCTCTACCTGGCGGCGATGGGCGTCGTCGGGCTGTTCCTCGTCTCGCGGCGGCTCGACAAGCTCCTGCTCAGGTAGGTGGCAAGGACGGCCGAAGCGGAGACGGCTACTGCGGCCGAACGCCGAAAGGCACTTGCGGCCCTGACGACCGAGATCGTCGAATGTCGCCGCTGCCCGCGCCTGGTTGCCTGGCGCGAACTCGTGGCGCGCGAGAAGGTCGCCCGTTTCCGCGACGAGCCGTATTGGGGCCGGCCGGTGCCGGGGTTCGGGGATCCCGACGCCAGGATCCTCATCATCGGGCTCGCACCGTCGGCCCATGGCGGCAACCGAACCGGCCGCGTCTTCACCGGTGACGCGTCGGGCGACTTCCTGTGGAAGGCGCTGTACGACGTGGACCTCTGCAACCGGCCGAGCGGTCGACGGGCGGACGACGGCCTGGCCTTGACCGACGCCTACATCGCGGCCGCCGTTCGCTGCGCGCCGCCGCTCAACAAGCCGACCATCGAGGAGCGCGACAACTGCGCGCCGTTCCTGGCCCGCGAGCTGGCCATCCTCGACCGGGTCCGCGTCGTGGTGCCCCTTGGCCAGTTCGGCTGGGATGCCGCGCTCCGAACGCTCGCCGCCCCGGCGCGGCCGCGCCCCAGGTTCGGGCACGGGGCGGAGGCGCACATCGGGCCGTACCGGCTCGTCGCGTCGTACCACCCCAGCCAGCAGAACACGTTCACCGGCCGGCTCACGGCGCCGATGCTGGCCCAGGTCATGACCAGGGCCGCGGCCCTTGCGAGCGGGCCAGATCGGCATACACTCATCCCAGCGTGATCTACATCATCTGGTTGGTTCTGGGGGTTGGCCTGCTTCTGGCCGAGCTCCATACAGCCGCGTTCTACGCGATCTTCCTGGGGGTCGGGGCGCTCGTCGCCGGCG
>JALZAF010000126.1 GCA_030948505.1 Chloroflexota bacterium
GGGCAGGGGCAAGGGCAGGGGCAAGGGCAGGGCCAGGGTCAGCCGGGCGGAAGCTTGGGTGGTGGCGGCTCGAACGCGGCCTACCTCGGATCGGGCAACAGCTCTGGGACGGCGCGCGGCCCGGTCAACGGCAACAAGCCGGCGACGGTTGGCCCCGACCTCGCCAGCGTCTTCGCCCCGTTCGATCGGCTGGGCAAGCCTGGCGACCCGTCCTACGTGGCCGGCACCGGCGGCGACGGCCAGAGCCAGCAGGGCAACCAGACAGGCCAGGGATCCAACAACGGAGCGCTCACCCCGTACCAGCAGGTCTATGCCGACTTCTACCAGTACGCCCAGACGTCGCTCGACCGGAACTACGTCCCGCTGTCAGTCAAGGACTTCGTCCGCGAGTACTTCAGCTCGCTGGATCCGACGCACTGAGACCACTGGATCGCGGAGCCTCGCCAACCCGTCACGGAGGACCCCGATGAGCGCCAAGCCTGCCGTCGCCAACGCTGCCCCACCGGCCCAGCTCGCTCCTGAGGCATTCGCGGAGCGGGCCTGGCGAATCGAGCAGGAGGTGGGGCGCGTCATCGTCGGCCAGCGCGAGCTGGTCCGCCACACGCTGACATGCCTGCTGGCCAACGGCCACGCGTTGCTCGAGGGCGTGCCGGGCCTCGGCAAGACGCTGCTCGTGCGGACAATCGCCGACGTCATCGATTGCACCTTCAACCGGATCCAGTTCACTCCGGACCTGATGCCGGCGGACATCACCGGGACGAACATCCTGATCGAGGAGGGCGGCAGCCGCGTCTTCCGATTCCAGCCCGGCCCGGTCTTCGCCAACCTCGTCCTCGCCGACGAGATCAACCGTGCCACGCCCAAGACGCAGTCGTCGCTGCTCGAGGCGATGCAGGAGCACCAGGTCACCGTTGCCCGCCAGCGCTACCCGCTGGACCCGCCCTTCTTCGTTCTGGCCACACAGAACCCGCTCGAGATGGAGGGGACCTATCCCCTGCCCGAGGCGCAGCTCGATCGGTTCGTCTTCAAGGTCATGGTCCCTTTCCCGTCGGAGGAGGACCTCGTCCAGATCGTCGAGCGCACCACCGGCTCGGACACGCCCACTGCGGCCAAGGTCTGCTCGGCGGCCGAGATCGTCGAGATGCAGCGCCTGGCCCGGGCGGTCCCGATCGCACCGCACGTGGCGGCTTACGCAGTCAGCATCCTGTCGGCGACGCATCCCGATCAGCCGCGCGCCCCGGGCCTCGTCCGCGACTACGTGCGCTACGGGGGCTCGCCGCGTGGCGCGCAGGCGCTCGTCACCGCCGGCAAGATCAGCGCGCTCCTCGACGGACGGCTCAACGTCTCCATCGACGACATCCGCGCCGCCGCCCTGCCGGCCCTGCGCCACCGCGTGATCCTCAACTTCGAGGGCGAGGCGGAGGGCATCACCGCCGAAGCGATCGTGCGCTCCATCCTCGACGCGGTCCCCCCGCCCACGGTCGAATAGGGCGCTCCGCGCCAATTCCCGTGGCGTCCCTCGATCCGTCCCCGGTCACTCCCGCCGGTCCGTCAGGCGAACGCAAGGCGTTCCTGCCCAACGACGTCGATCCGACCGTCTTCGACGAGACATTCCTGCGCCAGCTGGAGCGACTGCTGCTGCTGATGAAGTCGCCGGTGCGCGGCGGACTGAAGGGCGGGCGCCGCAGCGTCAAGCGCGGCCAATCGGTCGAGTTCGCCGACTACCGCGACTACTCGCTAGGTGACGACCTGCGCCAGCTCGACTGGAACGTGTACGCCCGCCTGGAGAAGCTGTTCGTCAAGCTGTTCGTCGAGGAGGAGGACGTCACGATCACGTTCGTGATCGACGCCTCCGCGTCGATGGCGGCGGGTCGGCCGCCCAAGCTCCTGTTCGCCAAGCGGGCCGCGGCGGCGCTCGGCTACATCGGGCTCGCTTCGGAGGACCGCATTGCGGTGTCCGTGCTGGGTGGCAGGGCGGCGCGCCGGCAGCCGTCACTGCGCGGCTCGGGGCGGGTCTTCCGGCTGCTGTCGAACCTGTCGGCCATCCAGCCCGCGGAGGGGCCCACGGACCTGCTCGCCGCCGCGCGTCGCGCCGGAGCCCAGCTGACCGGCAGGGGCGTCCTCGTGTTGATCAGCGACCTCCTGGATCCGAGCGCGGACCGCGTCATCCGTGAGCTGGCCGCGACGAGCGCGGAGCTGATCGTGCTCCACGTCCTCTCGCCCGACGAGCTCGATCCGAAGCTGGAAGGGGACGTTCGCCTGGTCGATGCGGAGACCGGCGACGGGGTCGATGTGACGATCGACCTGGCGACGATCGACAGCTACAAGACGCGCCTCGCCGGTTGGCAGGCGGGCTTCGCGGACCTGGCGGCCAGGCGCCGGGCGAGCTACGTGCCGCTGGCCAGCGATGTTCCGCTGGCGGACCTCGTGTTTGCCGAGCTCCGCCGCCGCCGCGTGATCGGGTAGGTCCGGTGCCATTCGCGTCACCGCTCGCCCTGCTGGGGCTGTTGTTCCTGCCCATCGTCGTCGCGATGTACCTGCTCAAGCTCCGCCGCGATGAGGCCGTCGTGCCATCCACGCTGTTGTGGAACCGGCTGGTTGCGGACGTCGAAGCGAACGCGCCCTGGCAGCGTCTTCGCCGCAGTCTGCTGCTGCTGCTCCAGCTCCTGCTGGTCATCATCCTGGCGCTGCTCGCGGCGCGCCCCTTCCTGGAACGGCCGGCGGGCCTCGCCCGGGACATCGTCCTGGTCGTCGACGCGTCGGCCAGCATGGCGGCCACGGACGTCCTGCCGAACCGTCTCGCGGCAGCCAAGCAGGCGGCCCTGGAAACCCTGCGCGACCTGCCGGCCGGGGGCAAGGTCAGCGTCATCGCCGCGGGCCGGGCGGCCCGGGTCATCGCCACCGGCTCGAGTGACATGGGCCGCATCCGCCAGGCCATCGCCTCCATCGAGGTGAGCCCCGCCAGCGGCGACATGGGCGACGCCCTCCGCCTCGCGTCGGCTCTCGCGGCTCGGTCCGGTGACGCCGAGATCGTCGTCGCCACGGACGCTGCACTGGCGACGGTCCCGACGACGAAGGTCGACGCGCCGGTCCGGGTCCTGCAGGTGGGCCGTCAGCGGCAGAACCAGGCGATCGTGGCCCTGGCGATCCGGACCGCTCCCTCCGGACTCACCAAGTCCGCCTTCATCAGCGTGGCCAACCTGGACGACACCCAGGCCAAGCGTCGGCTCGAGGTGTACGCCGACGGGCAGCTCATCGACTCGCGCGATCTGTATGTGGATCCCCAGGCCCGGGCAGACATCATCGTCGACGACATCACCCAGGCCGGCACGCGGCGGGTCGACGCCATCGAGGTTCGCCTCGTCGACGACCCGGGCGAGGCGGCGTCGAACGATCGCCTCGCCCTCGACGACCACGCCTGGGCCATCGTGCCGCCCGACAGGCAGCGGCGGATCCTCCTCGTCACCGACGGCGACCCCTATCTCGAAACGGCGCTGACGTACCTGCCCAACACGGAGCTCTACGGGGTCCGCCTCGACAAGTACGGACCCAGCACGCATCCTGAGCTGTTCGACCTGATCATCTTCGACGGGCGGCTACCGGCCACGTTGCCGGCCACGGCGATCCTGGCGATCGCTCCGGCGGCGACGAGCCCACTCGGCGACGTCAGCGGCACGCTCGACCAGCCGGGCATCGGGACGCTCGATCCACAGGAACCGATCCTCCGCTACGTGGACCTGTCGACGACCCACATCGCGGCCGCGAAGAAGCTCGTCTTGCCGGACTGGGCAAGGGCCGTGATCCCGGGTCCGGCCGGCGCCCCGCTGCTGTACGTCGGCGACCGCGCGGGATTGAAGACCGCGGTCCTGGCGTTCGAGCCTCGCCGCTCCGACCTGCCGCTCCAGGTCGCGTTCCCGATCCTGATCGCCAATCTGACCGGTGAGCTGCTCGGCGGGTCCGCGGCCCCCAGCGACGCGATCCAGCCCGGAGCGCCAGTCAGCCTGCCGGTGAGCACGGGGTCGAGCGGTGTCCGCGTGCAGCGGCCGGATGGCTCGACGGTCGACCTCGTGCCCGGCACAATCGGCGGCACGGCCGTCATCTTCAGCCAGACGGATCAGCTGGGCGTCTACACTGTCACGCCGATCCGGCCCGCCCCAGGATCGCCCGAACCGACCGCGACCGCGGAACCGACGGCGACCGCGGAACCGACCGCGACCGCGGCACCGTCGGCGGCGGCGCCGTCGGGACGGACCCCTTCGAGGTCGCCCAGCCCGGCCGCCGATCCGTCCGCGCCGTATCGGTTCGCGGTCGACCTGTTCGACATCAACGAGTCCAACATCGCGCCGGGCGACGCGGCGGTGCTGACGGCTCTTGGTGCGGCTCCCGCCGCCTCGCCGGGCACGTCCACCGCGCCCGGGATCAGCAGCGGGCCCGCGAGCGCGGGCGGCGCGACGGCGGAACGACCGGCCGCGCGGGACGAGTTGTGGGTCCCGCTGGTGCTCGTCGTGCTGCTCGTGCTATGTGCCGAGTGGGCGGTCTACCAGCGTGATGCCTTGATCCGTCTGTGGCGGCGGGTCGGTGGCCGGCTGGGACGCCGTCCCGCGGACCCCGCGTGATGGGGTTCACGTTCGACACCCCCCTTGCCCTGCTCCTGCTGCCGCCGGCGTTGCTGTTCACGCTTTTGCTCCACGCCGGCGCGCGACGGCGGTTGGGCGTCGGCCGGCGCCGCGCGGCACTGCTCGTTCGCACGATCATGCTGGCGGCGCTCGTCCTCGCCCTGGCAGGCTTCCAGCTCGTGCTGCCGGTCGACCGCCTGGCAACCGTGTTCGTCCTCGACCTGTCCGACTCGGTCGGCAACGCTGGCCGGGACGAGGCGCTGGGCTTCGTGCGAGACAGCCTCAAGGCGATGCCACAGAACGATGTCGCCGGCATCGTCGCTTTCGGCAAGGAGGCCCTCGTCGAGCGGCTGCCGTCGGACGTGCGCGACATCGCACGCATCGCGTCGACACCGGTCCGCGCCGCGACGGACATCGGGGCCGCCCTGCGGCTGGCGACCGCGCTTTTCCCCGACGACGCGCAGAAGCGAATCGTCCTGCTGTCCGACGGCAACGACACCACCGGGACCGGCCAGACGGAGGCCGCCCTCGCGGCGGCCGGCGGGGTCCAGGTCGAGACCCGGGTCATCGGGCTTGCTGGCCGCGACGAGGTGCTGGTCGAGCGACTGGTCACGCCGACGACGGCGCGTATCGGCGAGCTGCTGACGGCGACCGCGGCAATCCGCTCCACCATCGCCCAACCGGCCACGGTCCGCCTGTTCGCCGACGGGACCATCGTCGGCACGAAGCAGGTCGATCTCGTGGCCGGGCTCAACCAGGTGGCGTTCGAGGTCAAGCCGACACAGGCCGGCTTCCACACCTTCCGCGCCGTCGTCGAGGCGGCCCAGGACACGTTCAGCCAGAACAACCGCGCCGATTCGAACACCATCGTGACCGGCGAGCCGCGGATCCTCGTGCTGGCCGGCGACTCGAAGGTCGGCGCCGAGCTTGTCGGCGCGCTGAAGACCGAACACCAGTCGGTCACGACGCTCGTCCCGGAGGCGCTGCCCAACGACCTGGCCGGCCTCGAGAGCTACGACAGCATCGTCCTCGTCGACGTGCCGAAGAACCGCTTGTCGGACCGCCAGCTGGGCCTGCTGCAGGTCTACGTCCGGGATCTCGGCAAGGGCCTGGTGATGGTCGGCGGGCCGCACACCTACGGCGCCGGTGGTTACGCGAAGACGCCGCTCGAGGAGAGCCTGCCGGTCGATATGGGCGTGCGCGATCGGCAGAAGCAGCCGGACGTCGCGCTCGTCGTCGTCATCGACAAGTCCGGCTCGATGGACGCCTGCCATTGCAACTCGTTCAACGGCGGCAACCCCGCCGGTGGCTCGCAGATGTCGGGCGTGCGCAAGGTGGACATTGGCAAGGAGGCCATCCTTCGCGCCGCGGCGGCGATGTCGGCCCGGGATGAGTTGGGCGTGGTGGCCTTCGACAACAGCGCCCACTGGGTGGTGAAGACCCAGCCGCTGGGCGGGATCTCGAACCTCCAAGCCGACATCGCGGGCATCAATCCAGAGGGCCAGACCAACATCTTCGCCGGACTGGACCAGGCGGTCGAATCGCTGAAGACCGCCACCGCGACGCGGCGCCACATCATCCTGCTGACCGACGGCTGGTCGAGCTCCGGTCAGTACGACGACATCCTCAAGCGGATGAAGGCAGCCGGCATCACGCTGTCGACGGTGGGCGCCGGTGGCGGTGCGAATCCGTTGCTCGAGAGCCTCGCCAAGAAGGGTGGAGGCCGCTTCTACGACGCGATCGACCCGAGCAGCATCCCCGACATCTTCCTCAAGGAGACCCAGCAGGTCTCCGGACAGCAGATCGTCGAGGAACGATTCCATCCAATCCTGACGAGCTCGTCGCCGATCCTGCGCGGGCTCGACCAGGGGTTCCCGGAGCTGCTGGGCTACAACGGCACGACCGCCAAGCCGGCCGCGCAGACCGTGCTCGTCACCGCGCGCGACGATCCGCTCCTCGCACAGTGGCAGTACGGGCTGGGACGGTCCGTGGCGTGGACCTCGGACTCGACCGGCCGATGGGCGCGCGACTGGCTCGGCTGGCAGGGCTTCGCGCGCTTCTTCAGCCAGCTCGTGAGCTGGACGCTGCCGGGCGAGGAGACGGGCGGCATCGAGGCCTCGTTCGTGCCGCAAGGCCAGTCGACGACGTTGCGGGTCGAGAGCGTCAACGCCGACGGCTCGCCGCGCGACTTCTACGACACGGTCGCCCACATCATCCGGCCCGACCTGACCGAAACGACCGTCAAGCTCAGCCAGGTCGCTCCCGGGGTCTACGAAGCGCCACTGGGCGAGCTCGATCCCGGCGCTTATCCGATGCGCATCTCGCAGACGCGGCCGGGTACCTCGGCCCTGGGGCGCAATGTCGGCCTGGTTGCGCCGACGGCGGCGGAGTATCGGCTGCTCGGCACCAACCAGCCGTTCCTCGCGACGCTGCGCACGGCGACTAACGGCCGCGCGATCGAGGCGCCGACGGAGCCATGGACCCACGATCTGGCGACGATCAGCTCGTTCACCCAGCTGTGGCCGTGGCTGCTCCTGCTGGCCTTGCTGCTGTGGCCACTCGATGTCGCCCTGCGGCGCGTATCCCTGGGGCGCCGCGAGCTGGCCGACGCGCGGCGCGCCGTGCGCACC
>JALZAF010000116.1 GCA_030948505.1 Chloroflexota bacterium
GCGCACCGTGTCGCGAAGCCGCCGTGACGGCGGCTGCCGTCCCTGCCGAACCGCAGCCAGATCGCGCAGCTGGCGCGTCAGCCACCAGTCCAGATCCTCGTGCCGGACGGACGCGCGCAGCCGCCGCAACCGTGTCCGGTGCTCCGCGGGCGGCATGTCCAGGGCGCGCTCGAGCGCCTCAACGGTGCCCACGATGTCGGCCGGCGCGACGCTCAGCGCGTCGGACGCGAGCTGTTCGGCCGCCCCGGCCGTTTCGGACAGGACGAGCACCGGATCCCGCTCGCCGACGAGGACCGCCTCCTTGGCCACCAGGTTCATCCCGTCGACGATCGGGTTGACGAGGACGACGTCGGCGATGCGCAGGGCGGCGATGGCCATCGCGTAGTTGGAGCCGTCGTAGATCCACACCGGCTGGTCGTCCGGGTCGCCCAGGCCGTTGATCCGGGCGACGACCTCGCGCACCGCGGTGGCGTAGGCGGCGTACTCCTCGATCCGCGTCCGCGTCGGCGACTGGACGGCCACGAAGCGCAGCGTCTGGCGCAGCTCGGGCCGCCGGCGCAGGAGCTGCTCGAAGGCCAGGAAGCCGCGCAGCGCGTTCTTGGACGGCTCCATCCTGTCGGCCCGGACCAGCAACCCGCGGCGACCCGACACGCGCCAACCGGGTGCGCAGCCGCCGCACGCGCTCCTCCACAGCCTCGGAACGGCCGAACCGTTCGAGGCCGGCCGGATCGACGGAGATGGGGTAGGTCCGCACGCGAACGCGGCGGCCGCGCCAGGTGACGGTCCGACCGTCGCGGTCAACTTTTGCATCGCGTACGAAGCTGGCCACGGAGTCGATGAAGTTGGCAGCGTAGCGGTCGGTCTGCAGGCCGACGATGTCACACCCCAGAAGCCCCTCGCAGATGGCCCGTCGCATCGATTGCGGAAGGAGCTGCCACTGGCTCGCCGGCGGCCATGGGATGTGGGTGAAGTGGAGGATCGTCGCCTCCGGGCACAGCTGGCGCACGTGGTGCGCGGCGAGGTACAGGTGGTAGTCCTGGAGCAGGACGATCGGACGCTTCGCGCCTGCCTCGGTCGCGGCTCGTGCTGCAGCTTCGGCCAGCCGCTCGTTGGCCGGCCGGTAGCCGCGCAGCCAGGCGTCGACCAGGGCCTCGTCCACGTTCGGCGCATACGCCGAGGCGTACATCTGGTGCTGCACGAACCACAGGAAGGGGTTGGCGATCGAGCGGTAATAGCGGTCGAAGACGCTCCGATTGAGGGTTTCGTAGCGCAGCTGGACGTCCTGGTCGGGCAAGGTCTGGGCCAGGATCTCGCGGACTCGCTCCGCCAGCGGTCCGGTGGCTTGTGGCTGGAGCGACGGCGCCGCCAGCCGATCGCCGTCCGACATGGCGACGGCCACCCAGGTCAGTGGAGCGTGCCGGCCGAGCTCCGCCAGCGCCGTCACCAGGCCGCCCGAACCGCGCACCGCCGTCAGTCCGCCAGGAGCCTCCGGTTGGAGGCGGAACGTGATGGGGCCGCGATTCGACACCACGATGATCCGACCGGCTGGACCCACCAGCTCCGCGAGGAGGGCGGCCCGCTCCCGGTCGGCGTCCCGGTGGCGGCCGTCCACGCGGCCCGGCCTAACCGATCGCGCGGGCGGCCTGGCCGACGATGTCGAGGAACGGGCCCGGCACGAGCCCGAGGACGATCGTCAGGGCGGTCGCGACCGCGAGCCCGCCCCACAGCAGGCGGCTGTGGGCAAGAGCCGGAGCGTCGGTCTGCGGCTCGCGCATGAACATGTAGACGACGACACGCAGGTAGTAGAACGCGGCCGCCGCGGCGTTCAACACGGCGATGACGGCCAGGACGCCAACCGCGCCACCGGCCTGCACGGCGGCCAGGATCACGTAGGCCTTGGCGAAGAATCCGGCCGTGGGTGGGATGCCGGTCAGGGACAGCAGGAACAGGGTCATCAAGACCCCCAGCCACGGCTCGCGGCGGCCGAGACCAGCGAACGTCTCGAGGTTCGACGTCACACCCGCCCGCCGCTGCAGCGCGGCGATGACCGCGAACGCTCCCAGGTTCATGAACGAATAGGCCGCGCCGTAGTACAGCAGCCCTTCCAGGCCCTCCATCCGTCCCGCGGCGTAGGCGGCCAGGCCAACCAGCATGTAGCCGGTGTGGGCGATGGAGCTGTAGGCCAGCATCCGCTTGACGTTGTTCTGCGTCAGCGCCACCAGGTTGCCGAGGGTCATCGTCAGCGCCGCGAGGACGACCACCACCGCCAGCCATTCGGCCCGCAATGGCCCCAGTGCCTCGACGAAGAGGCGAAGGATGAGGGCGAACGCCCCGACCTTCGGTCCGACCGAAAGGTAGCCCGTGATCGGGGTTGGCGAGCCCTGGTAGGCGTCGGGCGTCCAGTAATGGAAAGGGACCGCCGCGATCTTGAACGCGACCCCGGTCGTCATGAACGCCAGGCCCATCGCCAGTCCGGCCGACAGCCCGCCGCCGCCCGCGGCCAGGGCTCCCGTGCCGGCCGCGCCGGCGAGGTAAGCGGCAACGTCGGCGACGCGGGTCGAGCCGGTCAGGCCCCACACGAAGGCCAGCCCGAACAGGAAGATGGCCGAGCTGAACGAGCCCAGCAGGAAGTACTTGATCGCCCCCTCGGTCGAATAGCCGTCCGTCTTGTGGAAGCCGGCCAGCATGTAGCCGGGCAGCACCATCAGCTCGAGGCCGAGGAAGAGGAGCAGCAGGTCCGTCGAGGCGGCGATGAGCATCGCCCCGCTCATGGCGAAGATGAGGATCGTCGAGTACTCGGCGATGGGCAGGTCGCGCGGCTCGAGGTAATCGGGAGCGAAGGCGATGGTGAACGCCACGATCGCGACGAACAGGATGTCGAGGAACGTGGTCAGTCGATCGACCGTGTAGGCGCCGCCGTATGCCGTGCGCGACTCCCCGCCGATGGCGATGGTGACCAGCGCGACGATCGCCAGTCCGCCCAGGGCAGTGATCAGGGCCGGCGCCCGGCGGCCCGGCAGGACGAGGTCGACCAGAAGGACGGCGGCGGCCGTGGCCACGGCGGCGATGAACGGCGCGATCGCCGCCAGGTCCCCGCTCACCGTCCACCCCCGGAGCCGCTGCCGGTCGGCGCGACGACCGCGCCCGGATTCAGGACCGGCCGCTGCGTCGCCGCGACGACCAGGCGGGCGATCAGCACGGCGGCGAGGATCGCCAGTCCGGCCAGCGGCACGACCGGTGGCAGGTTGACCGGACCGACCGCGCGCACGTCCGCGAGGACCGACGTGACCGACCCGCCGACGAGGTCGAGCAGCAGGGCGGGGAACAGGCCGAACACGACAACCAGCGCGGCCAGCGGAGCGAGGGTCAGGATCTCGATCGGCTGCATGTCCCGCAGGTGGCGGCCGATGCCGCGCAGGAAGTCGGACAGGTCCCCGAACATGAGGCGCTGGAACATCCACAGCAGGTAGCCGGCGCTGAGGATCATGGCAAAGGTGGCGATGGCCGCCACCAGCGGGTTGAAGCGGAACGAACCGACCAGGACGAGGAATTCGCCCACGAATCCGCTCAGTCCCGGCAGCCCCGCCGAGGCGAACACGAAGAAGCCGAAGACGGCCGCGTAGACCGGCGTTGCACCGGCCAGCCCGCCCATCTTTGCGATCGTCCGGTCGTGCGTCCGTTCATAGATCACGCCCACGAGCAGGAACAGGGCGCCCGTGATGAGGCCGTGGTTGACCATCTGCAGGATCGCGCCCTGCAGCCCCTGCTCCTGGAAGATGAAGATGCCCAGGGTCACGAAGCCCATGTGGCTGACGGAGCTGTAGGCGACCAGCTTCTTGAGGTCGGGCTGCACGAGGGCGACGATCGCGCCGTAGATGATGGCGATCAGGCTGAGCACGATGATCAGCGGGGCGAAGGTTTGGGCGGCGTTGGGAAACAGCGGCAGGGTGAACCGGATGAGCCCGTATGCGCCCAGCTTCAGCATCACCGCGGCCAGGATGACGGAGCCGGCGGTCGGCGCTTCGACGTGAGCATCCGGCAGCCAGGTATGGAACGGGAACATCGGCACCTTGATGGCGAAGGCGAGGAAGAAGGCGCCGAACGCAAACAGCTGCAGGTTCGGATCGAAGCCGCCGCCCGCCGCGTAGGCCTGCAGCGACACGAAGTCGAATGCCCCCGCCCACTGGCCGCCGTGGCCAGCCTGATAGGTGAAGGCGGTGGCCAGGATGGCGACCAGCATCAGCAGTGACCCGACCAGCGTGTAGAGCACGAACTTGATCGTGGCGTAGATCCGGTTGGCGCCGCCCCAGATGCCGATGATCAGGTACATCGGCACCAGCACGATCTCCCAGAAGATGTAGAACAGGAACGTGTCGAGCGCGACGAACACGCCGATCATCCCCACCTCGAGGATGAGGAACGAGACCATGTACTCCTTGATCCGTTCCTGGATCGGCCGGAACGAGGCCAGAATGCTGATCCAGGTGAGCGTCGTGGTCAGCACCACGAGGACCAGCGACAGGCCGTCGACGCCGAGCTTGTACTGGATGCCGAACAGGGGAATCCAGCTGGCCTGCTCGACGAACTCGAAGCCCGGCCGTCCGGGCAGGTAGCCGATCAGCAGCATCAGCGAGACGACCCACGTCAGGAGGCTCGCGCCCAGGGCCACCGGCCGCGATGCCGTCCGCGGCAGGACCGCCACGAGGATCGCCCCGGCCAGTGGCAGGAACGTGACCAGGGTGAGGATCGGCAGGCTGCTGACGTTCATCAGCGCGCCGCGATCAGCAGGTACGAGCCGGCCATGACGATCAGCCCGATGGCGATGCCCAGGGCGTAGTTCTGGACCCGCCCGGTCTGCACCCGGCTCAGGCGCCGGCCTGTCAGGCCGGTCACGGCGCCGATGCCGTTGACGGTCCCGTCCACCACCTCACGATCGAACCACCAGAACGCGGCCGCCACCCGGCCGCCGATGCGGATGAACAGCAGGTCGTTCAGGTCGTCGAACCACCACTTGTTGAGTGACGCCCGGTACAGGAAGCGCGTCACCGGGCTGCTGTTGGTGATCGCGGCAACCTCCTCGAGCCGTGGCCGCGCGCGCAGCCCGAACAGCTCGAGGCCGAAGAATCGCCACGCCACGAGGATCCCGATGACGGCGATGCCGGCGCTGGCGATCAGCAGGACACCATCGATGCCGAACAGCGCGAACGGTGCCTCCGCCCGGCCCGAAGCTTCGATCGTGGCGGCGAAGACGGGCTTGAGCCAGCCGTGGAGGATGCCGCTCCCGAGCGGCCAGCCGAGCACGAGGCCAAGCAAGGCGGACGGGATCGCGAGGAGGATCAAAGGCACGGTCATGGTGGGCGGCGATTCGTGGATCGTGGGCTCGACCCGTGGATCGACCCGGCTCTCGCCCCAGAAGGTCAGCCCGATCAGCCGGAACATGTAGAACGCGGTCAGGCCGGCGACGACGAAGCCGATGGCCCAGACCCACAGGAAGCCGTTCTTGAAGGCCTCGCCCAGGATCTCGTCCTTGCTGAAGAAGCCGGCCAGCGGCGGGATGCCGGAGATGGCAACCGCACCCACGAGCATCGTCCAGTAGGTGATCGGGATCTTCCGCCACAGGCCGCCCATGCGCCGCATGTCCTGCTCGTCGTGCACAGCGTGGATGACCGAGCCCGAATCGAGGAACAGCAGGCCCTTGAAGAAGCCGTGTGTCATGAGGTGGAAGATCGCGGCCGTCCATGCCCCCACCCCGAGCGCGGCGAACATGTAGCCCAGCTGGCTCAGGGTCGAGTAGGCGAGGACGCGCTTGATGTCCGTCTGGGTCAGCGCGATCGAGGCCGCCAGGAGAGCGGTGAAGATGCCGATCGTCGCGACGACCACCATCGCGCCCGGGGCCGCCCCGAAGATCGGGTTGGCCCGCGCGACGAGATACACGCCGGCGTTGACCATCGTCGCGGCATGGATCAGGGCGGACACCGGCGTGGGCCCCTCCATCGCGTCCGGCAGCCAGACATGGAGCGGGAATTGGGCGCTCTTGCCCATCGCCCCGGCGAACACGAGCAGGGCCACGACGACGATCGGGATTGGATTGGAGTCGCCCTGGGCGACGATCGTGGCAATCGAGCCGCGGATGTCGAGCGTGCCGCTGTTCACGAAGATGGCCATGATCCCGAGCGCGAAGCCCACGTCGCCGACGCGGTTGACGATGAACGCCTTTTTGGCCGCCAGCGCAGCCGAACGCCTGCGGTACCAGAAGCCGATGAGCAGGTAGCTCGACAGGCCCACCAGCTCCCAGGCGACGAAGACGACCAGCCAGCTGTTGGCCAGCACGAGCAGCAGCATCGAGAACATGAACAAGTTGAGATAGGCGAAGAAGCGCCAGTAGCCGGGGTCGTGGCTCATGTAGCCGATCGAGTAGATGTGCACGAGCATGCCGATCGTCGTCACGACGATGAGCAGGCAGGCCGCCAGGTTGTCGACGAAGAAGCCGGCGTCGACCTTGAACTCGCCGGCCGGGATCCAGTGATAGAGCGACACGCCGTGACCCTCGTGGCCGAACGGCGGCGCCCCGGTCAGCGCGCTGAAGGCGACGACCATGCTGATCGCCCAGCTGATGACCACCAGCCCGACCGGGATCCAGTGGGCGTCGCGGCCGAGGCGGCGCCCGATCAGGGCGGTCACGAGGAAGCCGACCAGCGGCAGGATCGGGATGAGCGGGATGAGCAGGTCGAACACGGCTAGCGCCGCATCGCGTCGTACTCGTCGACCAGCGGCGTCTTCCGGTTGCGGAAGATGGCGATCACGATCGACAGCCCGACGGTCGCTTCGGCGGCCGCCACGGCCATGACCATGATGGCGATGACCGAGCCGTCGGCGGTCAGCGTCTTGATGAACGAGCCGAAGGCGACGATGGCCAGGTTGACCGCGTTGAGCATCAGCTCGATCGACATCAGCATGCTGATGGCGTTGCGGCGGGCCAGGAAGCCGAACGTTCCGATCGCGAACAGGAGGCCCGACAGGACCAGGTAGGCGTCGAGCGAATCGCTCATGACGGCCCCCCCGGCTCGCGCTTGGCTAGGAACACGCCGCCGACGACGGCTGCCAGCAGCAGGACGCTCACGACCTCGAACGGCAGCACGTAGTCCGCGAACAGCACCCGGGCCAGCTCCGCGGTGGCCGTATGGACGCGGTGGTCGAGCGCGCCCCAGTCGGTGGCGCCAACGGTCAGGGCGATGAGGACGGCGATGACGACGGCGGCGATCGCCGCGGGCACGGCCTGGGTCTGGAAGACCAGCCGGCTGGGCGCGGCCTTGGTCTGGGTGAGCATGATGGCGAACAGGACCAGAACGCTGATGGCCCCGATGTAGACGAGCACCTGCGTCGCGGCGACGAGCGGCGCACCGGCCACGACGTAGATCCCGGCCAGGGCCCCGAAGCAGACGATCATGGCCAGTCCGCAGCGGATGATGTCGCGCATCGTCACGACCAGCAGTCCTGAGCCGATCAGGATCTCGGCCAGCACGAAGAAGATGATGTCGTCCGGAAAGCGGATGAGCCCCAGGATCGCAAGCGCGATCGGCAGCGTGACGATCACTCCGATCAGCGTGAGCGCGCCGAGGATGATCAACAGGCTGCGCGGCACGCAGGTTCTCCGCTAGGGTGTCGGGGCGCCGGCACCACCGCCGTGCGCGTGATCGCTGCCGTGTCCGTGACCGGCCTCGAGCTGGCCGTGGCCGTTGCCGTTCGAGTGAGCGCCATTGCCGCCGCCAACGGTCGCGGCGATCGATGCCGGCAGGACCGGCAGCAGGCGATCGGACTCGATCAGCCGGCCGTCGGCGATCGCGCGCTGCAGCCAGTCGCGTTCCTTGCGGATGTAGGTGACCTCGGTCTCGCGATCGACCGCGGAGTAGGCCAGCAGGTCGATCATCGGCTCCGCCCGGCTGGTATGCGACAGCTCCATGTCCGCCCCGTCGCGGAGAGCGTCGTAGGGGCAGGCGTCGACGCAGATGCCGCACAGGATGCAGCGGCTCTCGTCGACCTCGTACTTCTCCAGCACCCGCGGCTTGGGCATGAGCGCGCCCGTGGGACAGGTCTCGGCGCAGCGCCCGCATGACACGCACGGGGTGTCATTGAGGCTCATGTCGAGCGGCGTGGTCACCAGCGTGTCGAAGCCGATGCGCATGAAGTCGTAGCACGCGGCGCCCACGACCTCCGCGCAGACGTTGGCACAGCGGCCGCAATCGATGCAGCGCGACGGCTCGCGCAGGATGAAGGCGTGGGAGTCGTCGCGGATGTAGTCGTGGTTGGCGCCCGTGAAGCGGTTCTCCGTCACGCTCCGGTAGCCGGCGCCCTGGTGGAACTGCGGCTCGAGCGTCGGTAGCGTGGTGCCGTATTCGATGCCCAGGCGCCGCAGGTCGCAGAACCCGATCGCCTCGCACGTGCACTGCAGGCAGCGGGTCGACTCCGCCATCGCCTCTTCGCGCGTGTAGGGGATCTCGTACTCGACGTAGCTCTTGTTGCGGACCTCCGCCTCCATCGCCTTGAGGCGGTAGCGCGGCTCCTTGACCTCGCTGGTGAAGGGCACGATGGACAGGAACTCCGGCTGCGGCTCGGCCAGCGTCTGACGGGTCCGGATGGCGCCGAGATCGAGGCCCTTGAGATAGGCGTCCGCGGCGTAGGCTGCGCGGCGGCCCTCGGCGACGGCCTGGACCACGGTTGCCGCCCCGATACGGACATCACCCGTGCCGAAGACCCCGGCCCTGCCCGTCTCGAAGGTCACGGCGTCCGCCTTGAGTCGCTTCTGCTTCGTCGCCTCGACGCCCTCCGAGCCGGGCCCGATCCAGTTGAGCTCCGGCCCTTGCCCGATGGCCAGCAGGACCCGGTCGCAGGGGATCGTGAACTCGGTGCCGGGAGCAGGCTCCGGGCGGCGCCGGCCCGATGCGTCCGGCTCGCCGGGCCGCATCCGGATGAACTCGACACCGCTCACCGCGCCCGTCTTGCCGTCGGTCAGGACGCGCACCGGCCCGGCCTGGAAGATGGCCGTTGCGCCTTCCTCGATCGCCTCGTGAACCTCGTTCGAGGCCGGCATGTCCTTCATGTCGCGGCGATAGACGAGGGTCACCTCTTTGGCCCCCTGGCGGATCGAGGTGCGGGTGCAGTCCATCGACGTGAAGCCGCCGCCGATGACGACGACCCGGCTGCCGGCATGGCCCTCCACCGGCAGCCCGAGTGTGGCCGTGCGCAGGTATTCGAGGCCGTCGAAGACCCCCGGCGCGTCCTCGCCGGGAACGCCCAGCTTGTTCGTTTCGTAGCAGCCGATCGCGATCAGGACCGCCTCGAAGCCCTGCAGCTGCAGGTCGTCCAGGGTGAACTCGGTGCCCAGCCCCTGGTTGCACACGATTCGGCCGCCCAGCCGGGTGACCGATTCGTATTCCGCCTCGAGAACCTCGACCTTCGGCAGTCGGTACTGGGGGATGCCGTAGCGGAGCATCCCGCCGGGCGACGGGTCGCGCTCGAAGACGGTCACGTCATGGCCGCCGATGAGCAAGTAGTACGCGGCGGCCATGCCGGCCGGTCCGGAGCCGATGATCGCCACGCGGCGGCCCGTCTTCGGCTGCATCTCGAATGGCAGGGGCGGGTCGACGCCGTCGTCGAGCATGGCCTTGATGACCTGGTCGCCGGCGTAGCGATGAGTGTCCCGAATGGCGATCGCCTCATCCACCTCGTCGCGCCGGCAGTGCTCCTCGCACGGCGCCGGGCAGACCCGGCCCAGGACGGACGGGAACGGGATCGTTCGCTTGAAGATCCGCGTCGACTCGCGCCAGTTGGCCTCCGCGTTCGCCCGCAGGAAGCCCGGGATGTCGATGTGGCTGGGGCACTTGTTCTGGCACGGTGGCAGGCAGTAGGCGTTGTGGTCGCTGAAGATGAGCTCGAGGTTCGTCGCCCGCAGGCGGCGCACCCGCTCCGTCTGGGTCGAGACCTTCATTCCGCCCTCGGCCCGCTGGCTGCAGCTAATGGGCGGGTGCTCCGAGCCCTCGACCTCGACGACACACATACGGCAGGCCCCGAAGCCGGGCAGCTTCGGCTCGTAGCAAAGGGTGGGGACCTCGATCCCGTTGTCGCGGCAGACCTCGAGGATGGTCTGGCCCTCGAAGCCTTCGACGATTCGCCCGTCGACCTCGATCCGGATGGCCGGAGTGACCAGCGGGCGCTGCGGCGCCTGGGTCGTCAGCAGGCGCTCGCCCGGCGAATCCTCGAGCGGCTCGATCGTGTCGAGCCTGCTGGGCCGGTCGGGCCTGGCATCGGGTCGGGTGATCAGGTCGGCCATCGGGGGGTGGTGCCTCAGGTGGCCGCGCCGGCAGGGACCGCGATCGGGCGGCAGACCCCGGCGGGGCAGGAGCTCCGGAGAATGTGCTCGTCCAGCTCGGAGCGGAAGTATCGCATTCCGCTCGACAGCGGGAGGGTCGCCAGGCGCTCGTGATCGCACAGGCCGCTGTCGACAATGTCCGCCGACAGGTCAACCAGCAGCTGCAGGTCCGTCGGCTTGGGACGGCCGGTCGTGACACGCTCCGCGATCTCGACCAGCCGCTTGGTGCCAATGCGGCAGGGGATGCTCTTGCCGCACGCCTCCGTTGCGCAATACGACGTCAGCAGGCGACCGAGATCGACCGTGCAGGCACGATCGTCGGCTACGACCACCGAGCCGGAGCCGACGTGGGCGCCGGCCGCGCGAAGGGCATCGAACTCGTAGGGCGTGTCGAGCAGCTCGGGCGGAAGCAGGCCACCGGATGGCCCGCCGACCAGGATCGCCTTGAGCTTGCGGCCGGCGCCGGGGGCGCCAGCCAGGGCGACGAGCTCGCGCAGCGGCGTGCCAACTGGTACCTCCGCCACGCCGGACCGGTCGGAGCCACGGACCTGGACCAGGATGGTGCCCGGCGACGTCCGCGAACCGATGGCCGCGAACCTGGCCGCCCCGTTGACGACGATCCAGGGGATGGCGGCCAGGGTCTGCACGTTCTGCACCACCGTCGGCATGCCGAACAGCCCGCGCTCGGCCGGGTGGGGCGGACGCTGCTCGGGCTGGCCGCGGCGGCCCTCCAGCGCCTTGAGCAGGACCGTCTCCTCGCCCAGCATGTAGGCGCCCTGGACGCCGCGGACGGTCATGGTCAGCTCCGTCCGGGACCCCAGCATGTCCGGCCCGACGAAGCCGGCCTCCTCGGCCGCGCCGACGGCCGCCTCGAGCCGCGCGATCGCGGCCGCGTCCTCGGCGCGCACCGCGATGATCGCCTCGCTCGCCCCGATCGCGAACGCCGCGATGGCCAGGCCCTCGATGACTGCGTAGGGCTCGGCCTCGAGCAGCGCGCGATCGGTGAACGAGGCCGGATCGGCGCCGTAGCCGTTGGCCACGACATAGCGTCGCGGTGCTTCTGTCGCCGCGGCCAGCCGCCACTTCTCCGCGCTCGGAAAGCCGGCCCCTCCGCGTCCCCGAAGGCGTGCCGAGGCGACGGTGGCGATCGTGCCGTTCGGCCCCAGCTCGCGGATCACGCGCCTCAGCCCGTCGAACGCGCCACGCTTGACGGCGGCATCGAGGTCGGTCGGATCGGGGGACCCGCCGTGGGGGCGGCTTCGGGCGAGGAGGATCGCCGGCCAGTCGGCCGGTGTGCGCAGGATGGTGGTCATGACGGTCAGTGCACCTTGCCGGCGGCTGGCCGCTTGCTTCGAGGGCTACTTCGAGCGCTGCTTCGGCCGCTGCCCCGCAGCGCGCCATCGAGGCCGGCCACGAAGGCCTCTTCGTCCGGTCGGCCGGCGTCGACCGCGGCGGCCTGGACCGCGTCGGCCGGCGGCTCGAAGCGGAGGTGCCGGTAGTACGAGGCGGTGCCGTAGATGAGGGCATACCAGGCGCCCGTCCGGAAGCTGATCCGCTTCAATGCCGCGACGGGCAGGAATCCGTACGCGGCCTGGACGCCGTCGAGGATCTGGAGCATCCGCTGCGGGTCGAAGTCGTGCTCTTCGAGAATCGCGTCGACGGCCGCCAGGTCGATCGCCTCGAAATGCGCGTAAGCGGCGTCCGGCACCGTCCGGCCGCTGCGTCGGAGGGCGGACTCGTCGCGCCGTTCGCCGTACGTCTCGGCTGGACCCCAGTGGACGTGGAAGCGGCCCTTGGTGTCGATGCCGCCCATGTCGATGCATTCGATCGGGCAGGCCTGCGCGCACTGGAAGCAGGTCTCGCACTTGATCGTGCCGTACTCGTCGTACAGCAGCTGCAGCCGGCCGCGGAACTTGACGGCCTGGTCGTTCCGCTCCTCCGGGTAGCGGATGGTTGCTTTGGGCTCGAAGAAGCGGCGCAGCGTCAGGAACATGCCCTTCGCCAGCCCGAGGCCCGGGAGGAAGCTCATCGCGGGCTCCTCAGCGGCTCACGATGACGATGGCGGCGGCCGTCACGAACAGGTTGAGCAGCGAGGCGGGCAGCAGCCACTTCCAGGCAAAACCCATCAGCTGGTCGATGCGAACGCGGGGCAGCGTTCCGCGCATCCAGACGAAAGTGAACACAAAACCGTAGGTCTTGAGCATAAACCAGAGCAGTCCGGCGACCCAGTCGAAGCTCACGAACGCCCAGCCAAGAATGGCCGCGACCGCGACCAGGTTGAACACAACGAAGCCCAGGATCAGCGCCTGCCAGGCCGGCATCGAGCTGCGCAGCAGCCAGAAAGGGGCGGCGAAGATGAGCGTCCCGACCACCGGCACGATGGCGATCAGCAGCAGCAGCTCGATGCCGAGTGACGCCGGGTCGAGGGCGAGGTGAATGGCCGGGAAGGGAAACGGCGCATTCCAGCCGCCCAGGAATAGCGTCACCGTCAGCGCCGAGATGATGAACACGTTCACGTACTCGGCGAAGAAGAAGAATCCGAAGCGCATGCCGGAGTACTCGGTGGCGAAGCCGGCCACGATCTCCGAGTCCGCCTCGGTCAGGTCGAACGGCGTGCGATTGGCCTCCGCCGTGGCGGCGATGAAGAAGATCACCGCGCCCAGGGGCTGCCGGAAGATGTACCAGTTGGTGAACCAGCCGGCCTGGTTGAGTACGAGCTGATTGAGGCTCATCGTCCCGGCCAGCAGGATCAGCCCCACGACCGACAGGGTCAGCGGGATCTCGTAGCTGATGACCTGGGCGGCAGACCGAAGACCGCCCAGCAGCGAGTACTTGTTGAAGCTCGACCAGCCGGCCATCAGCAAGCCGACCACGGACAGCCCGCCGATGGCGAAGAAGTACAGCAGGGCGATGTTCATGTCCTGGCCGAACAGGCCGGGCGCGAACGGGATCACCAGGAGGCTCATGACGCTGGCGAGGTAGACCACGACCGGGGCGAAGGTGAAAACCGGCACGTCCGCGCCGGTCGGCGTGAAGTCCTCCTTCATCAGCACCTTCAGGCCGTGCACCACGGACAGCAGCGATCCGAACGGACCCACCCGGTCCGGCCCGATCCGCAGGTTCATCAGGGCGATGACCTTCATCTCCATGTAGATGATCAGGAAGGCCGTCGGGATGGACATCAGCAGCACGGCCGTGGCCGCGACCACGAAACGAACAATCGGCAGATTCGCCGCGAGGATGGCCAGGATCCGATCGGAAAAGATGATCAGGACGGCCAGCAGGACCAGCGACAGCAGGGCCGCGAGGACGAGGAACAGGACAACCCGGCCGGGGATCGTCAGCCGCTGCCACGTCCGGGCGAGAACAGTCATCGCGCCCGCCTCGGCGCGTCCAGGCCGGGCCTCACTTATCAACCCCGCCCATGATCGGGTCGAGGGAGGCCATCACGGCCATCGTGTCGGCGATCAGGTGGCCGGGCATGAGCAGCCCCACGGACTGCAGGTGGATGAAGGACGGGTCGTGGATGCGAAGACGGAACGGCTGGTCCGTGCCGTCGCTGATGGCGTAGCTGGAGTACTGCCCGCGGGGGCCCTCGATGGCCGCGTAGGCACGGCCCGGGCGGGGCCGCAGCAAGCGCGGCAGCTTGGCCATGATCGGGCCGTCGGGCATCTTGTTGATGCACTGGTCGATGATCCGCAGGCTCTGCTTGACCTCGTCGAGCCGGAGCAGGTAGCGGGCCAGGCAGTCGCCCTCGTCGCGCGTGGGGATGTCGAACTCGAGCTCCGGGTAGATCGAGTAGGGATGCGCCCGCCGGACATCGAACGGCAGGCCGGTCGCCCGCAGGTTCGGCCCCGTCATGCACATCCGAAGAGCGGTTGCGCTGTCGATCGTGCCCAGGCCGCGCATGCGGCGGACGAAGATCTCGTTCTCGTTGAGCAGGCTGAGGTTGGAATTGATCTGGCTCGTCGCCCGCGACATCCAGTCGCCCAGCCGGCTCATGAACTCGTGGTTGAGGTCGCCGTTGACGCCGCCGATCCGGAAGTAGTTGAAGAGCATCCGCTGTCCGGTCAGCGCCGCCAGCATCTCGACGATCTCGTCGCGTTCGATGAAGCTCCACAGGATCGGCGTCAGGCCGCCCAGGTCGAGGGCCATCCAGCCCATGAACAGGGCGTGGCTGGCAATCCTGTTCAGCTCGCCCGACAAGACCCGGATGTACTCGGCCCGCCGTGGCACCTCGACGTCGAGCAGCTTCTCGTAGGCCATCACCGGCGACCACTCGCAGAACAGCGAGCTGACGTACTCGAGCGGGTCGACCTGGCTGATCGTCTGGTGGTAGTCGGCGTTCTCGCACAGCTTCTCCACGCCGCGGTGGAGGTAGCCCAGGACGGGGTCGAGATCGATGACCTTCTCGCCGTCCAGCTTCAGCACCACCCGCAGGACCCCGTGGGTGGAGGGGTGCTGCGGCCCCATGTTGATGAACATCTCGCCATCGGCGAGGGTGTAGAACTCGGCTTCTCGCTCCGTCCGCGGCGGGTACGGCGGAACCGGCTCGAAGATCCCGACCTGCTGGTCGAGCATGACGCGCGGGTCATCGGTCGAGGCCTGGCGCGCCCCTGTCGCGGTCACGACGCGTCGCCGCGGTTCACGCCTTCACCCGGCGCAGGGTGGTCGCCGGCGTCGCCCCCTGCGGCACGTGGACCTGCTCCATGTGGCGCACGCCGGCGCCCGGCGAGCGGGCGCTGTCGTCGGCCAGGTAGAAGTCCTTGCGTAGCGGGAAGCTGAGGTAGTCGGGCGGCATGTAGATCCGGCGCAGGTCGCGGTTGCCTTCGAAGGTGATGCCGAACATGTCGTAGGCCTCACGCTCCATCCATTCGGCACCCTTCCACAGGAAGGTCACCGACGGCACGCGCGGATCCTCGCGTGACAGCCCGTCGGCGATGACCCGCAGCCAGTCCGTCGTGCTCTCGCTCCAGAGGTGGTAGACGACCTGCATGTGGCTGCCGGTGTCGACGCCGGCCAGGTCGGACAGGAACTCGAAGCGGAACTCGGGCTCATCGTGCAGGCTCCGCAGCGTGTCGGCCACGTCCGCCGCGGAGATGCGGATCTCCGTCTCGTCGTGGCGCTGCCGAATCGGCCCCGTCAGCCGGTCGTGAAAGCGCGCCTCGAGGCGGCCCCGGAAAGCCCGGTCCATCCGATCAGACGCCCTCGGGGACCGTGGGCCCCACGGCCCGCTCTGGCCAGTGCCCGCGACGGTCCTTGATGAGCTGCTGCAGCTTCATCAGGCCGTAGATCAATCCCTCCGGGCGGGGCGGGCAACCGGGCACGTAGACGTCGACGGGCATGATCCGGTCGATGCCCTCGACCGTCGAATAGCTCCGCTTGTAGCGCCCTCCAGAGCAGGTGCAATCGCCCAGGGCAACGCACCACTTCGGCTCCGGCATCTGCTCCCACAGCCGCAGCAATGGACCGGCCATCTTGGTCGTCAGGGTGCCGGCCACGATGAGCACATCGGCCTGGCGCGGGCTGGCGCGGAACGGGAACATGCCCCAGCGGTCCATGTCGTTCTTGGACGTGGCGGCGGACATCATCTCGATGGCGCAGCAGGCCAGGCCCGACAGGAGCGGCCACAGGCTGTTGGCGCGAATGAGGTCGAGCACGTAGTCCGCCCTGGTCGGGATGATCTCGAGCATCCCGGACCAGCGGGCGTCGTCGCGGCTGGCGATGCCCGACGCCTCGACCTCGCGGAGGTGCGTGATCTCGGTCGGGCGGCCGCCCGCATAGGCCGCCGGGTCCGACGATTCCCACAGCGTGTTGGGCACGACGATGGGCTGGATCAGGTCGCGCCGCTCCGCGCTGACGAGCGCGCCGGGCCGATTGCCCGCCTGATCGGAGGGCATCGGGGCGGCCGCGGCGGAACCCGCCCGAGAGGGCTTGCTCGCCGGCTTCAGCGCCATGTCAGGACGCCCTTGCGCCAGGCGTAGGCGAGGCCCAGCAGGAGAATGCCGACAAAGATGAGCATGCTGACGAAGCCGGCCAGGAGCAGCTGCCGGAAATCGATCGCCCAGAGGTAGATGAAGATCACCTCGATGTCGAAGGCGACGAACAGCAGGGCGTAGATGTAGAAGGAGAGCCCGAACCGACCGTGGGTGTCGCCGTACGTGTCGATGCCGGATTCGTAGGGCAGTCCCTTGTGGACATCACCCCGATTCCGATGCGAGATCAGCCACGCCGCGCCGATCGTCAGGAAGACGAAGGAGACGCCGGCGAAGGCGAAACCGATCACGTACAGGAGAGGTGTCAACCGACTTCCTCCGCGGCACTCGTGCCAGGCGGCCGCCCGCATCAGGAACAAACCGGGCGCGGACGCACCGCAACGACGCGGAGGTCGCGACCCTTCACATTCTAGCAGGGGCATCCTCCGCGACCGGCGTTCGGTGACGCCCGCGCAGGGCACGCGGTTCGGGAGGGTGGGGGATGTGGGAAGAAGTCGGGGAGCGGCCCGCGCCGAGCGCGCGTGCAGGTTCGCGAGCCGCTCCCCGGCGGCAGCCGTGCCCGGCTGACATAGAGCGTGCTCCGCGCGCGGAACGAGCGGCAATAGGGTTTTCGCCCTAGTCCGGGGCAGTCTCCGGCCCATGCTGCGCCGGCCGCTGCAGCCGCCAGCCAAAGCCGCGCAACTCCGCCGCGGGCGGCAGGTCGCGCCCGAAGCCGAGAACCGTGAATCCACCACTCGCGGCCGGGTCCAGCAGGCGCATCACGCCGGACCGCAGGGCGAGGTAGGACTCCACGGTGGTGGCCGGATCGCGCTGCGCCTCGGCCACGAGCTCTGTGATCCCGAGGCTGCCCAGGAACTCGGCCTGTGTGGTCGCGCCGATGGAGACGAGGCCGGCCCGGGTCGCCGCGCGCTCGATCGCGGTTAGGTCCACGTGGGCGGTCAGATCCTGCCGCCCGACGTTCATCAGCGCGTCATCGTGGGCGCGGTGGTTGACATAGGCGAGCAGCGTGCCGCCGGCGCGTCGCGGACCGTACAGCTCGGCAGCCGGATAGCCGTAGTCCATGATCAGCAAGAGGCCGCGGCGCAGGCCGGCCGCGAGGGCCTCGATCCAGCCGTCGACTGCGAGCGAGATCTCGGCACGCTGTCCCTCCGCCAGCTCCACGCCCTCGGCGTCGAGCCGAGCGGCCAGCGCGACGGTCGACGGGTCGCCCAGGACGTCCGTGAACGCCCCGTTCTGCCAATCGACGAGGATCTCGCGCAGCCGCCCGGCCCGCCATATGACGCGGTGGACGGGCAGCGCGTCGGCCACTTCGTTGGCCAGGACGCAGCCGACGATCGACTCGTCCGCCGATGTCCGCAGGAGGTCGCCGAAGCCGGCCTCGGCCAGGCGGGCAGCGATCTGCGCCTCCCGCGCCGCATCGAGTTCGATGGGTTCGTAGCGAACGGCACCGAGCAGCGCAGAACCCTCCCGCCGCAGGCCCTCGAGGATCGACACGGCCAGGGTGCCGCCGCCCGCTCCGTGCTCCCGAATCACGAACGGGCTGGGCCGCCCGAGGATGCCCCACAGCTCGTCGAGCTGGCGGCTCAGCGCCCGGCCGAACAGCGGGTGCGTCTCCGGTGCCGTCAGGAAGTCGCCACCGCGGCCGGGTCGTGCGGCCGCGGACCTGTAGTAGCCGAGGTCGGGCTCATACAGCGCTCGTTCCATGAACCGGGCGAAGGTGATCGGGCCGCCCGCGGCGATCTCGGCGCGGACGCGTTCGACCAGCTCCGGCTCGTCCCCGACGTCGAGCGATGGTGGCGGCTCCCGCCGCAGGCCCGCCTCGAACGGCCTCACCGCGTTGCTCCGGCGCGCGATCGCGTCCGGCGAAACACGAGCCTGGTGCCCGGCCCGACCAGCGAGTGGCCGCCCAGCAGGACCGGGATCGGCGCGCTGGCGGCGGCCTCCGTGAGGCGCCTGAGCCACGGGTCACGGACCTGGTCGGGGAGCAGCAGGTCGGATGCGAAGCGGTCCTCGGCCGCGGGCCATGAACGCTCGTCCGGGCCGAGCCGGTGGGCCAGCAGGACGCGGCTGTCCACGATCGCGGCGTCGCCAAGCTGGGCGAGGATGGATCCGAGCGCCGAAGGCCCGTCGCGATCCAGGAGCAGCCCTAGCACGGATCGAGGCGGGCGCGGCGGACGCGAGGGAGCGAGGCCCGGGCGCTCGTCGAGGGCAAGGCGGCTGCTGGCCCGCAAGCCGCGCTCCTCCACGATGGCGCGGACGCGCGCGGGGACGTGCCGCTCGAGCCAGCGCAGGGTCGTCGCCGACGTGCGTCCGGCGAGGACGAGCTCCGCCCGCCGGTCCGCGGCCACCTCCTGGACTGCAGCGACCCGCTCTGCGGCGGGACCGGGCAAGGCCGTGCCCCGGTCGGTCAGCAGGAGGTCGAGTGGCGAGTCGAGGTCGACCGCCAGCCGCCAGCGCCGGCCGAGGTCGCGGACCTCGTAGCCGGCGACCTCCTCCAGCCAGCGTGGAATGGCGTTGTCGCCGGGCAGGTCAGGCAGCTCGAGCAGCGACTCGGCGCACGAGACCGCCGTCGCATCGGCGGAGTAGCGGTTGTTCGTCAGCGCCACTCGCCCGGGTCCGCCGGCGACGGCCACGAACGCGCGCAGATCCGCCCCGGTCGCCAGCGGCAGCGCCCCGGACCCGAGTATGACCAGCCCGCCCGGGCGCTCCGCGGCGACGAGGTCGCGGATGCGGCGCCCGAACGGTGTATCGTCCGGCCGGCCGGCGACCAGTTCGACGTCGTCGGCGCCGACCGCGCGGAACGCCACCATGTGACTCTCCGCAAGCGCGCGTCGAGCGGAGGCAAGGGTTCGCTCGAGCGGACCAGAGCCGTCACTCGGGTCGAGATGGAAGATGCGCACGGCGACCCGCGTCATCGGCGGAGTCTAGCGAGCGGGAGGCGCAAGCTGGCCGGTCGGGTCCGCGCCTACGTCGGGCTCGGAGCGAACGTCGGCGATGCCCGGGGGACGCTCGGCGCCGCCGTGCGGTCGCTCGCCGCGCTGCCCGGTGCGCGCCTGGTGGGGGTGTCGCGGCTGTACGTCACCGCTCCCTTTGGCGTGACCGACCAGGCGCCCTTTCACAACGCCGTGGTGGCGCTGGACGTCCCCGCCGGGCCCGACCCGGCCACGGGAGCGTCCGCCCTGCTGGTGGCCCTCAAGAATCTCGAGCGGGCGTTCGGCCGCCAGGAGCGGGGGCGCTGGGGACCGCGCGAGCTGGACCTCGACCTGCTGGTCTTCGGGCGCGCCCGACTCGCCATCGACCGCCCGCTCGAGGGTCAATCCGCGGATCCCGCCAAGTCCGGCCGGCTGCTCGAGGTGCCCCATCCGGGGGCCGCAGATCGCCTTTTCGTGCTGGCCCCGCTGGCAGACATCGCGCCCGGCCTCGTTCCGCCAGGCTGGCGCGAATCTGTCGATACGG
>JALZAF010000124.1 GCA_030948505.1 Chloroflexota bacterium
GCGCGAGGGCGTCCCGGCGGATCGTGCCGAACGGACGCAAGAGCAGGGGGCTCGCTGGCTGCTGGCCGGCCTCCTGGACTGGCATCGGCGCGATGCCAAGCCTGGCTGGTGGCTGTGGTACAGCCTGCTGGGGACTCCGATGGAGGACCTCGTTGCCTCCGCGGACGCTCTCGGCGGATTAACTCACCTCGAGGAAGTCGGCCGAACGAAGACGTCCGTCATCCACCGCTACAGCTTCGACCCTCGCCAGGAGTACAAGGTCAAGGTCGGTGACAGCCCGATCGATCCCCTGACGGAGTCATCGGGCGGGACGGTCGTCGCGCTCGACGAGGTTGCCGGGACGATCGACCTCAAGCGCGGAAACGCGAAGGCGGATAACCACCCGCGGGCCCTGATTCCCGGCAAGCCGTTCGGCACCGAGCCCATGCGCGGGGCCCTCGGCCGCGTGGCCGACGCCGTGCTGGCCGGCGGCATCGACGCGGAAGGGCCCTTCCAGGCGGCGCGCGACCTGCTGCTTCGGCGACCGCCCCGCCTCAGGGACACACAGCCGGCCGAGTCTCTCGTCCAGGCGGGAGAGACCCCGCTCGTCGCCGCTCGGCGGATCGCGCCCCTGCTCGACCGAACGGTCTTCCCCATCCAGGGACCACCGGGAACGGGCAAGACCTTCACCGGGGCGCGGATGATCGTCGACCTCGTCGCCACCGGCAAGCGAGTCGGCATCACCGCCCAGGCTCATCGCGCGATCTCGAACCTTCTCGACGCGGCCTGCGAGGCGGCTGCCAGCGAGGACCGCTTCCTCCGGCCCGTCCAGCGCTCCGACAGCGCCGACGACGCCGCTCGAAGCGAATGGGTCACCCGCGCGACTTCGAACGAGCTCGTGATCGAGGGCCTCCAGGATGGTCGCTTCGATGTTGTCGCCGGGACGTCGTGGCTGTTCGCCCGGGAGGACATGGCGAGGACCCTCGATGTCCTGTTCGTCGACGAAGCCGGCCAGATGTCGTTGGCAAACGTCATCGCCATGAGCGGGGCGGCGGATTCGGTCGTCCTGCTGGGCGACCCGAACCAGCTGCCACAGGTCTCCCAGGGAACCCACCCGGAGGGCGCCGAACGGTCCGCCCTGCAGCACCTCGTCGGGGACGTGCCAACGATTGCCGCAGATCGCGGCCTGTTCCTTGACACCACCTGGCGGCTCCACCCCGCGATCAACGACTACGTGTCGGAGGTCTTCTACGCCGATCGCCTGGTGACCGATCCGTCGACGGCGCGCCAGGACCTCGCCCAGGGCGCCATCCTCGGCGGTACCGGGATCCGCTTCGTCCCACTCGCCCACACGTCCAACGGCAACCGCTCGCGCGAGGAGGCGCGCTTCGTGGCCGAGGCGATCGAGGCACTGCTTGCCCGGGCCTGGACGGACCAGCGTGGCGTCACCCGACCGCTCGAGCTGGCCGACATCCTCATCGTCTCCCCGTACAACGCCCAGGTGGCCGAGATCGGGCGAACGGTGGAGGCGCTGCTCGGGGCGCGCGGCCGGGTTGGCACCGTGGATCGGTTCCAGGGACAGGAAGCAGCCGTGGCTATCTACTCGATGGCCACGTCGAGCCCGGACGATGCGCCTCGCGACCTTGAATTCCTCTACTCCGGCAACCGCCTCAACGTCGCTGTCTCACGGGCCTGCGGCCTGGCCGTCCTCGTCTGCAGCCCAAGCCTGCTGGACGTGGCCTGCCGCACCCCGGAGCAGATGCGCCTCCTCAACGCCCTGTGCCGCTACGTCGAGCAGGCACGCGATCAGGCGGGCGCCGTTGAGGTGCCGACCCAGGGACCTGTCCCGCGGCTCGAGCGGCCCACTCTGTGGCCGGAGGCCGAGCTCGTCCGCTAGGCGACCGCTCGGGCTAGCCCGGCGGCGCCCCCGCCGGGGCGCCGTCCTCGGTCGCGTTATAGCCTATGGCCATGACGACGTACGCGGTCGTCGAGCGCCTCGGCGGCGTCAGCCTCCGCCTCGGTCCTGCCGGCCGCGGGGAGCCGGACGCGTCCGCCGAACCGGCCTCCGTCGCTCTCCCTCCACCGACCCTGGTGGACCTGACGCCCATGCTCCCGGACACGCTCCGCGACCGCCTGGCGTCGATCCACGAGGCCTGGAGCCAGGCGACCTGGTACCTGTTCAACGCGGAGGGCTGGCGCTGAGCCGGCCGGTCCTCCCCCGCGACCGCCGATCGGGCTCTTGAATCGCCGTCCCCGCAGCGCGCAGGATTGACTTCGCTCTCCGCTTTGATTTCGCCCTTGCGCGTCCGCGAACCGGCATGGAGGATCGCATGACCCGAACGAGTGCATCGCGCCGGGAGCGCCAGGGAGTCGCCGCGGCGGTGACCCTGGCTGGACTGATGCTTGCCGCCGCGTCGGTCACCCTCGGTGGCTCCGGCATGCGGCCCTCCGCCGGCTCATTGACCGCCTCCGGGGCGCATCCCGCGATCGCGCGGTTGGCGACTCGGCCGGCAGCCGCGGCTCCTGCCGCGTACAACCCGGCCACCGTCACGCTCACCCTCTCGCCGGTGGCCAGCGGGTTCTCGAATCCCGTCCTCGTGACCAACGCCGGAGACGGCTCGGGCCGCCTGTTCGTGGTTGAGCAGACCGGCAAGATCCGGATCGTCAAGAGCGGCGTCGTACTCGCGGCTCCATTCCTCGACGTCTCGGCGGCCATCTCGCACGGCGGCGAGCAGGGCCTGCTGGGGCTGGCCTTCCATCCGGCGTACAAGACGAACGGCAAGTTCTACATCTACCTGACGCTGGCCAACGGCGACATCGCCGTCAACGAATATCGACGCACGACCCTCGCCGACCGGATCAACTGGCGGACTGGCCGCCGGATCATCACGATCCCCCATCACACGTTCGACAACCACAACGGCGGCGGCATGGCCTTCGGGCGAGACGGCTTCCTCTACATCGGCACGGGCGACGGCGGATCGGGGGGCGACCCGAGCAACAACGCCCAGAACCTGAACAGCTTCCTTGGCAAGCTGCTGCGCATCGACGTCAACGGCCGGACTGCCGGCCGCGCCTATCGCATCCCCGCCAGCAACCCGTACGTCGGCGTGCGCGGCCTTGATGAGATCTGGTCGCGGGGGCTGCGCAACCCGTGGCGCTGGTCGTTCGACCGCGCCACAGGCGCACTGTGGATCGGTGACGTCGGCCAGGACAGCTGGGAGGAGATCGACCGCAGCACGAACACCTTCCCGGGCCGGGGGGCGAACTTCGGCTGGCGGGTGATGGAAGCCCGCCATTGCTATAACCCGTCGAGCGGTTGTGGTACGAGCCGGAAGGTCCTGCCGATCGTCGAGTACGGCCACACGGCCGGCTCCTGCGCCGTGACCGGCGGCTACGTCTACCGCGGCGCGGCCCAGCCCATCCTGCAGGGCGGCTACTTCTTCGGCGACTTCTGCTCTGGCCGGATCTGGACGATCTCGGCCACGGCGGCCTCGCCGGCCAGCCCGGTGCTGAAGCTGGACACGGGCCTCAGCATCTCGTCGTTCGGTCAGGACCAGGCGGGCGAGGTCTACGTCGTCGATCTCAACGGCGGGATCTACCGCATCGTCGGCAGCTAGCTCTCGCGGTCAGCGCGGCTCGTTTCCGCGGTCAGCGCGGCTCGCTTCCGCGGTCAGCGCGGCG
>JALZAF010000132.1 GCA_030948505.1 Chloroflexota bacterium
TGCCAGGCAGATAGCGTCTGGCCGTCGGTACCTGAACGTCGGTCGGGCCGAAGCGAAAGCCACCGGCGCTTCTGTCGAGGATCGACCCGAAGACACTCGGGGAGTCCATGCGCGGCAAACACAGCCACTCGACGTTGCCGCTGGGGGCGACCAGGGCGGTCACCTCGCAGTCGGACAGGAAGGCGTACTCGGCAATCGGCGGGAAGGGCGAGCCGGTGCCGAAGACGCCGGCCGAAGCCTGCGTCAGGTGAGGAAACGTACTGTCCTGTTGCACGGCAATCTCCGCGCGGGGGCGACAGTCTTGCACGGAGTCCCCCGCTGCGCCATAGGCCGAACGACCCTGCCAGGCCGTGAGCCGGCCGTCGGGCGCACCGGGCGCCCTTCGCTACTGCGCCCAGGGCATCGGGGCCGGGGGCGCGAAGCTCGACGTCACGTCGACGGCCCGCCCGCCGTTGGTCGCCGAGTCCTTCGCCGCCATGAGGATGTCGACGATGTGGGCGGCCTGTTCGCCGGTCGCCCGATGCGGGCGGTCCTCGGCGATCGCGGCGGCCATGTCCTCGACCGCGCGCGACCAGTCGACCTGGGCCGGCCCGGGCCGCACCAGCGGGACCGGTCGGTAGCCGCCGTGGTCGCCGTACGCCGCGAACTCGACCGGCGCACCGAACTCCGAGTGGTGGCCAAGGAAAACCGAGCCCTCGTCGCCGTGGAACTCGAGGGCGGCGTAGTTCTTGGCCTGCTGCGCGACGTAGAAGCTGGTCGTGAGGCGAACGACGACGCCACCTTCGAGCTCCAGCATCGTGACCGCGAAGTCCGGGGTCGTGATCCTGAATTTGGTGCCGTCGCGGGTCACCCGGTCCGGCTTGAGCACCCGGCCGAACGACTGCACCCGTCGCGCCGGGCCCAGAGTCGCGGTGACGATGGTGAGTGGATAGACGCCCACGTCGACCAGCGCTCCAACCTCGTAGAAGGGCGCGGGCGCCGGGTGCCACGTCTCGATTGAGCCCCAGTTGACCTCGGCATAGACGGCCCGCGGCGTTCCCGCGCGACCCTCGCGCAGGAGCTTCCAGGCGGTCTGCTGGGCCTCGCCCATCAAGGTGAACGGCGAGCCACCCAGCCGCACGCCCCTCTCCCGCGCCAGGTCCACCAGCCCGTGCGCCTCGTCCGATGAAAGCGCAAGGGGCTTCTCCGAGTGGACATGGCGTCCGCCCTCGAGCGCCCGTCGGGTCACCCCCGCGTGGGCCTGCTGCACGGTCAGGTTCACGACCAGGTCCGCCAGCTCCAGGACATCGTCGACGCCCGGTACCGCGCGTCCCCCATGAATCTCCGCCAAGGCCTTCGCCCGCGTTAGGTCGAGATCCGTGAACGCGACCAGCTCGAGCGACGGCTTCGTGGCGACGTCGCGGGCGTAGGGCCCGGCGATGTTGCCGCAGCCGACGATGCCGACCTTCATCCGGCGGCCGGCCCTGGTCGAGCTCTTGGTCACGCGGGCACCTCGGCCAGCCACGATCGGAGGAGCCAGGCGCCTTCGGCGACTTCGTTCGTCGGGTCGTAGTCGTGCGGCTCGTGCTCGATGCTGACGTCGCCGTCGTAGCCCATCCCCTGGAGGGCGCGGACGCAGCCCTCGATCGGCACGATGCCGTCGCCGAAGGCGCTCGTGCGGTGCTGTCCGACCTCGCGTACGTCCTTCAGATGGACGTGCAGGACCCGCGACCCGAGCTCCTCGATGGCGCGAGCCGCGTCGTAGCCCTGCGTGCCGTACCAGCCGGTGTCCACTGCCGTCCCGACCCGCGCGGGCGTGTCGCCGATGTGGTCCAGCATCTCGCGCGGCGTCTTCTCCGGGTGGTTCTCGAACGCGAGCCGCAGGTCGTGGCGCTCCAGCGCCTCGAGCACGGCCCGCCGGTTCACCCGCCACACGGCCGCGGACCCACCAAGGATCGGGCGCCCCAGCGCAACCGCGAGGCGGCACGTGGCCTCGAACTCCGGTACGGTCGATCCGAAGCCTCCGGCCAACGACACCACGCGCAGGCCATGTCGGTCGAGCAGCTCGCGTGCCGCCGCGATATGAGCCTCGGTCGCCCAGGCGGGATTCAGGTGCGCCGTCCACACGTCCATGGCGCTGAAGCCCATCCCGCTCACGCGCTCCGTCAGCTCGCCGAAGCGGGCCGGGAAGGTCTCGATCGGCGCGTACCAGGCGTTGGCGGCCCGGTCGCCCTCGCCCCACTCCCCCATCCGAAAGCCGACCTGGCGGGCGACCTCGTTGGCGCTCATGTAGGAGATCCCGATGGACACGGCGAACCTCCTTGTCTCGCATGTCCGACCGCCCCCTATCCGACGGCGGCTCCGCTGCCTACTATGCACGGCGGGCCGGCACGGGCGTCGCCCGAGGGAGGATGCCGGGTCGGCGGAGGGAGGAGGACCTCATGTTGTCATCCGACACTGCCCGGGGCTCCGGCACGACCGGGGGCCTCGAACGCAACGCCATCGGGCTGAGCGAGGTCCTGTTCCAGTCGATCACCCACATGGCCCCCGCGGTCGCGACGGCCCTGTCCCTGGGGGCAGCCACGTTGTACGCGGGCGGCAATACGCCGCTGGCTGTCGTCCTGGCGCTCATCGCCGCGCTCTTCACGGCGTATTCGATCGGCGAGCTGGCTCGCTACCTGCCATCGGCCGGCGGCATGTATACGTATGTTGCCCGCGGCCTCGGCTCGTTCGTCGGTTGGCTCATGGCCTGGGCGTTCCTGCTGGCCGAGCCCATCGTCCCGGCAGCGCTGTTCGCATCGTTCGGCTTTTTCGGGGCGTCGTTGATCACCACCCTCACCGGCTTCTCCAACGCCTACCTGTGGCTGCCCCTGGCCGTGCTGTGCGGACTCCTCGTGTGGTGGCTCGTCTACCGCGGCATCTCGATCTCGACCCGTGTGGGTGTCGCCCTTGGCCTGATCGAGATCGCGATCTTCGTGCTGGTGTCGGTGCTGCTGGTCGTCAACGCCGGCTCCAGGAACACGCTGTCCGTGTTCGTTCCGGGCGCGGATGGTCTCAAGCCCGCCCTCCAGGGCATGGTGTTCTGTCTGCTGGCGTTCGTTGGCTTCGAAGCCGCGGCCCCCCTGGCGGAGGAGACCCGTGATCCAAGGCGGACGATCCGCCGGGCGGTCCTCCTGTCGGCGGTCCTCATCGGCCTCTTCTACATCTTCAACATGTACGCGGCGACGGTGTATTTCGGGCCCGAGAAGATGCAGGCCGAATTCCTCGGCTTCAACGGCGGCGACCCCTGGAGCGGCATGGCGAACGAGGTCCTGCCCGGCATCGGCGGGCTGCTCGTGACCTTCGCGATCCTCAACAGCTCGCTGGCCAACGCCAGTGCCGGCGCGAACGCCTCGACGCGCGTGATCTTCGCCCTCGGCCGGGTGAGCCTCCTGCCGCGCTGGTTCGCCGCTATCCACCAGACCCACCGGACGCCCGCCAACGCGGTGCACTTCCAGGGCGTTCTGGGCATCGGGCTCGCGATCGGCCTCGGGCTGCTCTTCCAGAGCCAGCCATTTGGCGGGCCACTAACGACCTATATCTGGATCGGGTACGCGCTCGGGCTGCTGTTCGCCGCGATGTACGTCGCGGTCAACTTCGCGGTCATCGGCTTCTACCTGCGCGAGCGGCGCTCAGATTTCAACGTCCTCAAGCACGTGGTCGTGCCTGTGCTGGGCGTGGTGTTGCTTATTCCGGCCTTCCTGGGCGTCCTGGGCGGCCTCACGATCCCGATCCTCGACATCAAGCTCGATCCGCTCGCGCCGCCGTACAACGTCGTCCCATCGCTGGTGCTGGCGTGGATGATCCTGGGTGTGGTGGCCTACGTCGTGCTCTGGATTCGGGCGCGCGACGCCCTGGGCCGCATCGCCGACGTCATGACGGAAGGCTGATGGAAGACTGATCCGGGCTACTCGAAGATCGCCACCGGGCAATGCGCGGTGACGACGAAGTTCGGCATGTCCACGATCTCGCTGATCCGCAGGTCGACCGCAACGCTGCACAGCATGTAGGCGTCGGCCGCGCTGAGGCCGTGCTCGCGGCCGAGCCAGTCGATCATCCGGCGCGTCGCATCGCGGGCCGCCGTCAGCAGGTCCGGCCCGATGCCGTCGGTGGCGTAGCGTTGCCCGATTGGCCGTTCCGCCGCCGCGCCCGGCGCGGTGAGAAATTCGGGTCCCGACACGGGGACGTCCTTGCGGACGGTCAGCCGGACCAGGGCCCGCATCGGTGTCTCGATCGCCGTCCCGCACACCTCGCCGTCGCCCTGGGCCGCGTGTCCGTCGCCCATGCTCAGCCGGCCGCCCGGTTGGAAGACCGGCAGGAATAGCGTTGCGCCGGCCGTGAGGTGCCGGGTATCCATATTGCCGCCGTGCAGGTCCGGGGGGATCGTCGAGCGCGGCCCGGTCAATGGCGCGACGCCGACCTCGCCGCAGAACGGCGCCAGGGGCACGCGAATGCCCGGCAGGAACTCGGCCCGCGGCCCCGCTCCCAGGCGGGTCACGTGATAGACGGGGTCGGGGAAGTCCTCCGCCAGGAGACCGAAGCCCGGGATGCTGGCCGTCCAGCCCCAGTCGGCCGGCTCGAATTCGAGCAGGTCCACCTGCAGGGTGTCGCCGGGCAGCGCGCCCTGGACGGCGATCGGGCCGTTGACCTGGTCGACTCGGTCGAAGTCGAGTTTGGCGAGGTCGTCCGTCGTCGACGCGGCCGTCAGCTGGCCGCAGCTGGCGTCGAGTAGGTCGAACTCGATCACCGCGCCGCTGGCCACGGTCTCGATCGGCGGAATTGCCGGGTCCCAGGCCAGGTGGTAGCGGTCGCGAGCGATGTGGATGGTCGGGGTCGTGAGCACGGTCCGTCCTCCCTTTGCGCGGCCGCATTGTACGGGCGGCGATCTTCAAGTTGTGCGGGCGGAGCTCCGGAACTTGTGCGAGCGGCGATCCGGAACTTCTACCGCCGACGACCCTCCCGAACTGCACCGTCGGGCACCGCATCGACCCGAGTCCGGCCGCGCAGGGGTACCTCCGGCGGGGTGGCGCCGGAGGCGGTGGACCGTACATTTCGGCCCCATGGACCCGGTCACCGCCCAAAGTGTCGTCAAGGTCGTCGCGGCGGCCCTGATTCTGCTCGTCGCCGTCCGACTCATCCTGCTTGGGCCCCCGGGCCGGCGGCTGGGGCCGGCACGCAAGCAGATCATCAAGGTCGTCGGGGTGGGCGGAGGCGGCGGCAACGCCGTCAACGCCATGGTTCGCTCCGGCATCCGGGGCGTGGAGTTCGTGGCCATCAACACCGACCGGCAGGCCCTGCGGGAGTCGGTCGCCCGTCGCCGGATCCAGATCGGGTCGGCCATGACCGAGGGCCTCGGATCAGGCGGCGACCCGACGGTCGGCAAGCGTGCCGCCGAGGACGACATCGAGCTCATCACCCAGGCGCTCGAGGGCTCGGACATGGTGTTCATCACCGCCGGGCTCGGCGGCGGAACCGGCTCCGGGGCGGCATCCATCGTGGCCGGCATCGCCCGCCAGCAGGGAGCGCTGACGATCGGCGTGGTCACCAAGCCGTTCGCCTTCGAAGGACCCGGCCGGAACAACATCGCCGATGCCGCAGGCCAGGCCATGCGCGCAAATGTTGACGCCCTGATCACCGTACGCAACGATCGCGTTCGCAACCGGGTCCCCGAGACGGCGACGGTCTCGGACGCCTTCGACGCCATCGACGAGGTGCTGCGCCAGTCCGTCCAGGGCATCCTCGACGTGATCGGGATCGCCGGCCGCGTCAACCTCGACTTCGCCGACGTCCGGGCGTTGCTCAAGGACGGTGGACCAACCGTGATGGGCGTCGGTCGCGCGGCCGGCGACAAGCGGGTCGTGATGGCCACCCACCGGGCCGTCTCATCCGGCCTGCTCGAGAACACCATCGACGGCGCGACGCGGATCATGCTGAACGTCGCCGGCTCGGCAAACATCGCCCTCAGCGAGGTCACGGCCGCCGCCGAAGAGCTCCGCGCCGCCGCCGACAAGGACGTCAACCTGACCTTCGGGGCGAGCTTCGATCCCTCGCTCGACGAGGAGGTCGTCGTCACCGTGATCGCCACGGGCATGACGGCGGGTCGGCAGGTCGTGCCCGCGCGGACCACCACGGCGGGCAAGCGGATGGTCGCTCAGCGTCCCGCGAGGGCTGCGAGGCGCATCCCTGTGACCGGTCAGGCTCGTCGACCACGGACCGGCCGGCCGAAGGTGACCCCTCCGCAGGCCGCACAGATGGCTTCGGTCGCGCCGGTCGCCTCCGTCGCGCGGCCGGTCAAGGCCGCCGCCGCCGCGCCGCCCAAGAATCGAGCCGAGCGGCCGACGCGCGTCCGGCCCGCACGGACGAGCGGCGCCCCGGCAACTCCCGCGCCCAGGCGACGAGCACCGAAACGGGTCGCCGCACTGCCCCAGGCCACCCTGACGGCCGCCACCATGGGCGAGGACGAGTACGACGCCCCGACCTTCCTGCGCAAGCCGATCGACGGGATCAAGGCGCCGGAGACGCCGCGCAGCGCGTCCTGAGCGGGAGCGCGGCGGTGACCGTAAGCCGGCCTCAATGGCGGTTCGGCTAGACTTCCAGCCGGTTCGGGACGGAATCGCGGTGGCCTTAGC
>JALZAF010000151.1 GCA_030948505.1 Chloroflexota bacterium
GAGGCGCGACTCCTCGACTTCGGCCGGATCGAGATCGAGGGCCAAACCTACGAGCGTGACGTGGTCATCGACGGTGGGACGATCAGGCCGCGCAAGAAGGGTCCGTCGAAGAAGTACCGCGGCTCCAACGGCCACACGCCACTGTCGACCGCCGAATCGATCCCGTGGGGCGGGCGCCGGCTGATCGTCGGCACGGGAGCCAACGGCGAGCTCCCGATCATGCCCGAGGTGCTCGAGGAGGCGGGACGCCGGGGAATCGAGCTCGTCGCGATCCCGACCCGAGAGGCCTGTCGATTGATTCGCGACGTGGATGCGCCGAAGGTTCGGGCGATCCTGCACGTGACGTGCTGAGGCGGCCGGCGGGACACGGAGCGTGCGCCGGCCCAGCCGCCGCAGCCAGAGGTACGATCGACCCGACCGCGCCGGAAGTCGAGGACTCGTTGGGGCACCCTGCGATGTCGGAGCTGACCGAGGCCCGTCTGTTACGTTTAGCACTGTCCGCACCGGCACGTCGGTCCCTAGGCTCTGGCGGGAGGCCGGTGGCGCGATGCAAGGTCCGAGAGTACCGCCGATGATCCGTCCGCTCGCAGCCATGTTGATCGCCGCGGTCCTCGCTGGCTGCGTCGGTGCCGGCGGCAGCCAGCCATCGTCACCAGCCGCCAAGGAGTTGGACACCTCACCCGGGCGCCCATACTTAGCCGATCAAGTCCTTGTGGCTTTGCGGACGGCCGCCGAATCAGACCCAACCTTCGACGCACGGCTTGCGCGACTCGAGGTTGCCCATCCGCTCGCCGAAGGCATCATCACCTTCGACGGTCGACCGTACGAGCAACTCGAACTGCACGCCGATTGCAACCCCGTGAAGTGCGGGATAACTGCCGTCGGTCACCGGGCTCAAGATGGGATGGATGATGGGTCCGGTCGCGTGGATCGCTGGGACGCGAGCGCCGCGCCGGATCGAGGCGCGGCAACGCTCTTCCCCGCGCTGGCCGTCCTCCGAGCCTACCCGGCCTCGTTTGATGTCGAACTCGATCGTCTTGTGATGGCCGCCGTGCCGCACGACCGACTCGCAGGTCTCGCCCTTCGGGAGGGGCGCTGGTTGCTCCCGCCGGCGTCGGGCTTCGAGCTGCGTTACGAGGATCCGGCCCATGTTCGAGGTGTGGCCGTAACCTTCGATCCTCGCAACAACCTCGTCACCGGTATTCGGGATTACGATCCGATGGCTGACGTGATGTATTGAGTCGTGCCCTAACCATATCCATCGGCTCCTGCGACGGACCACCCATCCGGGCGTCGCCGATCACGACCGATCTGCCCGTCGTCTGGTAGCCGGTGGTCAGAGCGATCATGGAACCCCGGGCCCGACCCGGCCCGGCTCGTGGAGATCATTGCTCCCGCTGGGTTCGAACACTTCTTCGAGGAGCTCGCCCAGGTGTGTGCGACGACGGCACCGTAGGACTTCCCGCAGCGCCGGGCGGAGCTGGGCACCAAGTACCGTCAGTCGACGGTTGGGCCGACGAGCTCAAGGCGCGCTACGGGTTGAAGCTCCTCGGCGAGTAGCTTGCTGCCGGGTATAAACTCGGCCCTCAGCAGGTTTCGCTGGAGGAGGGTGACCAGATGGCGATCGCGATCATCCGGCACAGCGTGCGTGATTACGCCGCGTGGCGGAAGGCCTACGACGATGTGGCATCTATGCAGAAGGCCGGAGGCGTAACGGAGGAAAGCGTCTACCAGGCGAAGGACAACCCGAACGACGTGCTCGTCCTGCACCGTTTCAGCTCCCTTGGCGACGCGGAAAAGTTCATCGCGAGCCAGGAGTTGAAAGAGGCGATGCAGCGGGCGGGTGTCGAAGGGACACCGCGCATCGAGATCTTCGAGGAGTCGAAGCGCCTCGCGCGCGCCTGAAAAGCTCCGCTCAAACCACGTCGTATGAAGGGTGGCCGACCGGCCACCCTTCATCGATTCCCGGCGCGATCGCGACTGACTACCTCAGCCGGGCCGCGTAGTCGAAGTAGAGCACGGTCATGAGCGCGGGGATGAGCGGCCCGAGCACGATCTGCACGATCCCGCCCACAACGGTCACGAGCAGGTAGGCCCAAGGCGACCAGGACAGAACGCCCTGCATGACCCCCGGGTCGAAGATCGGACTGACCAGGCCGCCGATGAGCGCGACGACGAGCCCGGCGAGGAGCAGGATTCCAAACGTCCGCCAGGTCGAGCCGCGACCAGGGTTCAGCTTCGTCGGACCGCGTCCATGGAGGTGGCCGGCGCTCAAGGGCTAGGGTGAACAGCCTCCGAGATGTAGCGACAGATCTCGGAGGCATCCCTGGGCGGTTCAAGACCACAAGATGTTGTGTTGTCCAGCTCTCAGAGCGTCAGATCTTGCGGTTATGGCTGGCGAGGAAGGATTCGAACCTTCGATCTCCTGATCCAGAGTCTGTTGCCCGGAATCAGCCTCGCGAGCCGTCATTTGAGCGTGCGGCGGGCCTCTGTCGGCCGCCGAATCGGGGTGAGTCAGGTGCCCATCCCGAAATGAGTCAGATGCCCATCCGAAAGACCGGATGAGTCAGGTGCCCACTCGGCACCCTGGCTGATTCTAGCGCCGCTCGCGGCTGGCCTCAACCGGCCGGCCCCATGTCAGCCGGGTCGGAAGGAGCCTTGGTCGCCACCCGGAACGTACTGCCGACGAACCGGACCGAATGTTCACCCGAGGTTCCATTTCGATTCCGGATACGGGCCCCGGGGCGGGAAGCCGTATTGAGGTGCCCGACATCCTCAGGCCTCCACTCATCGACGGTGATATCCGCATACTCCAGCGCCAACGCGATCGCATGGGCGACTTCAGCGGTCCCGTTAGGGCGGGACGCAGCTGTTACCAGGATTCGAACCTCCTTGGGTCCATTTGACCCGCCCGGACGGCAGCTGGACGAGGGCCGACCGACTGTGCTGGGCGTGCCGAGCGGCCTGTTCTCGGGCTGCATGGTCGACGGGCAACGGTCGGCAAGGGGGTGTGCCATCGTTGTCGGCACGACGGTCGATCGCCACCTGTCATGACCCCAGGAGACCCCGATGGCTCGATGGAGTCGCCGCAACAAGATCGAATACCGACTCGACGGCCTGATGTCGCGGGGGCCTGGCGTCCTCGTGGTCGGCCTGTTCGGGGCGACGCTGGTCGTCGTCCTGATCATCTCGGCCGTCATCATGTTCGTCGGCTGGGGAGCCGAGTCGGGCTTCGGTCCCCTCGACGTGATCTGGCGGGCCTTCCTCACCACGCTCGACCCCGGCACCGTCGCCAATTTCCTTGGGGGGAGCGCCAGCGCCGGGTTCCTCGTCGCGATGCTGGTCGCGACGCTCTTCGGCATCTTCGGGACGAGCATCCTCATCGGGATCCTCGTGACCGCGATCCAGGCCCGGCTTGATCAGCTCCGCAAGGGTCACAGCACCGTGCTCGAACTGGGCCACACGGTGATCCTGGGCTGGTCACCGCAGATCCTCACCATCCTGTCCGAGCTCGTCCTCGCCAACGCCAATCAACGCCGGAGCTCGATCGTCGTGCTGGCTCCGCGCGACAAGGTCGAGATGGAGGACGACATCCGGGCCCGGGTCGGCGCCACAGGCCACACGAAAGTCGTCTGCCGGACCGGGAGTCCCATCGACATGACCGATCTGGCGCGGGTAGGCATCGAGACCGCGAAGTCGGTGATCATTTTGCCGCCGGACGTCGAGGACCCCGACGCCGACATCATCAAGACGATCCTGGCGATCACGAACGGCCCGGGTCGGCGGCCTGAGCCGTATCACATCGTCGCGGGGCTGAGCGACCGAGACAGCCTGGCGGTCGCGCGGATCGTCGGCCGGGACGAGGCACAACTCGTCCTCGTCGGAGACTTGATCGCGCGGATCGTCGCCCAGACGTGCCGCCAGTCCGGCCTGTCGGTCGTGTACCAGGAACTGCTCGACTTCGAGGGTGACGAGATCTACGACGCCGAGCCGCCAGCCAGCCTCGTCGGGCGGCCGTTCCGAGAGAGCCTGTTCGCATATGACGACTCGACCGTGATCGGGCTGTTGCACGCGGATGGTGTCGCGCAGCTCAATCCGCCGATGGAGGCCCTGGTCGCGCCCGGCGACCGGCTTCTGGCGATCTCCGCCGACGACGACACGGTCGTCCCGAAGCCCGTTTCGTTCGACCCATCGACGGAGACGCAGCTTGTCCCGCCCCAACGCCCGCGACGGGCGCCCGAGCGCACGCTCGTGCTCGGCTGGAACCGGGGTGGACCGTCGATCGCGAAGGAGCTTGACGCCTACGTCGCGCCGGGCTCTCGGATCGTGGTCGCGGCCACACCGTCCGACCTGGCATCCGCGCCGATGACCTCCGAGCGCCTTGTCAATACGACAGTGGAGACGCGGCCGGTCGACCCGACGAAGCGCGAGACGTTGGTGAGACTGTGCGCTGAGGGTTTCGACCACGTGATCGTGCTGTGCTCGGACCTGTTGGACCCGCAGCGGGCCGACGCGCGCACGCTCGTCACGTTGATCAATCTGCGCGACATCCTCGTCGGGGCGGGCTATAGCTTCTCGATCACGAGCGAGATGCTCGACCTGCGCAATCGCGCGCTCGCCGAGATCGCCCGAGCCGACGACCTCATCGTCAGCGACCGGA
>JALZAF010000157.1 GCA_030948505.1 Chloroflexota bacterium
GATGTATGTCGACGGCGAGGGCCAGCTGCTGCGGACCCACACATCGCCGGGCCAGATCCAGGTCATGCACTCGACCAAGCCGCCCATCCGGGCGCTGCTGCCGGGGCGCTGCTTCCGCTACGAGGCCATCGACGCCAGCCACGGCTCGGAGTTCTTCCAGGTCGAGGGGCTGATGGTCGACGAGGGGACCACGCTGGGGGACCTGCGGGGCCTGCTCGACCAGTTCGCGGCGGCCATGTACGGCGAGGGCAAGCGGACCCGCTTCCGGCCGGGCTACTACCCGTTCACGGAGCCGTCCGTAGCCTTCGACGTCGAATGCCTGGTCTGCGGTGGCGTCGGCTGCCCGGCCTGCTCGCACACGGGCTGGATGACGATCCTGGGCGCCGGCATGGTGCATCCCGAGGTGCTCCAGTACGGCGGGCTGGACCCGGAGCGGTACCAGGGCTTTGCCTTCGGGATGGGTGTGGAGCGGATCGCCAACCTGCGCCACGGGGTGGGGGACCTGCGCCTGTACCTCGAGAACGACCTGCGCTTCCTCGAGCAATTCCGGTGAGAGTGCCGTTGTCGTGGTTGCGGGACTACGTCGACGTCGATCTCGAGCCCGCGGCCCTCGCCGCGCGCCTCACCGAGCTGGGGACGGAGGTCAAGGGCATCGAGCGCTGGGGCGCGGACTGGCAGAACGTCGTCGTAGGGGAGCTGCTGACGGTTGAGCGGCACCCGCGAGCCGACCGCCTGTCCCTCACGACCGTGACGGTGGGTTCGGGCGAGCCGCTCAGCATCGTCTGTGGGGCAACCAACATCGCTCCCGGCCAGCGGGTCCCGGTCGCGCTGCCCGGCGCGGTGCTGCCCGGCGGCCGCCAGATCGAGCGGGCCGAGAAGATGGGCGTCGTCTCGAACGGGATGCTGTGCTCCGGCGAGGAGCTGCGCCTGACGGCGGATGGCGAAGGCATCCTGATCCTGGCAGCCGACGCGCCAATCGGGCGCCCGCTGTCCGAGCTCTACGGCGACATCGTCCTGGACGTGGACGTGAAGCCGAATCGGGGCGACGTGCTGAGCCTCGTCGGGCTCGCCCGCGAGGTCGCGGCGGTGACCGGCGCGGAGGTGCGCTGGCCGCCCACCGATCCGGTCGAGGGCAAGGACGATGTTGCGAGCCATTTCTCCGTCCGCGTCGAGGCGTCGGACCTGTGCCCGCGCTTCGTGGGCCGCTGGGTCGACGGGCTGAAGGTGCGCCCCTCGCCGGACCGGGTCCAGATGCGGCTCCTCGCTGCGGGGATGCGGCCGGTGAGCAACGTCGTGGACGCCAGCAACTACGTGATGCTCGAACTGGGCAAGCCGATCCACACGTTCGACGCGGCGGCGGTCGGCCGGGGCGCCGGCGGCCTGGCACGTCTGGTCGTCCGACTGGCCCGGGTGGAGGAGCGCCTCGAAACGCTCGACCACGTGGAGCGCATCCTCGACAGCGAGACACTCGTCATCGCCGACGAGGAGAAGGCCCTCGCGATCGCCGGAATCATGGGCGGCGCGGCATCGGAAGTGTCCGAGGGGACGCGTGCGGTGATCATCGAATCGGCCATATTCGATCCGGTCAGCATCCGCCGGACCGGCCAACGCTACGCCCTCCGATCGGAGGCCAGCCTGCGCTTCGAGAAGGGCCAGGAGACCCGACTCGCCCGCCTCGGGGCCGACCGAACCGCCGTCCTCATCCACGACTGGGCAGGCGGCACGGTCGCCCGGGGCCGGGTCGACGCCAAGCCCGAGGAACCCGGTCCGCTGCGGGTCGCGTTCCGGCCCGGCCGGGTAAACAGGCTGCTGGGGACGACCTTGCCGCCGGGTCAGCAGCGCGAGCTGCTCAGCCGCGTCGGGATCAAGACGGAGGAAGCGGTCGCGGCCGAACTGGTCCCGGTCGCGGTGGGCCACGACCCGATCCTGGTCGAGCCCGTCCCGGGCGAGGCACTGGCGGCCATCGTTCCCACCTGGCGGCGCGACATCGCGATCGAGGCCGACCTGGCCGAGGAAGTGGCCCGGCTGAGCGGCTATGAGCAAGTGCCAGCGACCCTGCCGGATACGGCCCTGCCACCCTGGCGGGCATCGCCGCTGGAGGTGCGCGACGCCGTGCGGGAGGCGCTGGCCGGCGCCGGCCTCACGGAGGTCGTGACCTACGCACTGGTTTCGCCGCGCCATGTCGACACATTCCGGCTTCGCAAGGACGTGCCTTCTGTCGACGGCGAGCCGGATCCCGTCCCGACCCCGGTCGTGGTCACGAATCCTCTCTCACGCGACCATTCGGTCCTGCGCCGCGGACTGATCGGAAGCCTCCTCGACGTCGTCGCCGACAACGTCCGCCACGGCCGCGCGGACATCCCGATCTTCGAGGCCGGCAAGGGCTACGGGCGGAAGGGCACCGAGACGCGAGAGTGGTGGCGCATCGGGCTGGCCCTCACCGGGGCCGCGGAGCCGGCCGCCTGGAACCGGCCCGCCCGCCCGTTCGACATCGACGACGCCAAGGGCCTCGCCGAGCTTCTGTTCCGGCGTCTCGGGTTCGACCAGCCCGCCTACGAGGCCGAAACAGACGAGCCGCTCTTCCACCCCGGCCGCACGGCCCGCGTCACCGCCCGGCGGTCGCGAGAGAGCGGATCGCCCGCGGGGATCGTCCTGGCCGGCATCATCGGTGAGCTCCACCCGGACCTGCTCGAGCGCTGGGAGGTCCGGGCCGAGCGAGTCGTCGTGGCGGAGCTCGCGATCGCCGGCCTCGCCGGCGGCCAGTTGGAGCCTGTCCGCAGCTTCCCGCCCGCCCGGCACCCGGCCGTCCAGCGGGACCTCGCCGTCGTCATCGCCGAGGCACGGCCGGCGGCCGACGTGGCCGAGGTCATCCAGCGTGCGGGTGGCCCGCTCCTCCAGGCCGTGGAGCTGTTCGACATCTACCGTGGCGCGCCCCTGCCATCCGACCAGAAGAGCCTGGCCCACCGCCTCACGTTCGCGGCCGCGGACCGGACACTGACCGAGGCGGAGGTCGACGAGGCGGTCGCAGCGGTGTCCGCGGCACTGGCACGCGACCTCGGGGGACGCCTCCGGACCTGACCGGACCGCCCCGAAGGGCCCGAATCACCCCCCGGTTGTGGGACCTTCGGCTCGCTTGTGAGCGCCGTCGAGGCGCTGCTACCCTCCGGCCCCGTGGACAGCCACGCGATTCGCATCGCCACCGCGCGCGCTCGGTGGCAAGAGGGGTAGAAGTGAACGTCGCGCAGTTCCTTCGGTCGGTCAATACGTTCGACCTGCTGGTCGTCCTGATCATGTTCGCGATGTTCATCCTGGGCTTCATCCAGGGCACGATCCGGCGACTGCTGGGGATCGCCTCGATCCTGTTCTCGTTCCTGCTGGCCGCGAACCTGCGCGAGCCGCTGGGCAACTTCCTGGCCCAGAACTGGACTCAGTTCCCACCTGAGTACGCGATCATGGTCGGCTTCGGCGCCGTGTTCGTGGCCTCGGCCGTCGCTTTCACCCTGTTCATCCAGACCTTCTATCGCAAGGTCTCGCTGTTCGAGAAGTACACCGTCCTCGACGAGCTGCTCGGGGGGACGCTCGGGGTGGTCCAGGGGATGCTGATGCTGGGGGCAGTGATCGTCATTCTCGACAGCTTCTTCCAGGTCCCGGGCATCCGGCCGGTCAACACCGAACTGCCCTTCCTGCGCGAGTTCCACAACGCCTACACGAGCTCCGGCACGGCCGTGCTCTACCGGCAGACGCTCGTGCCGGGGTTCCTGGCGGTGACCGGCCTGTTCATGCCGGACGCACTGCGAGCGATGTTCCCCCGCGCCTGACCTAAGCTTGGCGACCTGACCGTCGTCGATCGCGCTCTTCTGTCCCGCCCCACCCTCGAAGTCGCGCGCGCCCTGCTGGGTGCACGGCTCGTTCGGGACGCCGACGGCGCTTCCGGCCCCGCTTCCGCCACCGGTCGTCGGGTCGGCCGCATTGTCGAGCTCGAGGCCTACGTGGGTGAGGACGATCGCGCGTCCCACGCCCGCTTCGGACCCACAGGTCGCAACCGGATCATGTTCGGGCCACCGGGCATGGCCTACGTGTACCTTGTCTACGGGATGTACGACTGCCTAAACATCGTCACGGAGCCGGCCGGTGAAGCTGCCGCGCTGCTCGTCCGGGCCGTCGAGCCGCTGGAGGGGGCGGACGCCATGCGGGAGGCCCGACTGGCGTGGATCGCCGGCCGTCGGCGATGGCTCCAGCCGGCCGCCATCGAGCGTGAGCGTGAGCGCCTGGCCGGGCTGCGGGACGATCGGCTGGCGAGCGGGCCGGGCCTCGTCGCTGCCGCTTTCTCGATCGATCGTTCGCACAGCGGCCTGGACCTGTGCGATCCGGCTTCCCCGCTCCGCCTCGAGAATGCACCGACGGGGGAGGGCGCCCCGGAGATCGTTGCTGGGCCGCGGGTAGGTGTCGCCTACGCCGGCGCGGAATGGGCGGCGAGGCCGTGGCGATTCGCGGTCCGCGGTAGTCCGGCGCTGTCCGGGCCGCCGCTGCCCGTGCGGTCGGTGCCCGTGCCGCCGTCGCGCGGCTGATGGACGCGCGGTCAGTCGCCCTCCTCGAGTACCCGCTCGTCCGGGGGCGCCTGGCCGACCTGACGTCGTTCCCGCCGGGCCGTCGCCTGGCCGAGATGCTCGAGCCCGAGTCGGACCCGGTCCTCGTCGCGCGCGCCCTGGACGAGACAGACCAGGCCCGCGCCCTGCTCTCCGAGCGTCCGGGCGTTGGCGTTGGGGCGGCCCATGACATCGGGCCATGGGTCGAACGGGCGGCCCGCGGTGGCCGCCTCGACCCGGCTCATTTCCTCGAGATCGCCGAGACGCTCGACGCAACGTCGCGGCTGGCCTCCTCCCTGGCGGATGAACGGCGGCCACTACTGCGCGACCTCGGTCGGGAGCTCCATCCGCTGCCCGCGTTGCGGGGCACGCTCGCCCGCAGCTTCGACCCGGTGGGCGAGCTGCTGGACACCGCCTCGCCGCGGCTGGGATCGCTCCGCGCAGCCGTCCGCGTGGCCTTCGACCGGCTGCGGCGGCGGCTCGACGCGCTCGTTGCGGCGGATCTGGGCGGCGCCCTCCAGGAGCCCATCGTGACCCTCCGCAACGGCCGCTACGTGGTGCCGGTCAAGGCGGAGGCGCGCTCGCGCGTGAAAGGCATCGTCCACGACGCCTCCGGCAGCGGCCAGACCCTGTTCGTCGAGCCGCTCGTCGCGGGCGAGCTCGGCAACGCCTGGCGCGAGGCGCAGGCGGCCGAGCGGGAGGAGGTCGAGCGCATCCTCGACGAGCTGTCGGCGCTCGTGGCGGCCAGTACCGAGCCGCTGCGCGAGTCCCTGGGCGCGCTCGCCCGGTTCGACCTGTGGGCGGCCAAGGCGCAGCTGGCCGCGGAGATGGACGGGGTTCGGGCGGAGACGGCCGATCGACCCGTCGTCGTCCTCCTGGGCGCGCGCCATCCGGGACTGTCCGGCCGGGTCGTGCCCATCGACATCCGCCTGGGCGACGGCTACACGGCCCTGCTCGTGACCGGCCCCAACACCGGCGGCAAGACCGTCACCCTGCGAACATTGGGCCTCCTCTCCCTGATGCACCAGGCGGGGCTTCACATCCCGGCCGAGGCGGGCAGCCGACTGCCGGTCTTCCGTGACGTCTTCGCCGACATCGGCGACGAGCAGTCGATCGCCCAGTCGCTGTCGACCTTCTCCGGCCACCTGCGACGGATCATCCGGATCGTCGAGGCGGCCGGACCGGGCACGCTGGTCCTGCTCGACGAGTTGGGTGCCGGCACGGACCCGACCGAAGGATCGGCCCTGGCGCAGGCGCTGCTGGACCACTTCATCCAGGCCGGTGCCCTGATCGCGGCGACGACCCACTACGCCGAGCTCAAGGCCTACGCCCACACGACGCCCCGGGCCCGCAACGCCTCGGTTGAGTTCGACCTCGAGACGCTCTCGCCGACCTACCGCCTGACCATCGGCCTGCCCGGCGGCAGCCAGGCATTCGCGATCGCCGAGCGGCTGGGCCTGCCGCCTGGAATCGTGGCCGATGCGCGCTCGCGGCTGACCGAGTCGGAGAAGGCTTTCGAGGAGACCCTGGCCCGCATCCGAGCCACCGAAGGCGAGACGAGTGACGCGCTCGAACGGGCCCGCTCCGCGGAGGCCCGTGCGGCCGAGGCATTCCGCCACGCCGACGAGGAGCGGCGCAAGGCACGTCGGGATCGCGAGGAGCTCGTCCGAACGGCCCGCGACCAGGCGGAGCGGATCGTGGGCGACCTGCGGGAAGAGGTCGACGAGAGTCGCCGCCGGCTGGAGCGCGAGACGGTCACGGCCCCCTCGCTGGAAGCCGTGGTCTCGCGCGCCGAGGAGACCCTCGCTCGTTTGCCCGAGGCGCCACCCGGACCACCGCCCGAGCCGCCCGCGGCGCCACGCGAGTGGCGAGTCGGCGAGCGTGCCAGGAGCGTGTCCGGGGGCTGGGAGGGCCGCATCGCGGCGCTGGGCCGGGGTGGGCGCCGGGCGACGCTCGAGGCCGGCGGGATGAAGGTCACCGTGGGCGTCGAGGACCTCGTGCCGGCGTCGGGCGGTGCCAACGAGTCAGGTTCCGGGAGTCGCCGACCCGCGGACGGTGGAACGAGCGCGAGCCGCCTGCAGCTTTCGCGGGCGCGATCCGTGGCGTCGTCGCTAGACGTCCGTGGGGCCCGGGTGGACGAGGCCCTGGACGCGGTCGGTCGCTATCTCGACGACGCGGCGCTGGCCGGCCTGGAGAAGGTGACAATCATCCATGGCCACGGAACGGGCGCCCTGCGGGATGCGGTGCGCAGCCAGGCTGGCCAGCATCCGCTGGTCAAGGAGGTTCGCGCCGGAGAGCGAGGCGAGGGCGGCGACGGGGCGACGGTGGTGTCGCTCTAGCGTTCGCCGGTCCCGGTTATGGATGCGGCCTACTGGTCGGGAACGGCGCCGGCGGCGGCGTGAAGCCGGGCGGGAACGTGGGACAAGGCGGGCCGAGGAATGGATCACACGGCGGCGGGCTGGGCGGCAGCGGCACACATACCTTTGTCGGCGGTAGCGGCCCGCCCCACGAGCGGCCGAACGGGGCGAAGGCGCCGTTGTAGAAGTAGACCGTCCGGGTGCCCTTGGGCCCGCCCCTGACATACGCCCCACCGGCGGCGCGCGCCGCCCAGCCACGGTTGTACTTGTTCCAGACCGGGTAATTCGGTTCGGCGTTACGAAGGTCCAGGAAGGCCTTGGTGACCATCGGCCCGGTGCAGCCATCCTTCCACAGCAGCCCCGTCGCGGTGTCGATGTCGAGCACCACCCGCAGGTCGTCGCGCGGGCCCGGGATCGTGCCGGGGATGAAGAGCTCGGTCACCGTGCGGCTGCTCAACCCACTGGCCGCCTGGCCGGTGAAGGCGTCGACCTTGGCGGTCAAGATGCCCTTCGGCCGGCTGTCGGCGAAGTTGGCCATCGGCAAGCCCTTGCTGACCTCGCTGAGGATGGCCGACCACGTGGGTGCCGAGGAATCGAGCGACAGGGAGCCGCGGTTGGGCGAGTTGTCGCTGTTGCCCATCCAGACGCCGACGGCCAGGGCCGCCGCATTGGGGTCCTTCGGAGGAGCGAGGAAGCCGTAAGCGTGCACGTCGACGTTATCGCTCGTGGTACCGGTCTTGTAGGCGGCGGGCCGCCGGCGCGCGCCGTCGGTGATGTCCCACTTGCCCCAGTACGGATTGACCTGGGGGTCGGTGTTGCCGGACAGGATGTCGGAGACGATGTAGGCGGCCTGGGGGCTGATGACCTGCTTGCCCTTCACCGCCGGGCCCGGCGCGGGGTAGACCTGGTTGCCGCGCGAATCCTTTACCGTCAGGATCATCGTTCGGGGCATCCGCAGGCCACCATCGGCGATCGCGCCGTATGCGCTCAGCAGGTCGATGGGGTGCACCTCGAGCGTCCCGATGCCCATCGACACGACCGGGATGGCTGTCCGCAGATAGGTCAGCCCGAAGTCCTTGGTCCGGTCGAACAGGTGCTGCAGGCCCATCATGATGCCCGCCTTGATGGCCGGGATGTTGAGCGAGAACTGGAGCGCCGAGCGCAGCCGAACGGGTCCGCGCTCGAGCTGGTCGGCCTGGGTCGGGATGAAGCGCCCGCCGAAGTTGGTCGTAACGTCCATGAACATCGTCGCCGCGGTCAGGGTCTTCTCGTCGATGCCGATGCTGTAGTCGATCGGCTTGATCGCCGATCCGGGCTGGCGCCAGCCGTCGGCCAGGACGTCGAACTGGGGCTGAAAGAACTTGTTGCCGGCCGAGGTATAGCTCGCGCTGCCGGCGTAGGCGAGGACCTCACCAGTACGGTAGTCGATGATGGCAGCAGCGCCGTTGTAGATGCGGCGGGTGCTCAGGTTCAGGATCCAGCCCCAATCGCTGGCCGGGATCTTCAGGGCACGGAGCGTGGCCCGGGGGTCCTTGGCATTGGCACCCCGCGTGGCGGCGAAGATCCACTTCTCGGTCGTCTGCTGCATCTTGTAGTTGAGCGTCGTGGTGACCCGGTAGCCGCCCGTGTCGACCTGCTCGCACTTGTCCGTCGCGCCGGGGCACAGGATCGACGCCAGCTGCCGTCGGACCTGCCACACGAAGTGGGGCGCCTTCCAGGGGGTCGCGACCTGGGGGACGATGACGACCGGCTCTGCCTTGGCTGCCGCGTACTCCGCGTCCGTGTGATGGGTCAGCACGCCCGAGACGCGCATCCGGTCGAGGACGTAGTTGCGGCGGAGATAGATCTCGGTCGTGTCGGGCACCAGGAGCTGGAGCTTGCCGGCCGGGCAATCCACGCCCTCGGCGACGACCACCTGGCAGGTGGGGACGGCGTTCTGAATGAGGTCGAACTTCGTCGGCGACTGCGGGATGGCGGCGAGGATGGCCGCCTGGGCGAGGCTCAGCTTGTCGAGCGGCTTGCCGAAGTACGTCACCGCAGCCGCCTTCACGCCATAGCTTCGGTTGCCGTAGAAGTTCTGGTTCAGGTAGGCAGTGATGATCTCCTGCTTGCCCTCCTGGCCCGGATACTCCTGGGTCAGGCGGACCGACTGGATGATCTCGCGGATCTTGCGCTCGTAGACGGTGTCGGCGAAGGCCACCGTAGGCAGGAGACGGGCGCGCACCAGCTGTTGGGTGATGGTCGAAGCGCCGCGAGGCCGCCCGTTGAGCGTATCCACCGTGGCCGACACGAAGCCGGCCAGGTCGAAGCCCGGGTTCTGCCAGAAGTCCTTGTCCTCGACCGAGGTCGTCGCATCGAGCAGGTCCGGGGTCAGGTCCTTGAAGGTGACCAGCTCGCGCCGCAGGTCGCCCAGGCGGGCCAGCTCGAGGCCGGAACGGTCATAGACGATCGTCTGCTGGTCGAAGGCGATGTTCGACAGGAGGGCCCGTGGGTCGTCCAGTCCGCGACTGTAGTAGGCATAGGCCGTGACGGCCCCCATGCAGACGAGGAGGCCGACGACCAGGAACGAACTGAACAGGAAGAGGGGGAGGAGGATGGCCGCGCGACGGATCGCGGTGCCCCCCCTGGGGCGCTTCGCCTGTCCGGCACGCCGGTGGCGCTGGCGCCTCGCCAGGCTGGTTTGCATGTCGGCGTGCACGATAGCATGGGGGAGTGGAGGTTCCCCCTTTCCCGACCGCAGACGACCCGCCGCCCGGTGCTGTGACGGACCGGATGGGCGTATCCCCGGGGGAGCTGCCGGGCGGCCTCCCGGGGCTCCTGGGCGAGCTTGGCTGGCGGGGATTGCTGCACGGGACGACGCCCGGGCTGCCGGCTCGGCTGGGGACGGGGCGCCCGATCGCAGCCTACAACGGCTTCGACCCGTCGGGACCGTCCCTCCACATCGGCAACCTGGTGCCGGTGTTCGGGCTCCTGCACCTCCAGCGGCGGGGCGGCCGGCCGGTGGTCCTGCTGGGTGGCGCGACGGGCATGGTCGGCGACCCGTCGGGAACGTCCGCTGAGCGGAACCTGCTCGATCGGGCCACGCTCGAGGCGAACGCGGCCGGCATCCGGGCCCAGCTCGAGCGCTTCCTCGACTTCTCGGCCGGGCCCAGCGCGGCGGTCGTGGTCAACAACCTCGACTGGCTGGGGCCGATCGGGATGCTCGACTTCCTGCGCGACGTGGGCAAGCACTTCACGATCCCGTACATGCTGGCCAAGGACTCGGTCCAGGGCCGGATGACGGGCGGGCTGTCCTTCACCGAGTTCAGCTACATGCTCCTCCAGGCGGCCGATTTCCGGCACCTGTACCGGACGATGGGGGTCGAGCTCCAGACGGGTGGCGCCGACCAGTGGGGCAACATCACCGCCGGCCTCGAGCTGATCCGCCGCTCCGAAGGAGGAGGGGAGGGCGACGAGCAGGCCCACGGCCTGGCCTATCCGCTGCTGCTCGACGGGAGCGGCGCCAAGTTCGGAAAGACCGCCGCAGGGACGTCAGTGTGGCTGGATCCGGCCCGAACCAGCCCGTACGCCTTCTACCAGTACTGGCTGGATCGCGATGACGCCGAGATCGGGCGGCTGCTGCGACTGTTCACCCTGTTCGACTTCGAGCGTGTCGCCGCCCTGGAGGCTGAGACCGCGGCGCGGCCCGAGGGCCGGCCCGGCCAGCGGGCGCTGGCCCTCGACATCACGACACGTGTCCACGGGGAAGACGCCGCACGGCACGCCGTCGGGGTATCCGAGGCGGTGTTCTCGCGTGACCCCATCCGTGACCCGGCGATCCTCCAGGCCCTGCACGACGCGGTCGATGGCTTCGAATTCACGGACGCTGACCGCGCCGCGGGCGCCGCGGCGTTTGCCGTTGCCTCCGGCACGTTCGCGTCGAACGGGGAGGCGCGACGCGCCATCGCCCAGGGCGGGCTGTCGATCAATGACGAGCGAGTCACGTTGCCCGAAACTCCCGTGCCCGAACCGATCGACGGCAATTGGCTGGTCGTGCGGGTCGGAAAGAAGCGGCTGCGGGTGGGGCGCCGCCGAGCCTGAGACTCAGCCGGCACGCTCGCGCAGGGTGTCGATGACCGCGGCCGGGGTCATGCCGCGCTCGGCCAGCAGCACCAGGCTGTGATAGAGGACGTCGGCGAGCTCCCCGGCGAGCGCCTCGCGGGTGCCTGTTCGGTCGGCTGCGACGGAGGCCACGGCGGCGTCGTCCTTGGCGGCCAGGACGACTTCGGTGGCTTCCTCGGCGACCTTGCGGGCGACGGCGTCGACACCGCCATCCAGCAGCTGGG
>JALZAF010000160.1 GCA_030948505.1 Chloroflexota bacterium
ACGGTGCGCAGGTGCGGCTCGAGACCGGCCAGCGCACCGGCCAACGCATATGAGGCAAGCTCGAGGCGCGCCTCGCGGCTCGAGGCGAGGCCGTCGATGCGCTCGAGCAGCGGACCCACGGTGTCCCGCCGCAGGCCGTCGGTCTCCGGATCGATCGATCCCTCTGGCACGCCGATCAGCTCGACCGCGACGCCACCCAGCCCTCCAACGAGACCGGCGTCACCAAGCAGGCGCTGCAGGTCTTCCAGCACCTCCTGGCGCTCGCCCGCGTCCGATGGCATGCGGTTGACGACGACGACCAGCGGCAGGCCCCGATCGCGAACGCGTCCAAGGACCTCCCACGGCACCCTGTCGGCGTAGCGGATGGCGGTCGTCACGAATACGGCCAGGTCCGCGGCCTCGACCAGCCGGTCTGTCAGCTCGCGATTTGAGTGCTCGACAGAATCCACGTCCGGCGCGTCGACCAGGACGAGGCCCTCCGGGGCGTCCTCGTCGCGCATCAGCCGCAGCCGCCCCTGGTCTATCCCGGCCAGCGGGCCGCCGAAGCGGACGAGGGCGTCGCCGTCTGCAGGTCGAGCAAGCACCACGAGCTCGCGCGTCGTCGGCCTCAGGACGCCAGTCTGGCTGGCGGGCCTTCCGAGGAGTGCGTTGAACAGGGACGACTTGCCGGCGCCGGTAGGTCCTACCAGCAGCACCAGCAGCGGTGCGTCGAGGCTCAGCGCCCGCGGGCGGACGTGGCGCGCGATGTGCTCGCGCAGCTGGCCAACGCGTCGCTTGGCGGGGGCCGAGGCAACCTCGAGCGACGCGACCTGACCGGCCAGTCCGTCGATGCGGTCGACGAGCTGCACGAGCGCACTTCTGGTGCGCCCATCGCTGGCCACTGCACCGCCGAAGGGCTGGCGAACCACCGGAACGTCGGACAATCTGGCCTCCTCCAGCCAATCCCCCGGGCTCCGGGGCCGGGCCCGTAGTGTCGCTCACCGGGCGGGCTTTGTCGCCCCCCAAAACCGAATGCGGCCGACGGCCCGCTACGGTCGCGCCGTTGCAGACCCGCTCGCGGACGAATGACGCGCGCGGATTGCCGGTGACAGGCAGCAACGGCGCGCCCTGGGGGACGGGACGGCGGGCGCTGCTACGATGCGAACGATGACCGCGGTCGACGACCTGCCGATCAAGGGGCCAGCCGACAACGCGCTCCGCGCGGCAGCGACCGCGGAGCTCGTGCTCGACATCGCCACCGCGGCCTCCGGCGAGGGGGAGCTCGACCAGATCCTCCAGCAGACGATGCGCCGCGTGGCCAGGGTCACCCCGCTCACCGGAGGATCGATCGCCCTCGTCGACGGCGACGACCTCGTCATTCGGGCGGCCGTCGGTCCATTCGCCGATGAAGCGCTCGGTCAGCGGCTGCGCCGAGGAGCTGGCCGCAGCTGGACGGTCGTAGAGACGCTCGAGCCCTGCCTGCTGGATGACATTCGGGCCGCAGGTCTCCAGGCCAGCGGCGCTCGTGCCGCGGTCGCGATGCGCTCATGGCTGGCGGTGCCGCTCGTGCGCCGCGGTCGGGGCATCGGGCTGCTGGAGATCGACTCGACCCAATCCAACGCCTTCCAGGACGCCGACGTCGCCCTGCTCTCGACCGTCGCGCGCGCCCTTGCCGGCCCGATCGAGCTGGCCAGCCGCTACGCCGAGGAGCGCCAGGCCAACGCACTGCGGGAGGCCTTCATCGGCGTCATCAGCCACGAGCTGCGGACGCCCATCACCACGATCTACGGCCTCAGCAAGATGCTTCGCCAGCGTGTCGACTCTCTGTCGCCGGAGGTTCGCCTCCAGGCCATCGAGGACGTCGAGGCGGAGGCAGATCGGTTGTACCGGCTCGTCGAGGACCTGCTGGTCCTGTCGCGTGCCGAACGCGGTCGGGTCGACATCGCCCTGGAGCCCATCCTCATCGGTCACGTCCTGCGCCGGGCCACGGACGGCGAGGCCGCCCGCTGGCCGCAGCGCCGTTTCGAGCTCGAGGCTGCCCCGGACCTGCCTCTGGTCCTCGGCGAGGAGACCTATGTCGAGCAGGTGGTGCGCAACCTTTTGACCAACGCCGCCAAGTACAGCCAGGTCGATACCGTCATCAGGGTCACGGCAGAGGCCGCGGGCAATGACGTGGCGGTCCGCGTGCTCGACGAGGGCATCGGAATTGCGCCGGAGGACGAGGACCACGTGTTCGAGCTGTTCTATCGATCCCAGAGCGCCAGTCGGACCGCTTCCGGCGCCGGCATCGGCCTGTTCGTGTCACGCCAACTCGTCGCCGCCATGAACGGCCGAATGTGGGCCCGCGCGCGCGAAGGCAAGGGCACCGAAGTCGGATTCGCGTTGCCGATCCACTCGATCGAGGACGACGGCTTCGCGTCGTCGGAAGACGCGTCCGAGGACACCGCCGAGGCATGAAGAGGCGGGACCCGCCCTGGTGCAGGTCCCGCCATTTCCCCCGGCTGCGATGCCTCAGCCGATGCGCGTGTCCGAGGCTCGGACCGAGGCCGCGCTGGAGACGCGGGCCTCGCGCTGCGGCGTTGCCGCGGCGCTCGCCTTGCGGGCCGTTTCGCCGGCGTTGTCGCGAACCCTCTGCGCCGTTTCGCGCGACGCGTCGTACCACCCGCGCGTGATCTCCGCGGCGACGTCGCGACCACCCAGGCCGAAGGC
>JALZAF010000165.1 GCA_030948505.1 Chloroflexota bacterium
GCGTAGTGGCGGGAGCCTGAGCGGCCGGAGCCTGGGCTGGCCGGGGCCGGGACCGATGCGCTTCGCGCTCATGATCGAGCCCCAGCAGGGGCTCGACTACGGTCGCCAGCTGGGGCTGGCACAGCGCGCCGAGGCGGCCGGCTTCGACACGCTCTACCGAGCGGACCACTACCAGAGCTTCCCGGGGCCGGAGGGTGAGCCGACCTCGGACGTAGTCCGCCGACCGCCGGAACTGCTCGGTCACGTACTCGAGCGGCCAGCCCGCGGTGCCGTGGCACTTCAGGCTCGCGATGCCCTCGTAGCCGACGTTCGCCAGCGTTCGCAGGAGCACGCCGTGGTCCAGCGTGCCGTCCGGGCGGGGCAGCTGGCCCTCGCCGGGCCCGAAGTTCAGGCCGTCCAGCCCGCGTCGATAGGAGCGGTCGATATCCCACACGTAGTAGAAGAAGAGCTTCTTGCGCTCGGCGAGGAAGGTGATGACCTCGCTGATCGTCTCGTTCATGACCCAGAGGTGCGGCGGCGCGACGCACACACCCAGGTACGGCGAATCGATGTCGGTGATGAGGCGTTTGATCTGGGCCAGCGTGTCGACGCCCTCCGCCCAGCGCTCGGTCTCGTGCCCGCCGGTCTCGAAATCGCCGGTAAATGGAACGGTGAGGTGATTCTCGACCGCGATCCGCACCCCCACCTGCTCGCAGGTCTTGAGCAACGGGGGGAGGAACGAGCCGACGAAGTCGCTGTAGTCCGCCTCGCAGTCGAAGACAACCGTGTCAATCCCGAGATCCGCGGCGAACTCGATCCGCTGGCGCATCTCGTCCTGGGTCTTGCCGTACATCGTCAGCGCTGTCGGGGTGATGCCGTACGTCCGCAGCAGTCGCTTGATCTCGGCGACATCGTCGCCCGGGTTGACGTGGTGCGCCAGAGGCGCCCGCGAGGACCACAGGTTCACGTGCGTGAAGCCCATGTTCGCAAGCTCGCGCAGCGACGTCTCGAGCGTGAAGTCGTGATACGGCAGGATCTCGGCACCGAGTGTGAACACGGGGTCAGCTCCTTTCGGGCGCGGCGGCCGCAGCCCCTAGTTCGAGACGAAGACGGCCTTCTCGGTCTCGCGGGCGTTGAACATGCGGAACGCTTCTGGCGCGTCAGCGAGCGGGAAGCGGTGGGTCACGAGCTGGTCGACCCGCAGGTCGTGCTCGAGGATGAAGCGGGTGATCGCGGCGTACTCCCAGGTCGCGAAGTACCAGCCGCCGATGACGGTCAGCATCTTGCGCAGGAACTGATCGCTCGGGTTGATGGTGGTCGAACGCGACTCTCCGACGAACGCCACGGAGCCCAACCGGCGTGTCGCGTCGAGGGCGGCGTTCTGGGCCGCGGGGTTGCCCGAGCAGTCGATGGCGATGTCCACGCCGTCGCCATGCGTGGCGGCGCGGAGGGCGGTGACTGCGTCCTCCGAGCTCGAGTCCACGACGAGGTCGGCACCCAGCCGGGCCGCCAGGTCGAGTCGGGCCTTGAGGACATCGACGGCGACGACACGCGCGCCGCGAGCCTTGGCGACCAGGACTCCTGCTGCGCCCATCGGACCGAGACCGAAGACCGCCACCGTGTCCGTGCCCGAGACACCGAGTCGAGCCTGGGCGCTGTACTGGGTCCCGACCATGTCGGTGGACAGTGCCGCGACCTCGAAGCTCATCTCGTCGGGGATCGGCAGGCAGTTCTCGGCGGGCACCACGACGTACTCGGCATCCCCGCCGTCGACGTCGAAGCCGACGCACTTCCACGACGGGCAGAGCATCCGGTAGCCGCGCCGACACCACTCGCAGCGACCCTCGCCGACGGCCAAGTAGATAGCGACACGGTCGCCCACGGCGACGCCACCGGCCAGCGGTCCGAGCGCGATCACCTCGCCCGCCGGTTCGTGGCCCGGGATCACGGAGCCGGTCCCCGCGCCCGCGCCGCCCACGATCGGCGTCCCATCGTAGAGGGACATGTCGCTGCGACAGAGTGCTGAGGCCCGCACGCGAACCAGCACCTCCCCGACAGTCGGCTCCGGGTCCGGTCGATCGACGACCTGGACCTGACCTCCACCCGGCAGTAGCACGGCCTTCATCGGCGATCCACCTGTCCTTTCCCCGTCACTTCACGGCCCCGAAGGTGAGGCCGCTGACAAGTCGACGCCCCAGCAGCAGGGCCATCACCAGGATCGGCGCGACGACGAGCGTCGCACCGGCACTTAGGTTCCCCCACTCCGTCCCGAACATCGTCGTGAACTCGTTGATCCCGACCGGCGCGGTGCGGACCTCGGAGCGGGTCAGGGTCAGCGCGAACAGGAACTCATTCCAGGACAGGAAGACGCTCAGCACGGCGGCGGCCGCGATCCCCGGGGCCGCCAGGGGCAGAACCATCGTCCGCATGATCCCGAGCCGGGAGCTGCCGTCGACGAGGGCCGACTCCTCGATCTCCGCCGGGATCTGCCTGATCGCGCTCCGGAGCATCCAGATGACGAGCGGCAGGTTGAACGCCGTGTACGGGACGATCAGGACCGGATACGTGTCGATGAGCCCGGCGTTGCCCGCGATGAGGAACACCGGGATGACGGCGACGATCGGCGGGAACATCGTCGTCGAGAGGATCCACATGGCGAGTTGGCGCTTGCCGTGGAATCTCACCCGCGCAAGAGCGTAAGCCGCCGGCAGGCCGATGATGAGCGCGAGTGCGGTCGAAGCCACCGCCACGATGACGCTGTTGACGAGGAGCGGCGCGAAGCCGCGCGCCGTGGTCTGGCCACCCAGCAGGTTCACGTAGTTGTCCAGCGTCGGTGCGAAGCCAATGACGTTCGGCGGGATCTGCAGGGCGGCCGTCGGATCCTTGAACGAGGTCGTGACCATCCAGTAAATGGGGACGAGGGAGGCGAGGATGATGAGCCAGATGGCGATCCTGGCCACGACCGCCACGCCGAAGTCCGTGGAGTGTCGGAGCGTCATCGCTCAGTCATCCAGGACATCCGTGTTCCGGGCCATGACCCGCAGCATCTGCTGGACGACGAGGGTCACGACGATCAGAAAGACGATGCCCATGGCGGCAGCCGTTCCTACCTGGAAGTTCTGGAGCGCCACCCGGTAGATCGACAAATTCACGATCTCCGTGGCGTCACCCGGACCGCCGTTGGTCAGCACCTGGACGGTGCCGAAGGTCTTGAACGCGTCGACCGTTCTCAGCAGGACCGCGATGACGATGAACGGCCGCATCATCGGCAACGTGATGAACCGGAACATCCCGAGGCGTCCCGCGCCGTCGACCGCAGCCGCCTCAAGGGGCTCCGTCGGGAGGCCTTGCAGGCCCGCGAGCAGGATCAGCGCCACGAATGGCATCCACTGCCAGACGTCGAGAGCCAGGAGAGCGATCCACGACGTAAGCGGTGCGCTCAGCCAGGCGATGGGCTCCTTGATTAGGCCCAGCGACTGGAGGTAGTAGTCGATCCAGCCGTAATTCGGATTGAGCAGGGCCCGCCAGACGAGCGCCGCGACGACCGGCGTGATCGCCATCGGCAAGATGAGCAGGCCCGAGGCGATCCGGAGGTCCGGTCCCTTGCGGGCGAGGAGGACCGCGACCATCAAGCCGATCACCAGTTCCAGCGAGACCGAGGTGACGACAAACAGCAGCGTGATCCCGAAATGCCGGATGAAGCTCGCCGAACCGAGGATGTCGGTGTAGTTGCCGAGGCCGACGAACACGCCGGCCTCGGGCGCGAGGAGGTTGAAGCGGAAGAGGCTGGACCAGAGCAGATAGAGAGCTGGCGCCACCGTCATCAGCAACAGCACCGCGACGGCCGGCACGACCAGGAGGACCGCTGAGTGCGGTCGCTGGTAGCGGCGGATCCGCGGGCTCGCCAGCCGGGCGGCGGCGCCGGTCATACCCTGTCTGCTCGTGTCGTTCGGGAAGGGTCAGTTTGCCGGATAGGGGACCTTCTTGAGGGCGTCGAGCACCTTCGCGTCGGCGTCCTTGAGCGCGTCCGTCGGGGTGGCCGCACCGGTGGCGACATTGTTCACGGCCGTCCAGATGATCTGGTCCACCTCACCATAGTTGGTCAGGCGCGGGCGCCCGACGCCGACGGCGAGGGACTTGCCGAGGATGTCGTAGTAGTTCCCGAACGACGCCACGTCCGGGCTAGTCTTGGCGGCCTCGTAGACGGACCGCCGCGTGGGGTGGAGTTGCGTCGCCAGCATCTTGGTCTGCACCGCCGAGCTGGTGAACCACTCAATGGCCTTGTAGGCCCATTCCTTGTTCTTCGAGAACGAGTTGACGCTCAGCATCCAGGTGCCGAAGTGCGGGCCGGTGGCGACGCCGGCGGGGATCTGGGCGTACGCCGTGGCGCCCGCGAGACCAGCGTTCAACTTGGCGTTGTGGTAGTTCATGCTCATGGCTGTCAGGCCGGAGGCGTACGTCGAGCCGGCCTCATCCCACGAGAAGGACGTCACGCCGGGGGGAGTGACTTTGTGCTTGTTGATCAGGTCCGAGTAGTAGGTCAGGGCGGCGATCCCTTCCGGGCTGTTGAAGACGCGCTTGAACTGTCCATCGACCATCTTGCCGTTGCCGCCGAAGCCGGCGAGCAGCGTCTTGAAGTCGTCGGTCGACCAGTCACCAGTGCCGGCCATCAGCGTGGTGCCGTACAGGCGCGCTGCGGGACGCGTGAAGAAGGAGGCCACATCGGTGAAGTCGTCCCAGGTCTTGGGGACGGCCAGGTCCCGACCATACTTGGCCTTGAACGCGGCCTGCTCGGTCGGGTTCTCGAAGAGGTCCTTGCGGTACGTCAGCGTGAGGGCGTTGGCCTGGATCGGCAGCCCGTAGATCTCGAAACCGGCGCTCTTGATCGCCGCCACGTCGACCTTGTCGGCCGAGCCCGTGAACTCGAGCTGTGACTGGTCGCGGTTGTACACCGCGGTGTCGTAGAAGACCTTGGGGATGAAGTCATCGATTGCCAACTGTTTGGCGTCGCTGATGGCCGGGTTCTCGATGTACGAGGTCAGCGGCTCGATCTGCTTGGTCAGGGCCGGCATCCACGGCGTGTCGATGACGATGATGTCGTAGAAGGAGCTCTTGGCGGCGAGCTCCGCGAAGACCTTCTGCTGGAGCGCGTTGTAGGGCTGGCTATCGAGCTTGATCTTGATGCCCGTCGCCTTCTCGAAGTCCGGGATCGCGAGCTTGATCGCGTCGACGTCCGCTTCTCCTGCCGCGTAGAGGAGGTTGAGCGTGGCTGGCTTGGCAGCCCCGCTCGCGGGGGCAGCAGTCTGCCCCGAGGCTAGAGGAGGTCCTGAAGCTGGTGCCGACGTCGGTGCCACCCCCGACGGGGCACACCCCGCGACGATCAGGACGGCGGCCCCGACTAGCGAAACGGCCTTCATGCGCCAGGTCGCGCCGGGCTCAGCGCCGGTGTTCGGGCGTGCCATGTGCAGGATCCTCCTCCATCGTCGATGACTGGTTTGCTCAGAAACCGCGGGACGTGCTGGCCAGACGACTTGTGCTTGGTACGAGTATATGTTGGACTGTCAAGAGCTAAACAAGGCCGACGATGGTCCAAAGCGGAGCTCCGCCCACGGGCTCGGGAGAGGGCCACCGTCCGCGTCGGCCGCTCACTGGATCGGCCGGCCAGGGCGGCGGCTTCACGCCTCGATGCGCCGGCCTTTGAGCTCGCGAATCGGCTCCAGTAGCAGCTTCGAGGTGATCGCGAGCAGCTGATGCACGTGGGGGGTGTCGAGGTGCGCTCGGTGATGGTCCACCGATTCCCACGTCTCGTGGAAGAAGAAGAGCCCTGGGTCGTCGGCTTGGTGGAGGTCGTAGTTCAAGCAGCCTTCTTCCCTGCGGGTTGGTAGGAGCATCGCCCGGAGGGCCGCGCCGAGCGCTATCTCATGGCCGGGTCGGGCGCGGAAGACCGCTACCACGGTCAAGAGCTCTGGATCCACGTCGCCCTCCTGCTGCCCCGTAGGCCGCGAGCATATACTGGCGACATGCTAAAGGATGACGTCCGCAGTCCAAAGACCAGCCCCATGGTTCAAACCCGGGCTGATGCTCCGGTTGCCATCCCTGACGAAATCCTCGACGCCCTTGTCTCGGTCCTCGACGTCGTACGACACGATGCGGCGAGTACGCGGCCGGAGATTATCCGTCGGACCGGGCTGGGTCGCGGCGTGATCGTCCAGCGGGTGGGGGAGCTGATCGGCCGTGGCCTGCTCGTTGAGGCCGGTCTCGGGCCATCATCGGGCGGCCGAGCCCCGCGCACGATCAGACTGAACGCCCGCGCGGGCCACATCCTCGTCGCCGACCTGGGAGCCACGAGCATCGGTGTCGGCATCGCTGATCTGTCCGGCCAGCTGGTGGAGCAACACGAGGAGCCGGCTGATATCACTGCCGGGCCCGAGGCGATTCTCGGCCGCGTCGACGAGCTGTTTGCCGGGCTCCGCTCGAAGAGCGATGACTCGCTCGGCGACCTGTGGGGGATCGGGATCGGCGTCCCCGGACCTGTTGAGTTCGCAACCGGGCGACCGGTGTCCCCGCCGATCATGCCCGGTTGGGACGACTATCCGGTCCGCGAGCGCTTCAGCACCCGGCACAGCGTCCCGGTGTGGGTGGACAACGACGTCAACCTGATGGCCCTCGGCGAGTACCGCGCCGGCGTCGCTCGTGGTCACGATGCCGCGATCTTCATCAAGGTCGGGACGGGTATCGGGGCGGGGATCATCATCGATGGCAAGCTCCATCGAGGCTCGCAGGGGAGCGCCGGGGATGTTGGCCACATCCAGGTGACCGAGGACCCGTCGATCATCTGCCGCTGCGGGAACATCGGCTGCCTCGAGGCGATCGCCGGCGGGGCGGCACTTGCTCGCGACGGCACTCAGGCTGCCCACGACGGCCGCAGCAGGCTGCTGGCGCGCCTCCTAGGCGAACGCGGCAGGATCGAAGCGACGGAGGTCGGCTGGGCAGCTGCCCACGGTGACGCGGTGAGCCGCGACCTGATCGCGACGGCCGGCCGACGGATCGGACTCATGGTGGCAACGCTCGTCAATGCACTGAACCCGTCGCTTGTTGTCATCGGGGGCGGTGTCAGCGGGCTGGGCGACCCGCTCATTGCAGCTGTCCGTGAGACCGTCTACGGCCGATCGCTGCCACTCGCCACCCGCGAGCTGCGGATCGTCCGGTCGAGCTTGAACGATGAGGCGGGACGTATCGGAGCCGCGAGCATCGTTGTCGACGAGCTCTTCTCCCGCGCCCGCATCTCAACCTGGCTATCCGCCGGTTCACCGGCCGGGCTCGCCGATCACGTGACCTTGGGTTCGCACTGATCGTCACGCCCGGGGCGGGACAATTCGCTTCACCCGGGCGGAACCCGGGCATCGGGTCGTCGCCGCCCGGCGGCAGTTGATTAGCATCTCACGCTCACGCTTATGCGCTTGACAATCGAATGTATGATGCTGCCAGCCCTAAATCGGAGAACGTGGAGGAGGCTCGGCAATGCCGATCAACGTCATCGGGCGCCGCGTAGCGTCCAGCACTACCGCGACGGCCCTGGTCGCCGTTGCGCTCTTAGTAGCGGCGTGTTCGTCAGCGGCCGTGCCATCCGCCGCGGCGCCGTCCGCAGCCACGCCTGGAGGCTCCCACGCGGCATGTGCGGCGGACCCGGATGCGGGGCTGGCGGCCTTGGCGACCACGGTTGCCTCTACCGGGCCGTTCGGGGAGAAGCCGACGTCTCCCGCAGACGTCACGCTGACCCCGGACGAGATCACCAAGGTCAAGGGGATGAACGCGACTGCCGCGATCATCCTGCATATCCAGAGCGACTGGTCCAAGGCCCAGAAGAACGGCCTCGAGACGACGTTTAAGGAGCTGGGCATCAACGTCGTTGCCAGCTCGAATGCCGAGGGCAAGACCGAGAAGCAAGTTGCCGACATCGAGACGGCTCTGGTCCAGAAGCCAAGGGTCGTCGTGTCGATCCCATGGAGCCCCGGCGACGAGGTGGCCGCCTACAAGAAGATCGTCGACTCAGGCGCCAAGCTCGTCTTCGCCGACAACGCCATCCCCGGCTTCAAGGCCGGCACCGATTACGTGAGCACTGTCTCCGCCGACAACTGGGGCAACGGTGTCGCATCGGCGCACCTGATGGCCAAGGCCCTCAAAGTCAAGAATGGCGATTACAAGGGCAAGATCGGCATGGTCTGGTTCGACATCGACTTTTTCGTGACGAACCAGCGACGTGACGCGTTCAAGCAGACGATCACAAACTGCTATCCAGGTATCACGATCGCCGAGTATCAGGGCTTCCCGACCGGTCCCGACCTTTCCGGCAACGCGGGGACGGTCGCTTCGGCCATGCTGACTCGCACTCCGAATCTCGACGGCATCTGGGCGGTCTGGGACGCGCCCGCCGAAGGCGTGATCGCTGCGGCGCGATCGGCCGGCCGGAACGACCTCATCGTCACGACCGAGGATCTCGGTCTCACCAGCGCGCTGAGCGTCAAGAAGGGCGATTTCATCTACGGTCTCGGCGCGCAGCGACCGTACGACCAAGGCGTGGCCGAGGCGAAACTGGCCGCTTACGGCCTGCTCGGCAAGACGGCCCCGCCGTATGTCGCACTCTTTGCCCTGCCAGTCACGAAGGACAATGTCCTCCAGGCCTGGAAGGACGTGTACCACGCCGACCCGCCCGCCGAGCTCACCGCCCCGTAAGTCGCGCGCCTACCGCTGCCGCGTGGCCTGCCCGAGCCGTCTGGCCGGGCAGGCCCGTTACTCGGAGGATTGAGCATGAGCGTCGCCGTCGCGCCGACCGGCCCGACCACTCAGGCCGTGACCATGCGCGGCATTATGAAGTCCTTCGGCGGCGTCCCGGTCCTCAAGGAGGTCGACTTCGACCTCCATCCGGGCGAGATCCATGCGCTGGCCGGTGGCAATGGCGCCGGCAAGTCGACCCTGATGAAGATCCTCGTCGGCGTCTACACCCGCGACGGCGGGGCTTATGAGGTCGACGGCCGCAAGGTCGACTTCCACACTGTCCAGGATGCCCGGGCATCGGGCGTCGGGATGGTCTTCCAGGAGTTCAGTCTGGTACCCACGCTGAGCGTGGCCCAGAACGTATTCCTCACGCGCGAGGCACGCACCCGCGGGGGACTCATCGACGACCGCGAGATGGAGCGCCGGACGCGCGAGCTGTTCGCGACGATGAGCGTCGACGTCGATCCCCGCCGCTCGCTCGACGAGCTGCCCACCGCGTTTTGGCAGCTCACCGAGATCGCCAAGGCGCTCTCGCAGGACGCTCGGGTCCTGATCATGGACGAGCCGACGGCGGCACTCGCCAGGACCGAGACCGTCGAGCTGTTCGCGCTCATGCGGCGGCTCAAGGACCGTGGGATCTCGATCGTCTACATCTCCCACCGCATGGAAGAGGTGTTCGACGTCTGCGACCGGATCACGGTGCTGCGTGACGGCCGCGGGGTCATGACCGAGGACCTCGCGAATGTCACGCCACGGGTCGTCATCGACGAGATCATCGGTCGCAAGCTCGAGCACGCCCTCGAGTACCAGGAGCGGCAGGTCGGCGACGAGGTCATGCTCGAGGCGCGGGGGCTGACCACCGCGGCGAAGCTCCGCGGCGTCGACTTCAAGCTCCGGCGGGGCGAGGTGCTCGGGCTCGCGGGCCTCATGGGCAGCGGGCGGACGGAGCTCGCGCGCGCCCTGTTCGGCATCGACCCCCTCGACGCGGGTGAGCTGCTGCTCATGGGCGAGCCGCTCAAGATCGCCAACCCGCGAGATGCGATGGCCAACGGCGTCGCCCTTATCCCCGAGGACCGCCGTGCCCAGGGGCTTATCCTCGACCACGCGGTCCGGGAGAACTTCCTGCTGCCGCTGCTGAGCCGGATCAGCCGGGCCGGGTTCGTGGACGACGCGGAGGGCGACCGCCGGACCGATTCGTTCGTGACGCGGCTGTCCATCAAGACGCGCTCGACAAAGCAGCCGATCGGCACGTTGTCGGGTGGCAATCAGCAGAAGGTCGTGATTGCCAAGTGGCTCGGCATCGAGCCGCGGATCCTCATCATGGACGAGCCCACCGCTGGGGTCGACATCGGGACCAAGGGCGAGATCGTGAGCATGATCCGGGCCTTTGCCGACCAGGGGAACAGCGTGATCATCATCTCGTCCGAGCTGCCGGAGCTGCTTGCCGTCAGCGACCGCGTCCTGATCCTCCGAGACGGCCATGTCGAGCGCGAGCTCGACCGGCGCGAGATACACCAGGAAGAGGAACTCCATCACGCCGTCCAGGGCGTGGAGGTGCCGTCATGACCGAGCGTCCGATGTCCGGCCGGGTGAGCCTCGCTGGGCTCAAGGCGTTCGACTGGCGGCAGTACATCATCTACATCGGGTTCGCGATCGTGTTCGTGGTCTTCGCGATCACGCTCGGCGAAAAGGGCTTTCTGACACCCACAAACCTGCTCAACGTCGCCCGCCAGACGGCCATCATCTCGATCATGGCGGTCGCGATGACCTTCGTCATCGGGGCGGGCAACATCGATCTGTCGGTGGGTGCGGTCGCGGGACTGTCGTCGGTGACGACGGCCCTGGCCCTCGGCTCATGGGGACTGCCCCTGCCGGTTGCCATTGCCGTCGGTCTGCTGACCGGGCTCAGCGTGGGAATCGCAAACGGGTTCCTCGTCGCCGTCGTTGCCATCCCCTCTTTCCTCGTGACGCTGGGCACGCTGGGCATCGTCAACGGGGCTGCGCAATGGCTGAGCGACACGGCACCCATCCCGATCCAGAACGACAGGTTCACGTTCCTCTTCGGGTCGGGCGACATCGGGCCGATCCCTTCTCTGATGATCTGGACGGCGGTCATATTCGTGGTCGGTCACATCGTTCTGCGCAAGACAACGTATGGCCGGCGCGTCCTTGCCACCGGCGGGAACGCGGTGGCGGCCCGCTTCTCGGGCGTCGATACCCGCCTGATTACGTTTCTGGTGATGGCCGTCATGGGCGTCACGGCCGGACTGGCGGGCATGCTCTTCGCCGGCCGGCTCCACTCGGGGCGGTTCGAGTTCGGGGCGGGTGCCGAGCTGTCGGTGATCGCCGCCGTGATCCTCGGCGGGACAAGCCTGTTCGGCGGTCGCGCGACCGTTATCGGCACGCTGCTCGGGTCGCTGATGATCGGCCTCATCAACAACGGGCTGACCCTGGCGAGTCTGCCTACGAGCCAGCAGTTCATCGTCCGCGGCTTGATCATCATCCTGGCCGTCGCGCTGGCCAAGAAGAGGTAGGCGTGATGCAGCTCAGCTACCAGACCATCACGTGGGGCGGCGTCGTCGGCCATCCCGTCGGCGTCACCAGCATCAAGGACCTCTTCTACCTTGCGAACGGGTCGACGGAAGCGGCGGTCCACGATATCGCCGCGGCCGGCTACGGCGGGGTCGAGATGTTCGATGGCAACCTGCGCCAGTACGAGGATCGCCCGGGCGATCTCCGTCGCCTCCTCGACGGCTCGGGCGTCTCGCTTGTTGCCGTTTACGCGGGAGCCAATTTCGTCTATCGCGACATTCTCGACGACGAGTTCTGGCGCATCGAGAAGGCGGCCACGCTCGCGGCGACCTTTGGAGCCCCGAACCTCGTGGTCGGCGGCGGTGCAAAGCGTGCGATGGGCACGACCGACGAGGATTACGATCGCCTTGCCGAAGGCCTCGACCGCGTCGCCGATGTCGCGGAGCGGCACGGCCTGCGGGCGAGTTATCACCCCCACCTGACAACGATCGTCGAGGGACCGGAGCAGATCGACCGGATCCTGTCGATCTCGCGCATCGGCTTCTGTCCCGACACCGGGCATCTCGCGGCTGGCGGAGGCGATCCCGTCGAGCTCATCCGTCGCCATGCGGATCGAGTGACCCATGTCCATCTCAAGGACTTTACGGCGGACCCCTTCGGATTCCATCCGCTCGGCCGAGGGACCGTCGACTTCCCGGGTGTCCTGCAGGCGTTGCGTGCAGCGGGCTACGGCGGCTGGGCGACGGTCGAGCTCGACGAGTACGACGGCGCACCTGGAGCAGCCGCCGAGGAGAGCTTTGGCTACCTTCAGTCGCTGATGGCCTCCGAGGCGGCTCGGTGAAGCTCGGCGTCTTCACCGTCCTGTTCGCGAGCGAGCCGTTCGAGGCCGCCCTCGACCGCGCGGTCGGGGCCGGACTGGACTGCGTCGAGATCGGAACGGGCAACTATCCGGGCGACGCCCATTGCCGTCCAGCCGAGCTGCTCGCCGATGAGGCCGCTCTCGGCGCTTTCCGGCAAGCGATCGACGGCCGCGGTCTCGAGATCAGCGCACTGTCGTGTCACGGCAACCCGCTCCATCCGCAGACGGCGGTCGCCAGGGCAAGCCACGAGACGTTCGTCCGGACCGTTGAGCTCGCCGGCAGGCTCGGAGTCGACCGGATCAATCTGTTCTCCGGCTGCCCGGGCGACAGCGACACCGCGACCTATCCGAACTGGGTGACCTGCGCCTGGCCGAACGAGTACGGCGAGCTGCTCGAATGGCAATGGCGCGAGAAGGTCATCCCGTACTGGCGCGAGCGGGCCTCGCTCGCGGCGGCCAACCATATCCGGCTCGGGTTCGAGATGCATCCGGGCTTCGTCGTCTACAACCCGAGGACGCTCCTCCGCCTCCGGGCTGCCTGCGGCGAGGCCATCGGGGCCAATCTCGACCCGAGCCACCTGTTCTGGCAGGGGATCGACGTCGAGACGGCCATCGCGGAGCTGGGCCGCGAGGGGGCAATCTTCCACATGCACGCCAAGGACACCGCGATCCATCCCCGCAATGCCGCCATGAATGGCGTCCTCGATACCGTCCCGCTGGGCGAGGTCGGCAATCGGTCGTGGATCTTCCGAACCGTCGGTTACGGGCACGGCGAGCTCGACTGGCGGCGGATCGTCACCGCGCTTCGCATCGCCGGCTATGACGACGTCCTGTCGATCGAGCACGAGGATGCCCTCTTCTCGATCGACGAGGGCTTCCGCAAGGGCGTCGCGTTCCTGCGATCGGTCATGCCCACCGAGCCCGCGCTGACCGGGGCGTGGTGGACGTGACCGGACACGATCGACTGCGAACCGCGATCGTCGGCGCCGGGTTCATCGGACCTCACCACATCGATGCCGTCCAGCGCGGGGGCTACGCGGACGTCGCCGTCCTGGTCGATCGCGATCCGGATCGCGGACCGGTGACCGCCCGGTCGCTGGGCGTGCCCCACGCCGTCACCGACATCGACGCGGTGCTGGGTGACTCGTCGATCGACGTCGTGCACATCTGCACGCCGAACCACACCCACGTGGACCTCGCTCGGGCCGCGATGGAAGCGGGCAAGCACGTGGTCGTGGAGAAGCCGGTGGCCACGGATCGGGCGGGGGCGTCCGCACTCCTCGAGGTGGCCCGACGAACACGCCGCCATGCCGCGGTCGCGCTGACCTATCGCGGCTATCCGATGGTCCGCCGTGCCCGGGAGCTGGTTCGCAGCGGTCGCCTTGGACGGCTGCGACTGGTCCACGGCGGGTACCTCCAGGATTGGCTGTCCGACGCCGGCGACTACAACTGGCGCCTCGACTCGGCAGCCGGCGGCGTCTCGCGGGCGTTCGCGGACATCGGGACCCACTGGTTCGACACGGTCGAGTTCGTGGCCGGCGCGCGCGTGACGTCGGTCATGGCGGATCTCGCGACGCTCATCCCCGTCCGTCATCGCCCGGTCCGCTCGGCTGTGGCTTTCAGCGCCGCCTCCGGCGCAACCGAGGCGGTCACCATCGACACCGAGGACGCGGCGACCGTCCTGATCCGCTTCGAGGATGGCGCCCGCGGTGCCGTCGTCGTCAGCCAGGTCAGCCCGGGTCACAAGAACGACCTGACCGTCCAGCTGTCGGGTGCGGACCGGTCCCTGGGCTGGGCGCAGGAATCACCCGAGCGGCTCTGGCTGGGCGCCCGGGAAGAGTCGGTCGTCCTCGCGCGCGCCCCGTCCGACGACGGATCGCCTGTCGGCGTCCCGTCGCTGCCCGCCGGGCACCCCGAGGGCTGGGCAGAGGCCCTGCGGGACCTGCTGCGTCCCTTCTACGCGGCGATCGCGGCCGGCGGCATACCGCCCGACGGCCCCGATGCTCCCTACCCGACCCTGGCCGATGGTGCTCGCGGCGTCGCGCTCATCGAAGCCGTGGTGGAGAGCTCACGCCACGGGCGATGGGTGGACGTCGAGCCCATCGGAGCCCCCCGCGAGCCGGCGATCGCCGAACAGAAAGGTCCACGCTGATGTCAGACCAACGGGTGCACCCCGACCAGGCCCTCATCCTGCTGGCGCTCTCGGAGAACTCGATCCAGAGCACGGGCCCGCACGGCGAGTCGCCCACGCCGGCCACGGAGGTCGAGCTCACCTACGCCGAGCGGAAACGGCTCAAGGAGCTCGGCGGGACCGCCGCGATCGTCTGGCACTACGCCAGCGACTTGTCGCAGGCACAGATCGAGGGTGTCCAGGCCGAGTGCGCCCGGCTGGGCATCGAGGTCGTCGCTGTGACGGAGGCCGGCTTCCGCGCGGATCGCCAGGCGACGGACATCGCGTCGGTGCTCGCGAAGCGTCCCGGCGTCATCGTGTCGATCCCGACTGACCCGGTCGCGACGGCAGACGCGTACCGCGCGGCTGCAGCGCAGGGCACCAAGCTCGTGTTCGTCGAAAATATCCCCGACGGGTTCGTCGCGGGGCGTGACTACGTGAGCGTCGTCGCGACGGACGACTACGGCAATGGGGTGGCGTCCGCCCATCTCATGGCCCAGGCGCTTGGCGGCCAGGGGACCGTGGGGATGGTCCGTCACGAAGCGGACTTCTTCGTGACGCGCCAGCGCGCGGAGGCCTTCGAGGCGACGATCGCCGCGGACTACCCGGGGATGCGCATCGTGGCTCGCGGAGGCGTCAGCGGCCCCGATTTCGCGGCCGACGGGCAGGCGGCGGCGGCCAAGCTCCTGGCGGACCACCCGGATCTCGATGCGATCTGGGCCGTCTGGGATGTCCCGGCTACGGGTGTCCTGGCGGCCGCACGGGCGGCGGGCCGGGACGATCTCGCGGTGACCACCTTCGATCTCGGGCTCGACGTCGCGGTGGAGCTCGCGAAGGGCGGGCTGGTCAAGGGCATCGGCGCCCAGCGGCCCTATGACGCGGGCGAAACCGAGGCGCTC
>JALZAF010000266.1 GCA_030948505.1 Chloroflexota bacterium
ACCCTGAGGGCATGGCCGCCCGATCGCACATCCTCGCCCTCGATCTGGGCACGTCGAGCCTGAAAGCTCAGGCGTTCGACCCCGCGGGCCACCCACTGGCGTCCACGACCGCCACCTATCCCACCTCGCGACCCGCGGCGAGGGCGGCCGAACAGGACCCCGACGACTGGTGGCGCGCCGCCCGGGACGTGATCGCCAAGCTCCTCAGTCAACCTGAGCTCGCGGGCTCGCAGCCCATTGCGATCGGGCTGTCCGGCCAGATGCACGGCGTCGTGGTCCACGACGTTCGGGGGCGGGTCATCCGGGCGTGCCTGACATGGGCCGACGAGCGTGGGAGCGATCGGCTGGACTCGCTCTCCACGCGTGTTGATCCTGGGCGCGTCCTGGCGATCACTGGTAACCCGCTCAACGCGGGGTTCAGCGCTGCCAAGCTCGATTGGCTGCGCTCGAACGAGCCGGATGTCTGGCGCTCGGTCGCAACGATCCTGTTCCCGAAGGACGAGCTGCGACTCCGCCGGACCGGCGAGATTGCCACGGACCCGAGCGACGCATCCGGATCCCTCCTGCTCGACCTCTCGACCCGGACGTGGTCCGATGAGCTCGCGGACGCGTGGGGCATCGACGTCGCGGCGCTGCCTCAGATCCTCCCATCTGCCGCGGTCGCCGGGAGCCTGCGACCGCGGGCCGGGGCGGAGCTCGGGCTCCAGCCCGGCATCCCGGTCGCGATCGGCGCTGGCGACACGCCGGCAGCGGCCCTCGGGTTGGCCGTCGACTCCGGGACCGACGGCGCCGGGATGCTAGGCATCGGCACCGCCGCACAGCTGCTCGTCACGGGGCCAGCACCGATGATCGACCCGCTCGGTCGCCTCAACGCGCTCTGCCACGCCGCACCGGACGCGTGGTGCGCCATGGCCGCGGTTCTCGACGGCGGCGGCGCCCTCGCCTGGATCCGTTCTGTCGTCGGTGGCTCGGACGAGCCTATCGATCGGCTGCTCTCGGAGGCGGAGCTCGTGCCGGTCGGCGCCGAGGGCTTGACCTTCCTGCCCCACCTGTCGGGCGAGCGGACCCCGGGTATGGATGCCGCCGTCCGGGCGAGCTTTATCGGCCTCACGCCGAGACACGGGCGAGCCCACCTCGTCCGTGCGGTCCTCGAGGGAGTCGCCTACTCGCTCCGGGAGGGCTTCGAGGTCCTTCGGGAGGCCGGCATCGCGCCGACCGCGCTTCGGATGACTGGGACCCCGGCCGGTTCGATTGCCTGGGTGCGTATCCTGGCCGACGTACTCGGGGTCGGCATCAGCCTGTCGGACGTTGGGCAGGCATCGGCTCGAGGTGCCGGTCTGCTCGCGGCCACCGCACTAGACGCCTCCGCCTCGACGACCTGGGGGCAGGCGCTCGGTCATTCGTTGGGCTTCGTCGAGCCCAGCGCCGAGGGGCAGACCCGCTATGACCACGGCTTCGAAACGTATCTCCGCCTCCGCGAGGCGCTCCGGCGCAGCGGCCTCACGCCGTAGGTAAGTCTCGGGAACGCGATGTCTCGACCACCGCATGTCGATCGCGCGGGCAGGCCCGACCGACCCATCACGTCCCGTTGCCCAAACATAGCTGTCCTGCAGATCGAGAATCAGCTTCCGTCGCGGGCCCGCATCGCGGGTCAGCGCCACGATCCATCCGCCACCGGCTCGAGGGTGGCGTCGGTGAAGATGCCGGGGCCGACGTAGGTCGAACGTCGTCGGGGCCGAAACGAACCTTGAGCACCGTCCCACCGCAGTCGTCCGACCGATACAAGAGCTCGCGGCGGACAAAGCGGCTTCGGGCGGAACGCGATACGCGAGCTCCAGGGCGCGGGACGGTGCACCCGGCGCGGACGGCAGCGCAAAGCGGAACCGCGCGGATCCGTCGCCCCGGATCGCATCGGGGAGCGGAAGCGCCGAAAGCTCGAACAGCTCGCCACCCAGTTCGATCGACAGTCGTCGGAGAGGATCCGTGGCGCTCCGCCGGTTCGGAGGTCCGCGAGGGCCAGGAGGCGCCCTTGCCCGTCCAATTCGACCGTGATGCGGCCGTTGCTGAGCGCATTGGAATCTACGTTTCGTATTGACAGCGCCGAGCGATCCGAGGATAGTCACCCGCAAACGTTTCGCGCAAACGTTTCGTTCGTCCCTCAATGGGTGCTGCGAGTGGCCACGATCATCGATGTGGCGCGATTGGCGCGCGTCTCGACGTCGACGGTTTCGCATGTGGTCAATGGCACGCGGCGGGTCCGGGTCGAAACGCGGGGGCGGGTGCTCGAGGCGATCTCCGAGACCGGCTATACCCCGGACGGCGTCGCTCGAGCGCTGAGGCGCTCGCGGACCCAGACGATCGGTCTGGTCATGTCCGACACCGGCGATCCGGTGTTCGCCGAGATGGTGCGCGGCGTCGAGCACGAGGCACGATCGGCGGGATACACCATCCTGCTCGGCAATTCGGCCGAGGATCGCGGTCGCGAACGGGACTCCGTTAGCGCCCTTCGTGAGCGGAGGGTCGACGGCCTCCTGCTCGCCCCGGTCGCTGGTTCAACGCACGATCTGATCGAGGGCCTTCAAGCCAACCGGACGCCAGTCGTCCTCCTCGACCGGCTCGCCATGCCGAGCGTCGACCAGGTGGGCGTGGAGAATATCGAGCCCATGAAGACGCTGGTGCGACACCTCCTCGATCGCGGCCACCGGCGGATCGCCCTAACGGCAGGCGACCTCGCGGTGCCGACGCTCAGAGAGCGGCACCGGGGGTATGTCGAGGCGCTGCAGGAAGCGGGCATCCCCATCGACGCGGCGCTCGTGTCGACCGGCTCCCCGATGGCCGAGGATGCCCGGGCAGCAATCAGATCCATGCTCGTCCGCGATCCCGGCCGCCCGACTGCCGTCGTCGCCGCGAGCATGGTCCTCGCGGTCGCAACTTTGTGGGCGATCGACGACGCCGGCCTCAGCATTCCTGAGGAGGTTGCCGTCGTGACGTTCGACGACTTCCCGTACGCCGATCTCTTCACGCCGCGTCTGACGAGCGTCGCGCAGCCGGCATTCGCGATCGGGCGAGAGGCGATGCGACTGCTCCTGCGGCGCATCGAGCATGCCGACGCACCGCATCGCACTGTCCGACTCAGGGCGACGCTGGCGCACCGCGAGTCGTGCGGCTGCGCGCAACCGGAGGAGCTGTTGGAGGAGGGCCATACGAGAGTGACGAATAGCTATCGCCCACCGCGGGCGCAGCCGTAGTCCCGCGGCGATCGAGGGGACCAGCACCAGAGGAGGAGTCAATGGCAATCGACAAGGGCATCACGCGACGTGATCTCCTGAAGACTGGCGCGTTCGGCGCGGCCGGCGCGGCCTTCCTGGCCGCCTGCAGCCCCGGGACCACCGTCGCGCCGAGCACGGCGACGAGCTCGGGACCGGCCCCTTCCGGGGCGCCGCCGGCCAGCGCCGCTGGCGGATACACCCCGCCTGCCGCCACTACGACAGGCACGCTCACGATCTCAAACTGGGGGGACCCGAACGACCAGGCAGTCTACAAGGCGGTAGCCGAACGGTTCAAGGCGAAATATCCGAGCGTCACGGTCAATGACAACTTCACGCCGATCACAACCTGGAGCGATTACATCAACAAGGTCCTCGCGGACGTCGCCGCAGGCAAGCCACCGGACATCATCAACATCGCGATCGAAGGCGTGAAGCAAGGCATTTCGAAGCAGCTGTTCATGCCCCTGACTGACTTCGTCGCCAAGGATCCGGCGGGCAAGGCACTGACCGCCGACGTCGATCCACGCCTGCTCGGCGGCCTGAGCGACAAGAACACGCTCTACCTCCTGCCGAACACGTGGAACACGATGCTCATCTACTACAACACCAAGATGTTCGCAGCGGCCGGGTTGAGCCGCCCCAGCGACAGCTGGACGTGGGATGACTTCCTCGCCGCGGCCAAGAAGCTGACAACGGGGAGCGGCGGGGCGAAGGTCTTCGGCTTCGTCGTTCCCTACTTCAACTTTGGCATCACCCCATGGATCTACTCGAACGGTACGTCCCAGCTCAATGCCGATTGGACGGCATCCAACCTGAAGGACCCGAAAGTCGCCGAGGCCCTGACCTTCGTCCGTGATCTCGTGACGGTCCACAAGGTCGCACCGCAGCCGAAGGGCGCCGATCCGTATCAGCTCTTTCCGGCCGGGAAGGCCGCGATGACTGGGGCCGGGCACTGGGTTGTCGGATCGTTCAAGCAGGCCGGCTTCGCCGACTACGACATCATCTCTTGGCCGCAGAAGGCCAAGAAGGCCAGCGTCTACGGCGTCAGCGGCTTCGGGATCTACCCGAAGACGAAGAGCCCGGAGCTGGCATGGGAGTACTCGAAGGAACTGGCGAGCGTCGAGACCCAGAAGGCCTGGGTCAAGATCGGTGGCGCGACTCCCGCACTGCGCAGCGTCGCCGAGACTGCAGATTTCCTCGGCCAGGCTCCACACTCAGAGCTGTACTACAACGCTATCGACTACGCGTTGCCCGTGGCCGCACCGACGGTGTTCAGCACCCTGGATCCCAGCTTCATGCGCGCGATGGATTCCATGATGAGCGGGGCGCAGTCGCCGGCCGACGCCCTGGCCCAGGCCGACTCGGAGGTGGCCGCTGCGTTCGCGGGCAGCTGAGCGACTCGTCGAGTCTCGATCGAGGAGGATGGAGCGGGTGACGGCCGGACTGGGCATCGGCGGACAGCGCGGTCTCACGACCGAGCTCCGGCGCGAAGCCGCGACCGGCTACCTCTTCATCCTCCCCGTATTCGTAGGTTTTCTACTCTTTGTGCTGGGTCCCGTGATCGCGGCTGTGGCTCTTAGCCTAACGCGTTACGACCTGATCACGCCGCCAACGTTCGTCGGTCTCTCGAACTACCAACGCATGTTTGCCGATCCTCGACTGCTGACGACCTACGCGAATACCGTCATCTACGTCATCGCCGCGGTCGTCCTGATGAATGTCCTCGGCCTCGGCCTCGCCGTGCTGTTGAATCGGCATCTGCCGTTCGGTCTCCGCAGCCTACTGAGATCAGCCTATTTCTTCCCTTCGTTGGTCGGGCTCGCGTACGTCTCGATCATCTGGCAGGCGCTTTTCCAGCCCGACGTCGGGGTTATGAATTACTACCTCACCGAACTCGGTGGGCCGAGGATTCCCTGGTCGTCGAGCACCGCCTGGGCGATCCCGTCCGTGGTGATCGTCGACGTGTGGAAGAACGTCGGCTTCGGAATGCTGATCTTTCTGGCCGCGTTACAGGACGTGCCCAAGGAGATCGTTGAAGCCGCACAGGTCGACGGCGCAAGTCCGTGGTCGGTCTTTCGCCGCGTCACGATCCCGATGATCAGCCCGGCCATCTTCTTCAACGTCACGCTGACAATCGTCGGCGCATTCCAGATCTTCGAATCGATCGTCGTCCTGACCGGTGGCGGGCCGGCCGATGCGAGCCGAAGCGTCGTCATGTACATCTACGAGCAGGCGTTCCAGAACTTCCGAATCGGCTACGGCTCGGCGATTGCGGTCACGCTCTTCGTGATCATCATGGTTGTCACGATCATTCAGTTCCGCCTGCGTCGATCGTGGGTCTACTACGAATGAGCGGGCTGGCGCGGACGGGCGGCGACGATCGCGGGGCAGTCCGAGGCCTCACGACCGCCCGGCCACTGGTGTCGCGCGAACGGTTGAAGCGACGCCTGCCCGGAGCCGTGGCGACGATCATCCTCGCCATCGGGGGAATCGCGATGGTGGCGCCGTTCGTGTGGATGTTCGCCACATCGATGCGGACGGCGACGCAGGCGTTCGACCTGCCCCCCCAATGGATCCCGTGGCCCCTTCGCGCCGACAACTACCAGGCCGCTATCAACGGTCCTGTGCCGCTGCTCCAGAACATGCTGAACAGCGCCGTCATCGCGATCGCGGTGGCTCTCGGGCAGCTCATCACCTGTCCCCTGGCCGGCTACGCCTTTGCCCGCCTGCGATTTCCCGGACGGAGCGCGCTGTTCCTGCTGCTCCTCACCGCCCTCATGGTGCCGGCCCAAGTCACGATCATCCCGCTCTTCATCATGATGTCGAACGTCGGGTTCGTGGACGACGCGCGCAGTCTCATCCTGCCCGGCCTGACCGGGGCCTTCGGCGTGTTCCTCATGCGCCAGTTCTTTCTGACACTCCCGCAGGAGCTGCTTGATGCGGCGCGGATCGACGGCGCCGGCGCGTTCACCGCCTATCGGCTCGTTGCCCTGCCGCTCGCGAAGCCCGCGCTGACGGCGCTCGGGACGATCGCCTTCCTGGGCTCTTGGAACGCATATTTCGCCCCCCTCATCTTCCTGAACAGCATCGAGAAGGCGACTATGCCGCTTGCCCTGGTCGTGCTCCTCGGACCGCATCACTCCGGGAACGTCGCGTTGATCATGGCCGCGACGACGATAGCGATCCTGCCGGCTCTGATCGTGTTCCTACTCGCTCAACGATGGATCGTGGAGAGCATGACTCGCTCGGGGCTCAAGGGATGATCACCCGGGACCGTGCCGGGGATCTGCTCGCCGGCTGCCCTTCCTGCGCCGGGTGACTATGCGATCTGCGCTGATGATCGAGCCCCAGAATGGGATCGAGCACCGCCACGCGAACCACCTCAGCGACGACTGGGCCTCCAGGGCGTACTGGTACCAGCTGCAGCCGTCGCCGCCCGCGGCTATCCTGCCCGTCGGAAAGCGCCTGCCACACCGGCCTGCCGATCCGCCGATGCCACGGCCCGTGGCGAGTGCGGCCGAGGCGCAAGGCGAGGCGGACCGCAATCGCGCGGCCTATGAGCAACGACGGAAGACATACGTCGAACTACTGGAGCGTCGGATTGCCGAGCGGCGCGAGCTCGCCGCGGCATTCCAGCAGGGGAACATCGAAGCTGCGCGGAAGCTTCGGGAGCGTTTTCGGTGAGCGTCGATCAACGACCGCTCCACCACATCACGCCAGAGATCGGCTGGTTGAACGACCCGAACGGACTCGTCTGGCATGACGGCCGCTACCACGTATTCCATCAGGCGAATCCCCGCGGCGTGTGGTTCGGAAGGATGGAGTGGGGCCACTTGTCAAGCCCGGATCTCGTGCGCTGGACGCGCCATCCCACGGCGATCGCGCCCAGCGCTGGACCGGATGGGGACGGGTCGTGGTCAGGGTGCGTCGTCCTCGATCACGGCCGCCCGGTCGCCGTGTACACCGGCGTGAACTCCCTCGGCGTGGACATGTGGACCCAGACGGTGTGCCTCGCCCGAGGCGACGCCGCACTTATGCAATGGCAAAAGGATCCTCGGAATCCCGTGATCTCCGGCCCGCCCGGCGAGCTCAAGACCATCGGGTTCCGCGATCCGTTCCTGCGGCAGGACAGCGACGGCTGGCGAATGATCATCGGGACTGGAATCGCATCCCGCGGCGGTGCAATTCTGCAGTTCCGTTCGCAGGACCTGGTCTCGTGGACGTACGAAGGTGTCGTGTTCGAGCGCGATGCCACCTCGACCGACCCGATTTGGACCGGGCGGATCTTCGAGTGCCCGCAACTCGTCCCGCTCGGAGATCGCGAGCTGCTCGTCTTCTCCGTCTGGGACGACGAGCGGCCGCCCGTGCTGCACTATGTCGTTGCGGGTCTCGGCCGGTTCGAAGGCCACGCCTTCGAGCCGGACCGGCTCGCGCGATTCGATCACGGCGCGGACCTTTACGCGCCGGCGCTCATGGTTGACCCGAGGGGCAGGATCCTCGCATGGGGCTGGTCCTGGGAAGCCCTGACTCCCGCCGGGCGGAAGGCCCAGGGCTGGGCGGGTTGCCTGACGTTCCCGCGGGAGCTCTTCGTCGCCGCCGACGGAAGCCTCGGCGCGCGGCCGGCAGCCGAGCTCGTCGCCCTTCGCGGCCGGCGAGGCTCGGCCGGTCCATTCAACCTGCAGTCCGCCGAGCCGTGGACGGCCGAGTCGCTGCGTGGTGACGCTCTCGAGATCGCCGTCCGGATTGAGGATGTCGAGGCTCGATGCGTCAACCTCATCCTGCGCGCCTCCCCGGATCTCACCGAGCGAACGGTCGTGCGATACGACCGCTCGCGGGGCAGGGTCGAGATCGATCGCGACGCCGCTTCGAGCTCTCCGGAGGCCCTGCAAGGGGTCCACGGGGGCCCGCTCGATGTGGCGCCGGGTGAGGCGCTCGACCTCCGCGTGTTGGTCGACAAGAGCATCGTGGAGGTATTCGCCAACGATCGGCTCGTGATCACGGAACGGATCTACCCGACTCGGCCCGACAGTCTGGGCGTGTCCCTCGTGGCCGAAGGTGGTGGTGCCCGGGTTGCCAACATCGACTGGTGGCCGCTGAACGCAGGGGTGCCGGGGAATGGGTGAGGAGCGATCCATCGACCGACGGACCTTCGTCCGTGCGGCGGGCATCGACGCCTTGCGGGCGGCGGTGGCCGTCGTCGACGCGTCCCGGGCGCTCCAGGCCGCCGGCATTCGCGCGGCCCTCGGGATCGACGAGGAGGCCATCGCGACATTCGAAAGCGCGGCCGAACCTGTCGCTCCCTTCGAGGCACGCAGCGCCGCCACCTCAGACCGGATCGCCGCCGACGGCGCCGAGCTCGCCCACATGCTCCGCGGGCATCTCGTCGGCGACGGCCCGGTCCTCGGGCCGATCGCGGTCCACGCCCTTGCGGGAACGGCTGCCGAGCTGGTCGAGCAGGACGCCGTCGCGCGCACGAACGCCCTTCGCGCAACTGCTGCAATCCTGACAGCGATCCGGCCGGCGTCGGCGGCGCTCGAGCTGTCGGTCCGCCGGGCAGAGGCCGTCTGGGCACCCCTCGCCGACACCGATGCGCCGACAATCGCGCAGTCCCTGACGGCGCTGGCCGAGTCGATGACCGCCGAGCTCGCGCGCAACATCGACGAGCTCGCCTCCCGCCTTGCCGGGTACGTCGTTGGCGCCGTCCGTGGCGAGCGCGGCGTCCTCGTGTACGGCCCGTTCGGGGCTGCGTCGACCGGGTCGCCGAGCATCGCGCGCCAGTTCGCTGCCGCCTTGCGCGCGGCCGGTGCCGACCCCGTCCACTGGGTGCCCGAGGGTGGGCCCGCAGGTGACGGCCTGCGGACGGCGTCCGACCTCGCCGACGCCGGAATGCCCAATCGCCTGATCGCGGACGCGAGCGTGGCCGCCCTGCTCGTGGCCGGAAGGATTGGTGTCGTGGTCGTCGCGCCGCATCGGGTAACGGGGGGCGGATCCGTCGTTGCGCCGCTCGGGACCTATCAAACCGCCGTCATGGCGGCGCTCCACGGGGTGCCCTACGTGGTTGCGGCCACGTCGATGACACTGCCGGCCGAATCGGTGGGCGAGCCGGCGACGCCCGGATCGTGGGCGCCGGCGGAGCCGGCCAATCGCCTCGACGCCCGATGGCTCGAGCGCGTCCGCGGCGTCGCTCCCCCGGTCGACGAGATCCCTCCGGAATTGGTCAGCCAGGTCGTCTCCGACGACCGTCCATCGCGGCCGTCCGGCCCGTAGGATCTGGCGAACGCTGATGGCCACCATTATCGATGTCGCCAGACTGGCGGGCGTCTCGGTATCGACCGTCTCGCACGTCGTCAACGGAACGCGGCCTGTGCGGCCGGCAACAAGCGATCGCGTTCGGGCGGCGGTCGCCGCCGTCGGCTATTCCACCGACGGGGTCGCGCGCGCCCTTCGACGTGCGCAGACCGAGTGCATCGGCCTCGTGGTCACCGACACCGGACAGCCCGGCTTTGCCGAGATGATCCGCGGTGTCGAAGGCGAGGCAACGGCGGCCGGCTTCACTCTGCTGCTCGCAGACTCGGCCGAGGATCTGGAGCGCCAGCTGGCCTCGGTCGCGGCGCTCGTCGAGCGTCGGGTCGACGGGCTGCTGCTCGCCCAGGTGTCGCGGACCCCGCGCTCGCTGGTCGAGTCGCTCGTAGCGCGCGGGGTTCGCCTCGTCCTGATCGACCGTCTGTCGACGCCGGACGTCGATCAGGTCGGCGTCGAGACGATCGAGCCGATGAAGACGCTCGTGCGGCACCTCATCGATCGCGGCCACACGCGGATCGCCCTGATCGCGGGGGACGACGCCATTCCGACGCTCCGCGAGCGACGTGAGGGCTACGTGGAGGCGATGGTGGAAACGCCGGACCCCGACCAGCGTGAGGCCGTCGCGGTCGAGGTGACCACGCCGGCCGAAGCCCGCGCGGCCGTGCACGGACTCTTCGCCGCCGCCAGGCCTCCAACCGCGCTCGTCGCGGCCAGCCAGCTCATCGCGGTGGGAACGCTCCAGGCGCTCGCGGACCTCAAGCTGCGGATCCCGGGCGACGTCGCTGTCGCCGTCTTCGACGACTTCCCGCACGCCGATCTGTTCCGCCCGCGCCTGACGAGCGTCGTCCAGCCGAACGTCGCGGTTGGGCGAGAAGCCGTCCGCCTGCTCGTCCGGCGCATCCAGGATCCCCGTGCGGCGCCCCGGACGATTCGGCTCAAAGCCGAGATCGCGCACCGCGAGTCGTGCGGCTGCCCGCCCGGCGCGCCAGTTGCGCGCGCCGACATGCCGGCGCCCGACCCGCCACCCTTCGACCCCCCGGCCACCTGATCCATCCAATCAACCATCGCGAGGACGACCCATGACCCCATTCCAGTTCGGCCACGGCCTCGAGCTCACGCGGATCCGCGATGCACGTCCTGGTCGGATGTCGAGCTTCGACCAGCGGGGCCGCAACCAGGACGGCTGGGTCATCGGACCCGGCGAGACGCGGGTCCTCGCGGACCTCGAGGGACCCGGCTCGATCACCCACATCTTCATGACCCAGTTCTCGCGACAGGTCCTCGGGCCAGGGCTGCTCGACCCGTACGACCTCGCGACGAGTGCACCCGTGGTCGAGATGCACAACGCGCTCGGGATGAACTGGGAGATCTCCGATCCGGACTACTACCGCAAGGTCCTCCTTCGGATCACGTGGGACGACGACCCTCAGCCCGCGGTCTTCGTCCCGCTCGGCGACTTCTTCGGTGTCGGCCATTCGATGCCGGCGAATTACGCCTCGGCCCTCTTCAGCGTGTCGGCGAAGCCCGAGGAAGCGCTCCACTTCGGTGGGTCGGCCGCACTCAACAGCTATGTCCCCATGCCCTTCCGGGGTCGGGCGGTCATAGAGGTCGTGAATGAGAGCGACCTTCCCTATACCCAATACTTCCACATCGACTACGAGCTGTACCGCCAGCCTCTACCTGACGACGTCGCCTACTTCCACGCGCGCTGGCGGCGGGACGACCCGTGCGATGGCTGGGGGGCGGACATCCAGGTGAACAGCCCGGAGGTGAACGTGCCCAACCTCGACGGGGCCAGAAATTTCGTCGTGCTCGACACGGCCGGGACCGGCCACTACATCGGCTGCAATCTGTCGGTCTTCCACCGCCAGGGCACGTGGTGGGGCGAGGGTGACGACATGATCTTCATCGACGACGACACGTGGCCGCCGAGCCTCCATGGCACCGGGACCGAGGACTACTTCCTCCACGCCTGGGGGATGCAGCGTAACAATGCCTACCCGTATGGCGGCTCGATCTTCCATGAGGCCGATCTCCCGGGCTACGCCGTCGCGTACCGCCTGCACGTCCTCGACCCGCTCCACTTCAAGTCGCGCATCCGGGTCACGATTGAGCACGGTCACGCCAATCATCTCGCGGACGACTGGGCCTCGACCGCCTACTGGTACCAGCTCCCGCCGTCACCGACGGCGACGATCCTGCCGGTCGAGCTGCGGCTCCCCCACCGACCCGAGGCCCCGCCAGCGGCGCGAAATGCCGCTCCGCTTGCCGGCGTCGAGGAGGAGACCGCCCGCCTTCGAGCGGCGTACGAAGCGCGCCGGCGCGACTACCTCGAGCGCAAGGCGGCGACGGCGGCCGAGCGGATCGAGCTCGCCAAGGCGTGGGAGCGGGGCAACCGCGACGCCGCCGCCAACGCTCGGGAGCGGTTCAGGTGACGCCCATGCCGGCGAGCATCCCGACGACTGCCCCCGCTCCTCGGTTCCTGGGCGGTGGCCGGCTCGGGACCTGGGAGCGTGACGTTCCCACTCCGGGTCCCGGCGAGGTCCTCGTCGCCGTCCGCGCCAACGCTATCTGCGGCTCCGATCGGCCGGCCTTCGTCGACGGCTGGCCGATCGTGCCCGGCCACGAGACCGCAGGTGTCGTGGCGGCGACCGGCGATGCGGTCACCCTCGCGACCGGGACGCCCGGCGTCATCTACCTCAGGGACTACTGCGGGTCGTGCCGCTCCTGCGAGGCCGGCGCGACGAACCAGTGTCTCGCCAAGCGCGCGGACATGGGGTGGACCGCCGACGGTGGGTACGGCCCATACGAGCTGGTCCATGAGACCAACTTCTTCCCCATCCCGCCGGATCTCCCGATGGCGGAGGCCACCCTGCTCCTGGACGTCATGGGGACGACGGGGCACGGGATCGCGCGCGCCCGGCTGGTCACGCCCGACATCCGGGCAGTCGCGGTGTCGGGCGCCGGACCGCTTGGCCTCGGGCTGGTGGTCATGACGGGGCTGCTCCTCGGACCGTCGGTGCCCGTCGTCGTCAGCGACCTGCAGCCGGCGCGGCTCGAGCTCGTCGAGCGGCTCGGTGGCCGTGCGGTCGATCTCCGGGCTCGCTCGCTCGCGGACGGTCTGGCGGCTCTTGGCCTGAACGAGGTCGACGTTGCCTTCGACACGGCGGGCAGGGCGGAATCCCGCCGGCAGCTACTCGATCTGGTGGCGGCTCGCGGCACGCTCGTGTGCCTCGGTGCACCCGAGGGACTGAACCTGACGGTGCATCCCGATCTCATCTGGCCGGAACGGGCCATCGTGGGAAGTGAGTATTTCCCGTTCGACGACCTCGAACGGAACCTTGCCCTCCTAATGGCCAATCGGGCCGCGCTGCAGCCGATCATCACGCACCAGTTCGGCATAGCCGAACTCCAGGCCGCCCTCGAACTCTTCATGTCGAGTGTGACCGGCAAGGTCGTGGTCGAGCGATGACGGAGACCGGCGCGGTGGACCTTGCCACTCCATCCTTCGACCTGACCGGCCAGGTCGCGATGGTGACGGGCGCGAACCGCGGCATCGGGCGCGACCTGGCGACCGCCCTCGCGGGAGCCGGTGCGACGGTGGTCGCAACCGGGCGCAGCCTCGAGGACGTCGAGACGCTCGCCACCGACATCCGCCGCCGCGGCGGTCACGCCACTGCGACCCGGCTCGATGTGAGCGATCCGGCCTCGATCCAAGCTGGCGTCGCCGAGATCATCGCCACGCACGGTAGGATCGACATCCTCGTCAACAACGCGGGGCTCGGGCCAAACAAGGACGCGCTCGACGTCAGCGAGGCGGACTGGCACGAGATCATGGACGTCAACCTCAAGGGCCTGTTCTTCGTGACTCAGGCGGTCGGTCGGGGGATGCTCGAACGCAGGTATGGTCGCATCGTCTCGATCAGCTCACAGGCCTCGCTCGTCGGGATCCGACGCCACGTCGTCTACTCGGCTAGCAAGGGCGGAGTCAACTTGCTGACCAAAGTGCTGGCGCTGGAGTGGGCCCCATACGGCATCACGGTGAACGCGGTCGCACCCACCTACATCCGCACGCAGGACCCGAACCCGTGGCTCGACGACCCGACGTTCCTTGCCACGATCGTCGACCGCCTACCCGTCGGGCGGGTCGGCACGGGACTAGACGTCGCTGCGGCGGTCATCTACCTCGCCTCGCCGGCGGCAGGGTTGGTGACCGGAACGATCCTCTCCGTCGACGGTGGCTGGACAGCACAGTAGGCCACGGCCGGGACATCGGTTGTCCACCCTCGCAGTAGACGTACCAGATCGTGGTCTGCTCGCCGCATAGCCAGCGCGGCGGTCGTCGGATTGCCGTCGTCGGACGGGCGGCCGCACCTGGTCAGATCGGTCCTCGAAGCAGATCATTGCTGATGTGCTGGGGACACCGATCGAGTTGGACGCAATCCCATGGAGCGCGCTCGCGGCGGCGGTAGCGGCCGAGATGCTCGAAACCCTCAATGCCCGAGCCAACGGACCCCAGCGGGATCGTCGACCCGCAGGCCGCCCGTTCGGCTCGCTACACAGAAGCCTACGCGCATTATCGCGAGGTCAAGGAAATCCTGCGACCGACAGAGAGGGAGAACCTCAATTGAGTACGACGCGGGTCCGGTGGGCCCTTGTGGGCACAAGCGAGTTCGTCGTCGAATGGGTCGCCCCTGCGATCCGTCAATCGAACCTGTCGGAGCTCAAGGCAGTGGTGAGCAGGGACCCATCCCGGGCCCGCGGCGTTGCGCAACTCCTTGATGTCGAGCGCGCCGTTGCCTCGATCTCGGCCCTCGACCCGGACGAAATCGATGCTGTCCACCTCGTTGTTCCCAACGAGTTGCACGAACCCATGACGGAAGAGGCCCTGTCCCGCGGTTTCCATGTGCTCGTCGAGAAGCCGATGGCGCCCACGGTAGCCGACGCACGCAAGATGATCGCGGCGGCCCACGCGGCTGATCGGATCCTGGCTGTGGGCCATTGCATGGCTTGGGCGCCACCCGTCGTCGCGGCTCGAGAGCGGCTCTCGGGCGGAGCGATTGGCCGGCCTCTCTTTGCCACAATCTCGGCAGGGTTCGACTCTCCACCGGCCGGGCTGTGGCGCCAGGATCGTCGCACCGATGAGGGCGGCGGGCCTCTGATGGACCTCGGTTCTCACTCCGTGGACGTGCTATTGCGCCTGTTCGGGCCCGCGAGTCGGGTGAGCTGCGAACTGAGCAACGTGGTCCACGACTACCCCGCCGAAGACTTGGCGTCTACGTTGATCCGGTTCGCAAGCGGCGCGCATGCCGTGATGCAGACCACCTTCAATTGTGGTCGAAACGACCTGATGATCCAAGGGACAGGTGGCCGATTGACGAGCCGAGAATGGCTCGGCCGCGACTTCGCCGGGGATTTGTCGTGGCAAAGCTCGGATCGCGGGGTTGGATCCTTCGGCGAAGAGGCGACGACAATCACCGAGTCAATTCCTCTTATCCGAACGAACGTCTACGTCCCGCAGGTCGATGACGTCTCGAGTGCGATTCTGTATGGGACTCCACTGAGCTCCGACGGGGGCCAAGGACAGGCAGTTCTGGAGATCCTCGAAGCTGCGGTTCGTTCGGCCGCCGAGGGTCGAGCCATTACGATCGCAGAACCGTCTCCCGTTTCCGCCTCCTAGACGTCCGACATTTCAGGTTGGCCGCGGACAATTGCCGCGCCCCCTATCGGGTCACTGCGCCGTCAGACCGACCTAACGCCTCCGACGGAGACAGGTGCCCGCCCTTCGGCCGGCCGCGGCGCCTATTTCAGAGCGAGCGGTGCGGCCGCAATGGCGTGCTTCATGGCCGTGTCCCAGAGCACGACCGTGTGGTAGCCCATCGCACCCGCCGTCATTGCGGGCGGTACCTTGTAGTCCTGCATCCCCACCGTACCGGTCAGCGGCCCGAGGTCGACGATCTTCGTCTGGTCGATGTCGGCATCCTTGGTGACATCCGCGTTCGCGACCAGGATGACGTTCGTGTGCTGGGAGCTGTCGATCTTGAAGTCCTCGAACACCACCGCAAAGCTGCCGTCCGCGAGGTGCTCGAGGGCGACCGTCCCGCGGGCATCCGCGTCGACCCGATGGAACGTCCCCATCGCCACCGTCGTCGGCCCGGACGCCGCCGGTCTGGACGCCGCCGGGCTGGACGCCACGCTGGGTGCGGTCGATGGCGGCGACGACGACGCGACCGGACCCGTGGTTGCGCCACTGGTGCAGGCCGCGAGAAGGGCGGTTGACAGGATAACAAGGGCAGAGCTGGCGGCACGGTGCATGGGAGGCCTCGCTAGCGTTCCAGGAAACCCGAGCATCCGTCGTGACCGTGACGATCGGATGACCGCTCCATGACAGCGCACACGGCCGCAGGGTTCGAGCACCGGAAGACACCGCCGTGATCTGGTCCGACGAGGCGCGGCAAGAGTTACCTCTGCGAGCCAAGGCCCGCCGTCTGGTGCTCGACTATTTCGCCACGCGGTGCTGCGGGCGCAACGTGTCCGTTGGCGACCTTCATCTCCGCTGGAGCAGACCGGGTCAGCCGATCGCCGAGGAGTTCCTGCCGCTAGACGCGCCCACCGGGATCGAGGCGTACGTCCAAAGAGACCTCGTCCGGGTCCTCGAGGCCGCCGGAGGGCGGATCGCCATGCGCGGCTGGGGACGGTTCCGACACCCGGTCGTCGAACTCGCGGAAGGGGCCGCGTGGCTTGATTTCATCGGCGCTTGCCGGTCACGCAGCCCGCTCCATCACTGATCGGACCCACGGGACCGAAAGCTTCGCCCGCTAGCCGACGTTCAGGTCGGCCTCGGCCTTGGGGCGTTCGGGTTCGGCGGAGGTCGCCGTTTCGGTTGCCCCATCCCCGCCGAACTCGATCGGACGGCGGGGTGAGCGGTCGACCGTGAGATGGAAGACGTCCGGTCGGTTGTAGTGGCCGGCCGTGTCGAGCCTGTAATGGGCGGCCCGCGCCGCGGCAGGGTCGCAGTCGGCGTAGAGGATCCCGTACTCCTGGTGGAGCGGCCCGGCCACGACCTCGCCACCCGGGCTAACGATGACCGAGTCGCCCGTGTTGAGCCACTTCTCCGGATCCGGGTAGAGCTGGTCGCGGCCCGGGAAGTCGGCCGGGATGTCGCTCGCCCGGATCGCGCAACCTGCGCCCAGGACCCAGCAGCGGCCCTCCAGCGCAATGTGGCGCATGGAGGCGATCCAGGCGTCGCCCTCGTCCCAGGTCGCCGCGACATAGACCTCGATGCCCTGGGCGTACAGGGAGAACCGCGCCAGCGGCATGTAGTTCTCCCAGCAGATGAGCCCGCCCAGGCGGCCCATCGGCGTGTCCATGACCCGCAGCCCGCTCGCGTCGCCCGGCGCCCAGACCATCCGCTCCGCGTTGGTCGGCACGAGCTTGCGGTGGCGATTGAGGATGGCCCCGTCCGGGCCGATCGTGACCAGCGTGTTGTAGAGCGTCGCCCGGCTGAACGCCCCGTCCCGCTCGTGGACGCCGATGACGACCAGCACGCCGTGCCGTCGGGCGGCCTCGCGGACCGGCTTGAGATCGTCCGCCTCGAGGTCGACCGCCTGCTCGATCAGCCGGCCTTACAGCTCGCGGCTGAGCTCGCCGTCTCGTGTCGAACCCGGCCGAAGGCCCCAGATGTACTCGGGGTAGCCGGGCACGTAGGTCTCGGGGAAGACGACCAGGCGCGTTCCCCCACCGACGGCCTCGTCGAGGCCGGCCAGGGCGCGGTCGATGGCGGCGGCGCGGTCGAGCGAGACGGGTGGGCGCTGGACGATGCCGACGCGGTAGGTGCGGTCAACCTCCTGATCTGACACGTTCACCTCGCTGTGTAGTCGGTGGCTGGCTCCGCGGCCTGCGATCGCTGTTCGCCGGGCCGCTCTATGCGACTTAGAAAAAAGTCACGTGTCGGGGCGTCCATGAAATAGACGTAACAACCTCGAAGGCCCCGGGTCAAGAGGACTCTGTACGTGCTCTTCACGAACTCGGTGAATTCTTGCTCCGTAACGCCACGACTCACGACCCGGTCATGAGACTCCTCGCGCTGGCCAACCCATCCACGATCCATCGGGCGGTAAACAAGGTCGGGGCCGACGATCACTCCGACGTAGTCGAACTCAAAGCCCTGGGCGGTGTAAACGCAGCCGACCTGATCGATGCCTTCCTTCGCGCTCGCCCAAAAGTCCGACTTCGGAATGCCGGCCGCGAGTCGTCGCGCATCTGCCCTCGCGTTCCACGGCATGGCCCATTCTCCGACCCGCACGTCCACGACGAGGTCGCCCGCCTCATCGGGATCGGACCACGGCCAGCAGAACCCGGCGACGAGCCGCGCCGTGGCCCCCTCGCCTGCCTTGCCACGGATCAATCGCTCGAGCTCGCCCACGGAGCCCACAATCCGGAAGTCGAATTCATCGTCAGTGGGCCAAAGGACTTGAGGCGTCCGTTGGAGCTCCAAGGTGTTGTCGACCCAGCGTATGAAAGAGTCCGACCCGTTAGCGCGAAACTGCGCCTCCAGCTCAAACTCGCGCAACTCGAGTCCGCGCTTCGCGGCCATCTCGCGGATGAGCTCCGTGCTACCCACCTCGCCAGGACGTACTACCTGAAGGTCGTCGATGAAGAAGACGGAGACCCGCGTTGAATCGAGGATGTCGTCGACTTGCGCCTTTCCGGTGCGTGCCTTCGCCGGCGTGAAGCGGCTGGTGCTGATCGTTCGAATCCGGTGGGCCTCATCGAGGATCACCACGTCAAGCGGCTCATCCACGGCCGCGCTGTCGCGAAAGTACTTGAAGAGGGCGCTGGCACGCGGTCCGACGATCTTGCGCAGGTTCTCTGTGAATGCCTTCGAGCCCGTCAGGTGCAGCGCTCGGAGGCCCAGCGCCGATACCTCGGCAATCAGATTCACCGCGATAACCGACTTTCCTGTACCGGGTCCGCCCGCCACGAGAAAGACGATCTTTTGCTGATTCTGGCCGGCCGCTCGTACCGCGTCCATGATCGCGTTGTAGGCGACCTGCTGCTCGTCGAGCAGCGTGAAGATGGGCTCGCGGCGGATGACCTTGGCAACGTGGTCCAGCAGTCGCTTATGAGGCCGGAATGCCGATGTCGCCACTCGCTCAAGAATCGAGCCATCGTCGGGGCCCGCCACCTTGGCGTCGAGATAGGTCGCGAACGCGTCGAGGCGATCGCCTGCGAAACACGGATTGGTACTGAGGAGGGACGCGAAATCCGCGTGATACAACGGCGACTTCGGGTCGAAAGAGGCGTAGTGGAGATACGCGCAGGCGTCCAGCGCGACCGCCCCATCGGTGAACGCCGGATGCGTGTCGATCATGTACCGCTGGTACTGGGCGGCCTGGCGGGATGGGTGCAGGTGGTCGCGATCGCGACCGCCCAGGTTGGCGACCACGCAGTCGGTGATGTTGGACCGGCCGACCTCGGTCCACTGTTTGAGCTCGACGATCACGGCAGCGTCGCCGGTCGTCGGATTGGAGCCGGTGATCAAGACGTCGAGCCGCTTTGAGGACAAGGGCAGCTTCAACTCGACGAGGATTCCCTGATCGCGGAGATCGGCAAGCTGGAGGACATTCGCCATGGCCCCGAGGGAGTTCCGCCAGGACATCACCTCGGACGGAGCCGGCTTGTATCGGAACTCCTCGAAGAATCTGTCGGAGAGCTGCGTCGCGAGGCGCGCTTGGGTAGCGTCAGCGATGAACTGCTCCGTAGTGCCTCGATAGAGGTGCACCTGTAACTCTCCTCACCGCCCGAGCGCGCGGCGAGCCATCCCCGCGGCTTCGTCGATCCGCACCATCACCTCGGTCGTCAGCGCACCCTTCGCCTCCGCCGCCAGGCACTCGCGCAGCTCGGCCCGGTTCTTCACGCCCAGGATGACCGTGTCGACGCCGACCATGGAGAGCGCGTAGCGGTGGGCCAGCGATGCGGCCGACTCACCGAGCTCGCGGGCCACGTCACGGAATGGTGCGGCGCGGCGGAAATCGACCATCGTGGAATCGTCGTCGGGCAGCTCCCGGTCGATCCGGTCGGTGAGCGCACCGGCCTGGACGGCCCGGATGCCCATGACGCCGATGCCGCGGGAGGCCGCCAGGGCGATGATGTCGCGCGGCCGCGGCGGCTCGTCGTTCACGCGCATGTCGCCGGGCGAGTCGAGGACGTTCGTGATCGCCTGGACGGCGCCGGGAGCGGGGTCCTCCGCCAGGCTCTCGAGGATCGCGCTCGGTGCGGCGATGCCGGTGATCCCCCAGGCGCCGATCCGGCCCTGCGCGACGAGGCGCTCGAAGGCCGGTCGGATGGCTTCGGTGAAGGTCGACCTCGGCGTTCGCTCCTTGCCGCCTTCGGTTTCGGTCGCGACCTGGTAGCCGTGGAGCACGAACAGGTCGACGAATGTGAGCTTCATCCGCTCGAGGCTGGCGTCGAGCGATCGCTCGATCCGTGCCTGGACCTCGCCAGGCGGCGCATTGCCTACCAGGTACTTGGTGACGACCCGAACGCCCTTCGGTAGCCGTCCGCCGAAGGCCGCGCCGATCACGCGTTCGGCTTCGCCGTCGCCGTATGTTGGCGCTACGTCGATGAGGGTGATCCCCTGCTCCACCGCCTCGCGGACGGTGGCCACGGCCTCATCCCGGGTGGTCGGGCCCCAGCCCTGGGCGATGCCACCGCCACCGAGCGTGAGCGCGCTGACGGGCCACAGGCGGCCGAGGGTGTTCATGCGCATGGGGCGAGTTCCAACATGTCTGAGCGGGCGGTCACCCCGGTGTGCCCGCATTCGGCCGAAAGGCGCCGCCGTGACCGGGAACGATCACGTCCGCGAGATCGAGGACGCGACGCCGGGAGGCGTGAAGCGCGACGGCATCTTCCGCGATGTCGTCCTCGAGCGGCCCGTCGCGGTCGAACCAGAGGTGGGTGAACACCGCCATCCCCTGGTCCGTTCCGGCGACGACCGCGATGTCCTCGGCGGTGTGACCGGGCACCCGGATAAGCCCGACGGACTCCGTGAGCACCCTGCCTTCGGCGTCGGCGTCCTCCCAGTCCGATCCGCGATACGTCGCCCAGTGATCGTGCACCGCGGCGTTCCGAAACAGCGCTACGCGCATCGTGTGGTCCGGGTGGTGGTGGCCAAGGATGACGTCGGTGACGTCGGCTGGCTGCACACCGAGCGCGCGCAGCGGCGCAAGGATCACGTCGTCGTTGTGGGCCATGCCCGGATCGACGACGAGCAAGCGATCGCCATCGCGGATCAGGCTGCAGGTGCTGACAACGCCGCCGGTGACCGAGCCAGCGACCAGGACGTCGTAGCGCGCCGTCCGCTTCAGCTGCCCCGCGATCGCCTCGGTCACGGCGTGAACCGGTAGAACCGCAGCATGTCGAGCGCCGGCTCGTCGAGCGGCTCGACGCTTTTGAACCCCGCCTCTTTCCCCAGCCGACGCATGTTGTCCGGCCGCATGACGGTGCCGGTCGCGGCGGTGGGTCGTTCGGTCATCGCCGCCGGCAGGCAGGTGAAGATGCTGAAGCCGTAGTACATGCGCTCGGTGTCGTCGGCCGGCGCGGTGAAGGCGTCGCCGGTCTTTTCGTCGGCGATGAGGGCAACGCCGTCCGGCTTGAGCATCCGGCGCAGGGACTGCAGCACGCCGACGGGCTGGGTCATGTCGTGGAGCGCCTCGACGATCACCACCAGGTCGTAAGCGCCGGCGTCTGCCTTGGCGACGTCGAGCTTCTGGAAGTTGACGCGTTCCGATACGCCCGCGTCCTTGGCGTTCTGCCGAGCGAGCTCGATCGAGGAGGCATCGAGGTCGAAGCCATCGACGCGGACCTTCGGATACGCCTTGGCGATGGCGATCCCCGCCCAGCCGACACCGCAGGCCACGTCCGCGACGCGCGCCGGCGGGTCCGCGCCGAGGCGCTTGTCGATGGCGGGCAGGGCGGGCAGGATCTCCGTCCCCAACGAGCCGAGCAGCCATGGCCGGTTGAAGTCGCCCTGGGATTCGATCATGTCCGGCCCGTAATCGGCCCACTCCACTCCCCCGCCGGTGCGGTATGCGGCCATCAACTGCGGCAGCACCTTGGCGCACGCGACGATCGACCGCCCCAGCGGCGCGATCGAATACGGGCTGTCCTTGTTGAGGAGCGGCTCGGCGTAGGCTTCCGGGAGGGTGAAGCGCCGCTCATCGGGGGCCGCGGCTGGATTGTCGACCTCGAGGAAGTTCGTCGCCGCCTGCTGCTCGAGCCACTCGCGGGCGTAGCGGGGGTCGATGCCGGCACGCTTGGCAAGCTCCGGCGGCGTGGCCGGGCCGCCCTCGTGGAGCGCCCGATACAGCCCCAGCTGGTCGCCCATGTAGGTGGCCATCACGTCCATCATCCCGAGGGTGGCCGTGAACAGTCGCCCGACCAGCTCGTCGGGCGTCCGCTCCGCCTGGGGAGCTGCCGTTTCGGTGGTCATGGGGTCCCTCCTCCTGGGGCGCGGCGCGTGAGCTCCGCAACGCCGTTTGAGTTGCTAGCCACTCTAGGGCGATCAGTCAACCGGCCGTCGACGCCCATCGATAATGCGTGGCTATGCGCTTCGGGATCATCGTCAACACCGGCGACCCTCACGAGATGGCCCAGCTCGCGGCTGAGGCGGAGGCAGCCGGCTGGGACGGCGTCTTCCACTACGACGCGATCGCCATCGGCGAGGCCGAGATGTACGACCCGTGGGTCGTTCTCGCGGCGATGGCGATGCGGACCGAACGAGTCACGCTGGGCCTGATCGTTGCGGCGGCTGCGCGGCGCCGGCCATGGAAGCTCGCGCGCGAGGCGATGACCGTCGATCGGCTATCGGGCGGGCGGCTGGTCCTGCCGGTGGGCCTGGGAACGCTCGACGACGCGGGGTTCGGCAATGTCGGTGAGCCAACCGATGCCCGGACCCGCGCGGAGCTGATGGATGAGTCGCTCGCTATCCTCGACGGGCTCTGGTCCGGCAAACCGTTCGGGTTCGAGGGAGGCCACTACCGGTTCGGGCCGATGACTTTCCGGCCGACGCCGATCCAGCGACCACGCATCCCCATCTGGGTCGTCGGGGCGTGGCCATACGAGCGGTCGATGCGGCGGGTCCTCCATTGGGACGGGATCGTCACGCAGACCGAGGAGGTGGACGAGATCAACGCGATCGCCGAGTACGTCGAGCGCGAGCGCCCGACGGAGCTCCGCGGGCGGCCATTCGAGATCGTCGTCCAGGGCTCGACTTCGGCCGGCAACCCCGCCGCCGTGGCCGAGCAGGTCCGGCCTTACGCCGAAGTCGGCGCGACGTGGTGGATCGACGCGAACTGGAAGGCGCCCACCGTTGCTTCGGTCGGTCGCCGCATCAAGGCTGGGCCGCCTGGATTGGTATCTTGATGCCCCGCTGCGTGCCGGACATGAGCAGCGGCGGGCCTCACGACCCGCCGCCCTCAGGATCGCTGCCGGTCAGACGTGCGCCGGAACGGTGGCCTCGCACAGAGCCTTGAAATTCTCCATCGAGTGGCGGACGTCCCGCTCGATCGATCCGCCCAGGAGCTTCTCGGCGATGCCGGCAAAGAGCCCCATGGGGAGGTCGTAGTCCAGCTCGATGGTGGTGTCGGTGCCACCACGCGCTTCCGCATACGTGACCGATACCGATGCCTTGGCGCCGCCCGCGCCGGTGAGCTTCTGGGCGAACGCGTGCGGTTTGTCAGCCTTGGTCGTCTCCGCGGACCCTTCGATCTTCCGACCCATGACCCGCGCGACCGTCGTGGCTTTTGCCCCTACGCGGTCGAGCCGACCCTGACAGTTCTTGACCTCGATGACGTTGACGTTCCATTCCGGAACGCGCTCGCAGGACGCATTGACGTCCCAGACGTGGGCGATAGGTGCATTGATGTGGTCGCTCACCCGAACATGGCCCATACAGACGTCCTCCCGGCGGGACAGGAACGAGGGACGACCAGGTAGGCAGGGGTTCCCGTGCTGCGCCACTCGAGATGACCATCGACCCGTCTCGCGCCGCTCACAGGCGGCACGTCCGGCGAGTCACCCAGCCGATCCGCCCCCGCAGTCTACTCCTGGGCCTGTGGCGAACGCGCCATCTGACGGATACTTCTCGTGGACGATCGGCAGATGGAGGTGAAGCATGACTGCGAACGTCGGTGATCGCATCGTCGTGGAGTCGCAGAACGTCGGGACGGCCGCTCGCGAGGGCGAGATCCTCGAGGTCCTCCAGAGCGCGGTCGGCATCAACTACCGGGTGCGCTGGGAAGACGGCCACGAGACGGATTTCCGGCCCGCGGCAGGGAGCGCGCGGATCATCTCCGCCCGCGTAGCGCAGCACGCATCCCGGAAGTAGCCCTGGCCAACGCGGCGTTGACGTTGCGGTGGGAGGTGGTCAACGCGCCGGGCTCCCGGCAGAGGCCCCCGTCGGCGCGATCTGACCAAACCCCAAAAGGCATCGTCGTCGACGTGCGGAGCGGGGGCCATGCATATGCTAGCCCTCCAGCCTTTGATGAGCTCCGTCGATGAATCTTCACGTCGGGAGCGGCGGTCGGCCGCCGACTGTCCGAGGGCCGCTACAACAGCAACGCTTAGCAGGTCACGTGGAGGACGGCGTTCACGTCGTCCGGCTCGAGATTGGCGATCAGGCGACAGGCTGCCTCGGTGGGCAGCGCGACGATCTCGACGTTCCGGCGGGCGGCCTCCTTGTAGACCTGCGCCATGATCGGCAGGAGACCGTCCGCCCCGGTGCCAACAATCAAGCTGGGGCCGGCCCACGGGATCGACTCCTTCGCTGACAGCGGGGTATGGCCCAACCGATCGCGGTAGGGCTTTGAGTGCTTCTTGTGGCGGCGGCGGACCTGGCCAGATTCGATGACGACGTCGGCGTCGTACCGCTTCCCCTCGACCTCAAGGTCCCCGAAGCTCAGCAGTCGCGCCTTCATCGCACTCCTCGTCGCCGCCCGCACTGATCGACCCCGCGCGTTGCCTAGCGTCCTCGAGCCGCTCTGGCCCACCACATGGGGTTGGACCTTCCGGCCGCTTCGGACGGCGCGGCTTGACGGGACGCTCCAGGGCCGGCATTTGAGCAACTCGTACAACTAGTACTACTTGACACATATTACTGACCGGCCGATACTCTCATCCATGCCGCAGATTACCTACTCCCGGGCACGCGCCGACCTCGCGGACCTCTACGACGATGCGCTTGCGCACCTCCCTACCCGTATCGAGCGTCGCCGGGCTGACCCTGCCGTGCTCCTGTCGCTGGAGGACTTCAAGGCCATCCTGAGCCAGTTCGAATTCACGCCGGAGGTGCTGTTCGAAGCCTCGTCGGTAGCGGTATGGCTGCCTGAACTCGCGATCTGGGGGCGAGGCACCACCTTCGCTGAGGCCAAGGAAGATCTTCTGGCGGAGATCGACCAACTTCTCGCCCTGCTCGCGGAGGACGCAAGGTTGCGGTCGGCTCCAAACATGGTCGAACGACTGCCGTGGATCTTCCGCTTGATGTACGCCGAGGGCGACGCCGAACGTGAAGAGGCGCTGTTCGCGGCGCCGGCGGCGGAATCCCGTCCTCTTGCCGTGGCGGGAGCCTGAGCGGCTTCATTGGCGACCTTCGGGGACCTGAAGACGTTCGTCGAGCACGATGGCTGGACTCAGGAGCCGAACCTCGCCCGCGGGCGCGCGCGAACGGGTGATCACTGGCGCTACCGGAAGGATCTTCCGGACGGAACCATCCTCCGGACGAAGGTTTCGCATGGCGTGCGCGACGAGATCGGGATCGACCTGTTCAAGCACATCCTGCGAGACCAGCTGCGGGTCACCGAAGATCAGTTCTGGGATGTCGTTCGGGGAGGAAAGAAGGAATCGGCCAAGGCACCGGCCCTGCAAGCGGCGACGATTCCTGGGTGGCTCGTCCAACGGCTCATCCTGACCGTGGGGCTGCCGGAGGATGTGGTCCACGCCATGACCGTCGACGAGGCATACGCGGCCTGGGAGGCGTACAGGAGCCAGCCCAAATGAGGCCGGGATAGCACCTCGGGCTTGACGCCAGCCGGCGTGTGATAGACGGAGGTCAGTTGGCGGTGGTCACTGTCGCCACGAAGACATCGGTCGCCTCGCGCTTGCCCTTGAGCTCGAGGTGGCGGCGCTCGAGGCGTTCCGTGTCGAGCGCGGCGGCCTTGGCAGCAACGGCGGTCACGAGCACCTCGCCGGCCGCGGCAGCCGAGGCCAGGCGGGCCGTCGTATTGACGACATCGCCAAGCGCGGTCAGTTCGGTCGTTGGCGCCGCGCCGACGATGCCCACGAAGGCGATCCCCGTATGGACGCCGATCCCGACCGGGATCCAGGGACCGTCGGCCGAGTCGTGTCCTGTGGCCTTGAGGAGAGCGAGAGATGCTTCGATCGCGCGAGCGGCGTGGGCCGCGTGCGCAAGGGCCGGGATAAACAGGGCGACGACCTCATCCCCAACGAACTTGTCGACGATGGCGTCGTGCTCGACCATGACATGAGACGCCGTGTCGTAGAAACGATCGAGCTGGCGGCGAAACTCGGTGGGACTGATGCGCTCCGCCAGGGTCGTGGAACCGCGGACGTCGGCGAACAGGAAGCTCGACTCGATCTCGGCGCCGCCGTGGTGGGCGTTCATGTGCTGGAAGCACGCGCCGCAGTACTTTTGGTTCTTCGGCCAGGGGTTCCGACCCATAGCGCGCATGACAGGCCGGCCGATGCCTCGGAATGGCGCGGCGCACAGCTTGCAGCGCGGCTCACTGGGGATGTGCTTGAGGATCGACCGCAGCCGCGCATATCCAGGGTCGGTCCCGAGGAGGACCCTCTTCCAGGCCTCCTCGTTGGGAATGGGTTCTGAGGGCGGGACGTTTTCGGGGTCCACGATGCCTTCCTCGCGGCGTGCGAATCGGACGAGAGGTCGCGTCCGCTCAACGCCCGTGGCCACATCAATCTACTCCCCCGCTCCCGGTCATCGACCTGGACAGCGCTGCCTAGCGTCGCCGTGTGCCGAAACGACGCTTTCCGGCAAGCACCCCGGCCAACCCTCCGATATGCACGCGACGTGCATATCCAGGGGACACCTTCTTCGGCGGCCTGCCTCGGCCTTAACAATTTGTTTGCTCGTTGCAAGCACTGCCGTAATTCTGCGCCCGCCCGCGAGTGCTACCCTCGGTCCAGAGACCGTAATCGATTACGCGGAGGAGGATCGATGACTGAGCTCACGCGGATTCCCCTGTCCCGACGTCGGTTCCTGCAGGTCGTCGCAGCGTCTGGCGTGCAGGTCGTCGCAGCGTCTGGCGTGGTGGCCGCCTGCAGCCCCTCGAGCACCAGCTCGTCGGCCCCGGCCAGCCAACCGGCAGCAAGCACGGGCGGCGGCGCCAGCCCGGCAACCAGCGCGGGCGCCGTCAGCGGCACCATCAGTGTCTCCTACCCGGACGAAGCCGGCCTCAAGCCCAAGTACGTCGAGCAGGCCGCGGCGGCCGTCCACGCGCAGTTCTCCGGCGCCACCGTGAATATCGATCTACAGAAGATCGGCGACGATGTCTACTACACCAAGCTCCTGCTGCGCCTCGACAGCAACGACGTCCCGGACGTCTTCCATTTCGGTGGCAGCTCGATCGGCGAGCTCGCGGACGCGGGCTACATCGAGCCGCTCGACGCCTACGTCGCGCAGTGGGCCGATTGGAGCCAGTACCCGGACGCGGTGAAGAGCGGCGTGACCTACAAGGGCAAGGTCTGGGCGATCCCCTACGGCCTCGATATGCGCTGGCTGTACTACCGCGACGACGTCCTGCAGAAGGCGGGACTCCCCGCCGACTGGAAGCCGGCCAACGTGCAGGGCATCCTCGACGCGGCGACCGCGGTCAAGAACGCGACCGCGGTCAAAACCGTCATCCCGTATGCGCTGTACGCCGGTCCGAACGGATCCAGCGGCACGGCCGACCACGCCTTCGTACCGCTCCTGTGGGCGTACGGTGGCGAGCTCCAGGACTCTTCGGGCAAATGGATCGGCGACAGCCCGGCCACGAAGAAGGTCATGGCCTATTACCAGAAGGCCTACGCGGGCTTGAGCCCCAAGGAGATCCTCACCGCGACCAAGCCCTGGACATCGATGCGCGAGAAGCTGGGCAACGGCCAGCTGGCGCTGCTGTTCGAAGGCGGCTGGGTCTACGGCGGCTGGGCGTCGAAGGACAAGGCCGCGACGGAGAAGAACGTCCGCTACGTCCTCCATCCCACGGAGAGCGGCGGTCCGTCGTTCACCATCGGCGGCCCCGGCACGTGCTGGTACATCACTGCCAAGAGCCAGAACAAGGCGGGCGCTTGGGAGTTCATCAAGGCCTTCAACACGGCCGACATCGTCGGCAAGCTCAACGCCGAAGATCCCCACCCGGTTGCGCGCAAGGACGCGGCCCAGGTGGCCGAGTTCAAGGCCAGCAAGTACAACCTGGACGCGACGGCGGCCCTCGAGAAGGCCAAGTTCGTCCCACCGGATCCGGGCTATTCGAAGGTCATCGAGGCTATCCAGAAGGCGACCGCCCGGGTGGCGGGTGGCACGGTGAGCCCCGATGACGCGAGCAAGAAGTACACGGACGATCTCATCCAGGGGCTGGGCGCCGACAAGGTCACCACCGCGTAGCCAGCGGCGCGTAATCGGCGCGTAGTCGCTTCCGCAGAAATGGACGTCGCTCGCCGGCGGGGGTCGGCGCGCAACAGGCTGTACCTGGCGGGGCTGGGCCCGGCCGCGATCCTGCTCGCCCTGTTCTTCGTGGGCCCCGCGTTGTGGGCGCTCGGCGCGAGCTTCACGAACCGGGCCCTCGTGGGCCTCGACGCGGCCAATCCGCGCTTCGTGGGCCTGGGCAACTACCAGCACCTGTTCGGCGATCCGGACTTCGCCCAGGTCATCATCAATTCGGTCGTCTTCGTCATCGGCTCGGCGATCGTCGGCCAGTTCCTGCTGGGCCTTGGCCTGGCCCTGCTGCTCGATCACGCCGAGCGGCGTGGCTTCATTGCCACCAACGTCATCTACGCCGTCGTGCTGCTGGCGTGGGTCAACCCAACGATCATCGCCGGCTTCCTGTGGGTCGCGATGTTCGACTTCTACAACGGGTCGTTGAACGTGGCGTTGACCCATCTGGGCGTGGGCCCCGTGGACTGGTTCGGCCAGGCGCCGATGCTGGCCGTGATCATTGCCAACATCTGGCGCGGCACGGCGTTCACGATGCTGATCTTCCTGGGTGCGCTGCGCACGATTCCTGGTGACATCTACGAGGCGGCCCGCGTCGACGGCGCCAACGCGCTGCGGCGCTTCTGGGATCACACGCTGCCGTTGCTGCGCCCGATCGCGGCGCTGACGCTGCTGTCGATCACGATGGCCACGTTCGGCACGTTCATCGTCATCCAGACCCTGACCAACGGCGGGCCGGCCCTCCAGACCGAGGTCATCGCCCTGTACGCCTACCACGAGGCGTTCCAGGCTCACGCCGTCGGCTACGGCTCGACGATCGCGGTGGTGATGCTGGGGTTGAATCTCATATTCGCCGTGCTGTTCCTGCGCTGGTCGAGGGCACGCGCGTGACGGCCGCGACGGTTGGCGTCGACACGCTCGCGGCACGGGCCGTCGAGCCGCCGCTCCCCCGCCCCAAGCGCAAGGCCGGCCCGGTCGAGTGGATCCTCATCCACTTCACGTTCCTCATCATCGGCGTGTTCTTCGTGGTCCCGTTCCTGTGGCTGTTGAGCGCGGCGTTCGACGAAAAAGCGACCGCCTACCTCCAGTTCCCGGTCGTGCCGACGGTCATGAACTTCATCAAGATCTTCACCGAGCACGACTTCGCGCGGGTCCTCGCCAACAGCGTCTTCGTGGCGGTGGCGACGATGCTGCTGGTGGTCGCGACGGTCTCGCTCGCCGGCTACTCGCTGTCGCGCCTCGACCTCAAGCACAAGGACTGGATCACGTACGCGGTCCTGCTCCTCCAGACGATGCCGCTGTCGGCGACGATGGTCCCGATCTACGGGCTGGCCAAGCAGCTGGGCCTGCGCAACAGCTACCTCGGTCTGATCCTCATCCACGCCGCGATCGAGCTGCCCTTCCTCGTCTGGCTGATGAAGGGCTTCTTCGATTCGATTCCCCGCCATCTGGAGGAGGCCGCCTGGCTCGACGGCCGGACTCGCCTGCGGGCCCTCGTCGAGATCGTCCTGCCGCTGGCCCGGCCGGGCCTGGGCATCGCCGCGGGGCTGTCGTTCCTGAGCGCATGGGCCGAAGTCCTGATGGTCGTCATCCTCATCGACCAGGACAATCTCAAGACGGTGCCACTCGCGTTCTACGAGGCGATGCGGACGCAAGGCGGCTACACCGAGGTCCAGTACGGGGTGATTGCCGCGATGGCCGTCATGTACCTGCTGCCGGTGATGGTCGTGTTCTTCGGCGCGCGCAAGCTCATGATTCGCGGCCTGATGAACAGCACGCGGGGCCTGTAGTGATGGGTCGCGTAGCCATGCGAGACGCGTAGCGATGGCCAAGGTCGAATTCGACGACGTCTGGAAGCAGTTCCCGTCGCAGACGGCGGCCGCCGTGCGCGGGCTGTCGCTATCGATCCCTGACCGCGAGCTGCTCGTCCTGCTCGGTCCATCGGGCTGTGGCAAGACGACGGCGCTGCGAATGCTGGCCGGTCTGGAAGATCCGGATCGCGGCGACATCCGGATCGGTGGCAAGAGCGTCGTCAGCCTCGAGCCAAAGGACCGCGACGTCGCGCTGGTGTTCCAGAGCTACGCGCTGTACCCCCACCTGTCGGCGCAAGAGAACATCCGCTATCCGTTGAAGGTCAGGCACCTCTCGCGCGCGGAGCAGGACCGCAAGGTCAAGGCCGTGGCGGAGATGTTGGGCATCGGCCACTTGCTGCCGCGCCGGCCCGCGCAGCTATCCGGGGGCGAGCAGCAGCGCGTCGCGCTGGCGCGGGCGATCGTCCGCGAGCCGCAGGTCTTCCTCATGGACGAGCCACTGTCCAACCTCGACGCGAAGCTCCGTGTCCACACCCGAACGGAGCTCAAGACGCTCCAGCGCGAGCTCGGGACGACGATGGTCTTTGTCACCCACGACCAGGCCGAGGCGATGAGCCTGGCCAACCGGATCGCCGTCCTCAGTGCCGGCGAGCTGCAGCAGATCGGGACGCCGGACGAGGTCTACGACCACCCGGCCAACGTGTTCGTCGCCGAGTTCATCGGCAGTCCGCCGATGAACCTGCTCGAGGCGACGCGCGACGGCGACTCGCTGGTCGTGGCGGGCGGCTGGCGCATCCCCGCACCGAAGTTGAAGTCGGCGGCCAACGGGGCCGTCACGGTCGGCCTCCGACCGGAGGGCATCTCGATCACGCCGAAGGGCCAGGCGGCCGAAGTGGTCGCCGTGGAGCCGTTCGGCAGCGAGGTCATCCTCGACCTCCGAATCGGAGACCAGGCGTTGAAGGTTCGGGCCGCGCCCGACGTCCGGCCAGAGGCCGGCAGCAAGGTGGGCCTGAAGGCGGACCCCGCGGCGGTGCGCGTCTTCGACCGCTCGAGCGGCGCCGCGCTCAATTGAGCCTGCTCCTGAAGGGCCGTTTCACCGAAGCCGACGTCAAGCGTTACTCGCTCGTCCCCTTCTCCGTTCCGCGGGGGGTACGGCAGCTGCAGGTCCGGCTGGCCTACACCGAGCAGATCGATTCGGATCCGCTGGTCAGCGGCGGCAACACGCTCGACATCGGGCTGTTCGATCCGCGCGGCACCGAGACCGGCAGCGTTGGCTTCCGGGGCTGGAGCGGCAGCAACAAGCTGGAGCTCGTGGTCGGCGAGGACTGGGCCACGCCGCCGTACGCGCCCGGCCCGATCCTGCCCGGGACATGGAACGTGCTCCTGGGGCCGTACAAGGTGGGGCCACGGGGGTGCGAC
>JALZAF010000273.1 GCA_030948505.1 Chloroflexota bacterium
GTAGAGAGCGCGGGCCAACTCTTCGATAAGGACGGCAGCGCGGAACGGCTCCTCGTGCTTGTCGACTGCGTCGACCGCCTGGCGCCGCAAGGCGGCAGTATGCCGCCGATCGTCGGACGCCTCGGACGCGCGAGCGGCGCGCCGAAGCAGCTCCACGCGATCAAAGCCGGCGACCGTCTCGGCGCCGGGGATCCGTTCCCAAAGCTCGAGGGCGCGGTCGTACTGGCGTCCAGCCGTCTCGAACGCGAAGGCCGCGTCTGCTGCACCGCCGGCCTGAAGGGACGCCTCAAACGCACGTTGATCGTCGTGCGCCGCCGCCCAGTGGTATGCGAGCTCGGCCCAGCCTCCTGCGTCGTGGCCGATGACATCGGCGTCTCCAGCGAGTGCCTCCGCCAGCCGGCGGTGGATAGCGCGACGCTCACCGGGCAGCAGATCCTCGTACACGGCCTCGCGCAGCAAGCTGTGCCGGAAGGCGTAGCCCTCGTCCTCGCCAACGCCTTGGGGAACCAGCAGGTTCGCCCCGACCGCAGCGCGAACCGCGCTGAGAAGGTCCGCCTCCGATGTTCCGGCGGCGGCCGAGAGCAGACCGTGGCCGACCGGCCGACCGGCGACCGCGACGATATTCGCGACCGAGATGGCGGCATCGGGCACCGACGCGATGCGCGCCATGAGGACGTCCCGCAGGGTCGGCGGGAGTCCGCCATCGCTGAGCTGCGGATGCTGTCCGCCGAGCAGCTCCTCGATGAAGAATGCGTTTCCTTCGGAGCGCTGATAGATCCGCTCGGCGAGCGCTGGCACCGGCTCCGACTCCAGGATGGCGGCCAGTACCTCGCGGGTCTCCACCGCGTCGAAGGGGGCGAGGTCGATCCGCTCGAGCCGGTCGGAACGTTCAAGCCCGGCCACCCAGGCGACGATCGGGTGACGCCGAGGGAGCTCGTCCGACCGGTAGCTCAGTACCATCGTCGCCGACTCGGTCCGCAACGTGCCGGCGAGGAAGGCGACCGCGTGGCGTGTCGCAGCGTCCGCCCAGTGCAGATCTTCCGCGACGATCAGGACCGGCGACCGCTCAGACACCCGTTGGACGAAGCCCAGGAGCGCGTCAAACAGGCGGGCGCGGAGGGACTCGGCGGTTTCGCGCTCGGGGAGGTCTTCTCCGCGTCCGAAGATGGGGGCGATCCGCGCTAGATCCGGGCCCGAGGAGCCGAGGGCCGCGGCCACGAGGCCGGCGGGAGCGTCCCGAATGAGCCCGCGAAGGCCCTCGGCAATTGGCGCGTACGGCACTCCGCCATCGCCCGCGGCCCGACAGCTGCCTCGGATCGTGATCGCGCCGCGGCCGGTCGCCAGGGCCGCGAGCTCATCAATGAATCGCGTCTTGCCGACACCCGCCTCCCCAACGACAAGGAGGTGGGACGAACGACCGCCCATCGTTCGCTCGATGGCCGACATCGCAGCGGCGACCTCCCGCTGGCGGCCGACGAAGACCGGGCTGACCAACCGCTCTGCCATGCGCTCGATCATACGAGCGTCGTCGCGGGCCACCACGTGCCAGGCGCCCGGTTCGGCTCCCCTCGGCCGTCAAACGTCGACGAGCCGGGCGATCAGGCGGCCGAGTTTCGGGAAGCGTGGGCGGAGCAGGCGCGATGGCCATCCGCGTCGTCCAACGGCGGAGGTGGCCACCTGCGCATCGATCGCGACGCGCGCCATCCGCCGTCCGCCGGCAGCTTCCCGGCGTAGCTCGGCGATTCGGTCCAGCGCCAGGAATTCGTGGTGCTTTGGGTTCATCGCTGCCCTCCCGTCCTACCGGCCGCCGGTTGGCGGCTCAATCGGAGCGTGCCGCCGGGCCCCACTGGGCGCATCCCGAGAAGTCGTTATCAAGCGACCCGCGCGGGTAGTTATTTCCAGAGCGGAAGGCCAGAGGCTCAGCGTCAGTCTGGGTGGACAAGTGGGCCGTCGCAGACGACCCATCGAAATCCTTCCTTTCGCGACGTGCGGGTGGTGGTGGGACTCGCGGGGCCGACATCGTCGCGGTCTGCCGTTCCGACCTCGTAACTGCCATGGCCGGCCATGGGACTGCCCTTCACCGGGTCGGGTGCGCAATCCGGCAGGGTCCCGCCACCTGTTGAACCGATACCGAATCCGAGGACGGAGGCGCGGTGTCGAGTCTCGGTGATCGCCGGACGCTCGAGACAGTCTAATGTTGCCTTTGCCCAGATAGGGCAACAGACTCTTTCCGTTTTCGGAATGGGCATCTGACTCATTTCGGAGTGGGTATCTGACTCACCCCGATTCGGCGGCCGGCAGAGGCCAGCCGCACGCTCAAAACGCGGCTCGCGAGTCTGATTCCGATCTACGGACTCTGGATCAGGAGATCGAAGGTTCGAATCCTTCCTCGCCAGCCAAACCACAAGATGTTGTGGTCCTGCCACACAGGAACTACGACCAGCGGTGGCTGCCTCCCCTTCTCGCCCGGCCTCCGCAG
>JALZAF010000274.1 GCA_030948505.1 Chloroflexota bacterium
GAAACGCCCCCCGCAGCATTGCCATGAGCGCCTTCGTGCCCTCACGGTTGGGCGGAACGCCAGGCTGCACCGAGTGGTTGACGAAATCTGGTGCCAGAAGCTCGTCGATGTGGGCGAGGTTGCCCCCATTGACGACCTCGTCGACGAACCGCTGGGCGCTGGCCTTATTCGCTTCCGTGGTCATGACTGGCCCTCCTCCGGCTGCTCTCCTGTATCGGGACTTCGGTCTACTCCGTTTTGGAGCACCGCGCAAGTTGAGTTATCCACAAGCCGCTCGAGGCGAAGTCTGCAAGTGCTGGAAATGGTCCGGGCTAGCGCGAGGCGACCGGAGGCAAGGACTTCCCGGCGCATGAAAGGTCGCCGAGGCGTGGGCGCAGGTCCCGTGGCGGGCGCGTAGCGCCGCAGCTTGCCGAACGATCTCTCGGGTTGCCGGCTCAACTGACGCCGGAAGGCCTCGAGGAAGTCGTCCACGTCATCGCCGCTCGCTGCGGCCCCTCATGCTCGTTGACGACGCCCTCCGGCGTGGAAGACCGGGAGGCGGCGGGTGCTGCGAACGCTCGTCGCCGGCCCAGGTCGATCCTCTCGATTGGCTGCGGATCGCCGACTCTCCAGGAGTGGGATCTGCCCGCGTCCCGGGCGGCCGCGTCAGTGGCAGGCGAACTCGCCCGCCTGAGCGAGGAGGCGCTCCCACGTGGCCTCGTCGAGGGTCCGGGAGGCCGCAATCAAGACAGCCACGTGGCTGGCGATTGGGCAGGCCCAGGTCTCCAGCCGAAGGTTGAGAGTCATCGCCTCGCCGCCTGCGAAGGCATCGACGAGATCGGCCGTCCCATCGAACCGCTGAACCTGATGGCCGGCTCGGACTGCAGCCCCGACCCTCCGAAGACCGACCCGATGGCCGTCAGGATCGGCGACGGCGGACTCGCCCGCCACTGCTGCGCACAGGCCGGCGTAGTAGCTCGCGAGGTCGGCAGTGATCGCCGCCTCTTCCGGAGGCATGGATCCCTCGAGCCACCAAGCGAAAACGTACGACCAATGGTCCGCGGCGCCGGGCTTGGCCCAGCCGGGCATGAACCGGAGCTCCTCCGTCCCGCGGTAGGGCAAGTCCGGCGCGAAGGGCAGCGGGAACTGGATCGTCTCGTCACCCCAGCCGTCGGGCACCGACCATTGGAAGCTCATCGCGGCTTGATTATGAGCACCCGCCGCGGCACAGACAACTGCAGGACCGTGATCGAGCGATCCTGCCCACCAAGCTCACGAGCCCCGGACGGCCGCCTAACCGTACCATGGTGCCGATCGACGATCCGCGCGATCGCGCGCGTCACAAATCGGTCGGGTTACAGGCCCAGGTGCAGCCGTAGGGCCTCGTCGATGTGGAGCATGATCGTGTTTGGTTGAGGGGGTGCCCGCCTGGGATCGACGCTACGGGCCGCGAGCGTCCAGACCTACCCTGACTACCCGATTCGTCTCACAGAATCAGATCGCCAAGCGATCTGGCGGTGTGACTCCTCTCGCCCCGGCGATAGGTAGATCGTTCGAGCGGCATTCTGAGCGTCTTCCGCGACCACGCCTCAAGCCACCCGTTGTCCTTGGCTTGCTGCGGCTACGGGGCGGTCAGACCTCCGAGCGCTGCATCCAGACCGGATCGCGCCCCGCGCTACCAGTGCCGATATCGTGTTGGTTCATGAATTGGGCCGCACGGTATCCGCTCTGGGCCGGAGCGAACCTGTATCCGAGATCAAGGCCCGCGACGGCGGCAGGCGCCAGTGGAGGAGGCAGCATGGAGCACGTGACATCGGCGGACGGGACGAGCATCGCCTTCGAGCGTGGCGGCTCGGGTCCAGCGCTCGTCGTCGTCAACGGCGCGCTCTCGGTGGGCACAACCTCGAACGTCCTCGGACCGTTTCTTGAGGCGCATTTCACGCTCGTCCGCTACGACCGCCGCGGGCGCGGTGCGAGCGGCGACGCGACCGCGTATGCGCCGGAGCGCGAGATCGAAGATCTCGCGGCTGTGCTCGAGGCGGTGTCCGACCCCGGCGCGACCTTCGTCTTCGGGCATTCGGGCGGGGCGATCCTTTCACTCGAGGCAGCCATGGGCGGCCTGCGAATGCGGCGCCTCGCCGTCAACGAGCCGCCGTACATTGTGGAGGGGACGCGGCCTCGGCCCCCGCTCGAGATCGCCAACGAGCTCCGTGACCAGATCGCGGCAGGCGATCGCGAGGGCGCCCTGCTCGCCTTCCTCATCAACCAGGTCGGCCTCCCGGTCCCTGCGGTCGAGCAGATGCGCGGTTCGCCGATCTGGCCGCAGATGCTCGCGATTGCGCACACGACCGCGTACGACTCCGCGCTGACCGTCCATTCGGAGATCCCCGTCGAGCGGCTCGCCGGGCTCTCGATGCCGGTGCTCGTCCTTCGCGGTGGCGCCAGCTTCCCCTGGATCGGGGAAACGGCACGGCGAGTCTCGGAGGCTGTGCCCAATGCGGAGGTGGTGACCCTCCCGGGCCAGCCGCATTCGCCGGCGCCGGAGGTCCTCGCCCCGGAACTCCTGCGCTTCTTCCTCGGTTGACCCTCGGTCACATGCGAACACCATCGCCAATACAACCTGGCGATCTGGCCGCGGTAGAATTGAGGTGCGCAGGCGACTTCGCTTGACTCACACGCGAATCCGATGGTTCGCATGACTCTTCTGGGAGTGTTCGCCTGACACTCCCCGATTCAGACGGCGCGAGGCGCCGGGCTGAGTTCGAAGATCGGCTGGCAAACCCGATTCATGTCGTTTGACTCTGGATCAGGAGATCGAAGGTTCGAATCCTTCCTCGCCAGCCAAACCACAAGATGTTGTGGTCCTGCCACACAGGAACTACGACCAGCGGTGGCTGCCTCCCCTTCTCGCCCGGCCTCCGCAG
>JALZAF010000281.1 GCA_030948505.1 Chloroflexota bacterium
CGTCCCGTTCTTGCCATTCTTGCCGTTGCCGCTCACTGGATCTCCCCTTGTTCGAGTTGTCGTTTCACGTGAAGAATTCGTTGGATGACGGTGACCGTGCTGCCGACCGAAATGAGCAGCAGCGCCACAGCGACCGAGCCCCCCTGCACGACGTCACAAACGCCAGCGCACAACGCCCCGGCTGGCGGCACCTCGTACAGCGGACCCGTCGCGATCAGGAGGCCGATGCCCAGGATGGCAAGACGCACCTCCCGGGGCATGACGCCGACGTCGCCCATGGCGGCCCGCGCCGGGTCGGCGAGGCCCTCCGCCTTCGCTCGCGTGTAGCTCACAAGAAACGCCGCAGCCATGGCCGCGGCGGCCAGCCAGGCCCCCTCGCGAAACCCGATGGTCAAGAACCCGGCGACAATCCCGAGGTAGATCGCGGTCTCGCCGGCCCGATCAAAGGTCGAGTCCAGGAAGGCACCGAACTTCGACGCCCGCCCGGTCGCCCGGGCGAGGGCACCGTCGAACAGGTCGAAGATCCCGAAGCCAAGGACCAGGAGGCCGGCCAGGAACCATTGCTGGTACGCGGCGGCGGCGGCAGCTGCACACGTGCCCAGAAAGCCGACGACCGTCAAGCCGTTCGGCGTGAGGCCCAGACGGCCCAGGGCGAGCGCGACCGGCACGGCCAGGCCGCGGACGCGGCTGCGGGTCGCCGGCGAGACGAACGAGCGGTCGGTCACGAGGCAGCCCGGGTGTCACTGCCGAGGCCCAGGACGAGGCGCTGGCGCGCCGCGAAGGCCTCGAATGCCTCCGTCCGGAGCCGGCAGAGGGTCTCACGGCCCTTTCGCCGGGTCTCGATCAGGCCCGCCACCCGGAGACGGCTGATGTGCCAGCTGACGAGGGGCTGTGACAGTCCCACGTGCTCGATCAGCTCGGTCACCGATGCTTCGCCGCCGGCCAGGCGCCGCACGATGCGCAGCCGGTTGACGTCCGCCAGGGCCTTGTGCATGGCCCGCAGCTCGCGCAGGTCGTCCGGCTGGTCGACGACGGAGGCGATGGTCGATCGGATACGGGCGCGGGTCGGGGACAAGGCGGTGGAGGCTCCCGGGGAGGCGCGCCGCGTCGTATCAACGGCGCTTTATATCAATCGCCGTTGATCCTACTGACCCCGGCCGGGCCTGTCAATCCCCGCCGCGCGAGCTCGTCAGCGCCGGGCAGGAGCCTTCGCGCCGACCTTCTCCAGCTGCGGCTTGACCTCGCCGACGAAGCGCTCGAGCGTCTCCTCGTCCAGCGGCGCCGGGACGTCGTAGAAGATGTGGCGGAAGCCCAGCTCGACGAATGGGGCGAGCCGCTCGGCCAGGTCGTTGGCCGAGCCCAGCTTGGGTGGATCGTCGTAGCCCGGGTGACGCTCGCGGTACTTCGCGTCCACCTTCCTCGCCTCGGCCGCCGAGTCGCGGATGACGACGCCGCCCAGGCCCAGCGTGCGCTCGATCTCCGTGTGGTCGCGCCCGACGCGCTCGCACCACTGGCGCAGGACTTCGTCCTTGTGGCGCACGAAGTCGATGTCGCCGCCGGTGTTCCAGGCGTCGGCGTACTTGGCCACTGTGTGGAGGGTCTTCTTCTCGCCGTCCCCGCCGATCAGGATCGGCAGCCGCTTCTGGATGGGCGGAGGGTCGTTGCGGACGTTCTTCGCCTTGTAGCGCGGCCCGCGCGCCGTTCCCTGGTGCTTGCCGCCGAGCATGTCGCGCATCAGCTCGACCGCTTCGTCGAGCCAGTCGAGGCGCTCGCCGAAGCCCGAGCCGAACTCGAGCCCATAGGCCTCGTGCTCGCGCTCGAACCACGCGCCGCCGATGCCCAGGACGGCCCGGCCGTCGCTCATGTGGTCGAGGGTCGTCGCCAGCTTGGCCGTGAGGGCCGGATTCCGGAACGTGTTCGCTCCCACCATCAGGCCCAGGGTCGCCTTCGAGGTCACCGCCGCCCAGCCGGCGAGGATCATGTAGCCCTCGAAGATAGGCCGCCGCCAGTCGCCCTGGATGGGGTAGAGGTGGTCCCACGTCCAGAGTGAGTCATAGCCCAGCTCGTCGGCACGCCGTCCGATGTCGCGCAGCGACGGCCAGTCGATGTTCTGGCCCCACGGCAGGACGCCGACCTTGATCTCACTCATCTGATTACCTCGATCGGGTGGCGGTCGCGACCCGCCGGGTGACGACCTTCGACGCCTCGATCTCGACAGGGATCGACTCCGAGTAGTAGACGCGGCCGAAGTACATGACTTTCAACAGCGCCCAGTAGCCGCCGGGCGTCCCGTCGAGCGGCGGCTCGACGACGAAGGTGACGACGGTTTCGCCGCCCGGCGGCACGACGAAGCCCTGGGTCCAGGGGCTGATCGCGGTCCAGGTCTCGTGCGGGCTGAGGATCTGCGCTTCGCCGCGGATCTCGCTCGCGGCCCGGTTCTTGATCGAGGCGCGGATCTGCCCGCGCTCGCCCTGTGCCACCCGGACCGGCTCGGCCTGGAACGTGACCACCAGCTCGTCGCCTGGGTCGTGGCGGGCGCCTTCGACGGCCGACGAGCCGGGTTTCGGCCCGATGCCGCCGACCGCGAGCGCCCGCTCCACCGCCCACGTCAGGGCCGGTGTGCGCTCGGCGGGATCTGATTTCCGGGCTGTCCCGTCGCTGCCCGTTCGGTGGTCGATCGTCACCACGTCCTCATGGACCTGGCCCGCCTCGTCGACGATTCGGGCGGCCACGAAATAGCGCCCCGGCTTGGCACCGGCGGCGGGTCGCACGGAGACGTCGAAGGCGAGGTGGGCGCCCGGTGCGAGGCGGTAGACCCGCTCGGCCGGCGATGCCTTCCAGCCGGGCGGCACGACCAGCGTGACCTTGCCGGCAGCGGGGCCATCGGTCCGCTCCGAGGCCACGACGATCGGGAGGCTGAACGGCCCGTCAACGGACAGGATGGACGGGCGGATGCCGACGCTGACCGCCTGGTAACCCACGGGCGCGGCGCCCTTGTTGTGGAGCCAGTAGTCGGCGAACACGGGTTGGGCAGCCTCGGCCCGGGGAGCGAGATCAGGTCTTTTGCCGCGAGCCCCGCGCGCGGCGGCCTTGACGTCCACGGTGGCCCGAACGGTCGCGATCTCGTACGGCTCGAGCCTGACGTCGATGGCCCCACCCGCCCCCTTCAGGGACTTGCCCCCTTCCTCGAGCACGTTGGTCGAACGGGCGGATCCGAGCGGCCAGGGACCACGAATCGTTGCCTTGGTCGCACGGCCGGACGATTCGTACAGCCGCATGGCGACGCCGGCGGTCGAGTCGACCTCGAGTGATGTCATGTGCGCGCCGGGGTTGCCGGCCGGCTTGAGGGCCGTCAGGACCACCGACGGCGGGTCCACCTGGAGCAGGCTGGTCGTCGCCGGCAACTGACCCTTGTGAGCGTCGAGGGCAAGGGCGATCAACGGGTTGTTGTACTCGTGGCCGCCCCGCACGAGGCCGCCGGCTCGCCAGTCGCCGGGCGACGCGGCGATCGCGTACTCGAAGGCGTGGCTCCAGTGCTGGAACTGGAAGTTCGCTCCGTCCGGCGTCGAGCGACGGGGCGGGTCGATCCAGACGCCCGACGGCCAGCCACTGCACGATCGCAGCAGCGACAGGTACATGTTGCCGTCCGCCTCGACGCTGAATCCGGGGATGCCGCGGTTAATCACCGCCAGCGTGTAGTCCTCCGCCCGTCCCGTTTCGCCGTCGAGCGCCGCCGGCTGGCCGACGCCGATGACGCCGTCGGCGAGGTCGGCCGACAGGGCTTTGATCGCTGCGATGGTCCGCGCGCTGTCCCTGCCGGCAATGACCAGCACCGGCAGGTCGCGTGGGCCGCGCAGGTCGGGGATGTTCTCGCCATGGGCGTCGTCCGCAGCCTTGCTGTCCTCCGGGATCCACAGCCGGGCCCAGCCCCGCGCCTTGAGCTGGCGGTCCAGCTCGGCGCGGTAACCGGACGGGGCGGCGGCAAGAACCGCGGCGACGAACTGGTTTTCCTTTGGCCCGCCCACGGCCACGCGGACGTCGGGCAGATTGGAGTCGATGTGCAGGATCCCGTAGCGGTGGCCGCTGTGCCTCGACAGCGTCGAGGTGACGCCCTGCCGGACGAGGGCCACGACAAGGCCGCGCACCGCGTCGTCCTGGGCCGCCTCGTCGGGCACGATCACCTCAGCCACGCTGATGGCGCGCGAAGCGCGGGCCTCCCGTGCGGCCTCACCCTTTCCATCGCCCAGGGCCACCCGCGCGGTCGCCCCAAGCGCAAACCAGTTATAGGCCGGGTGATCGAGGGTGAACGGCACCTCGGCAACGTCCACGTTGGGACGCCCGAACGGTCGGCCCACGACGGCGTTGCCGACCTCGGAGACCGACGCGCCACCCTCGATGGCGATGGGAAACCGAACCCGGAATAGCCGGTCGTGGCCGCTGTAGTCGTGCAGACGGGTCGTCAGCTCGACCCGATCGACGTCGTCCCACAGCACGATGTCCTGCTCGCTGCGGGTGGTCTCGATCGGACCGGCCACGCGGATGCGCCTTCCGATCGGCGATTCCTCGACCGTCAGCTCGACATGGGTGGCAATTCCGGACGTAAATCGGCCGTCAGGCGTGAGGTGCCAGGGACCCTCGCCGAACAGCGGATGGGTGGGGTACTCGCGATAGGCCCGCAGCTCGTTCGCGCCCCCGCCCGGCTGCACGAGCTGCTTGCCAGACCGCCTGTCGACGAGGCTGGCAATCGTGCCGCCGCGGGCTCGGTCGACGGTCACGGCGAAGGCGTCGTTCTCGATCGAGTCGCGATCGACCTCCTGCCAGCGCGAGTCGCCCAGTGGCGCGGCACTCGGCACGGCTCGGAACGACCGATAGCCGACCGCGGGGACGTCGCGGGCGATGAAGGCCAGGGAGGCGGCGACGATCCGCCCGTCGTCGCGGCGTTGGGCCGTTTCCAGCACGAACGGGACCACCGCTCCGGACTCATCCCTGAGCTCGATGCCCTCGGGTCCTTCCGCGGGCACGTCGAGGCTGACCCGCGCGACGTCCGTTCGCGGCCACGACAGTGGATTGAACACGCTGACGGCACGCCCCTCGCCGGTCGTATCGATTCTCGCCCCGAGATAGTCGAGCGCGCCGGTCAGGGTGGCCTTGCCGAGCTCGACCGCCTCGCGCCAGCCGCCCAGGAGGTCGAGGTAGACCTGGTCCGATTCGGAGCCGGTGATGCCGTCGTGGTGGGCACCGAACAGCAGCTGCCGCCACGCCTTGTCGATCGCCTCCATCGGGAAGCGCGCTCCCAGGAGGGCCGCGATGGTGGCGAACTTCTCGCCGCTGAGCAGGGTGTTCTCGGCTACCCGCTGGGCCTGCTTGGTATCGATGAACGAGACGTCCTTGCCGGTGTAGATGGGGTTCATGTCGCGGGTCTGGGGCGAGAATGGCCGGCGCTTCTTCTTTTGCTCCGCGCGGACGGCGTCGAAGAACTCGCGCGGGATGGCGGTCTTGAACTTCGGCCAGACGTAGCGCTTCTCCCAGTCCCGCTGGATCGCCGTCAGCCACTTGTTGGGCGGGGTGTAGTCCGTGCCGACCGGCAGCAGGACGTTCTTCGTGGCGGCCAGCGAGGCCAGGTCCGTGAACAGGCGATGGACCTCCGCCTCCGCCTCCTCGAGCGTCGGCTGTGCGTCCATCCACCAGCCCGACGAATAGTGATTGGCCATGAAGCAGGTCAGCAGTGCGCGCCCGCTCGGAGCGATCCAGTCGAACTCGGTCGGGAATTGCATCTGTGGCGTCTCGCCGGCGGCCATCTCGGCAAACGGCACGCGACCGGGGCCGCGCACCCAGTGGGGTCCCCATTCGTGGAAGGGCCCGCGGGCCCACGAGCTGGAGGACACGCCGGCGTCGGCCATGATGCCGGGGAACTGCGGGTCGTGGCCGAAGGCATCGAGTTGCCAGGCCGTGGCCGGAGCGCCGCCCAGGACGTCGCGCTGGTAACCGACGCCGTAGATGGCGTTGCGGATGGTCGACTCGGCGCTGGTCAGGTTCGTGTTCGGCTCGTTGTAGGTGCCGCCCATGAACTCCAGGCGCCCGTCCGCGAGGAGTTGTCGGATATAGGCGCGGTCCTCCGGGTAGACGTCCCAGTAGGGCTTGAGGTAGTCGAGCTCGGCCAGTACGAACTTGTAGATCGGGTCACGGCGGGCCATCTCCAGGTGCGAGCGGACGAGGGCCAAGCCGGGCTCCTGGTACGGCGAGCGGTACTGAATCGCGGTTCCCCACGTTTCCGTGTAGGCGGCCTGCGTGTTCCACCAGACCGGGTCGTAGTGGAAGTGGGAGACCATGAACATCTGCCAGCCGGGCTCCACGACGACCAGCTCGAACGCGTGGCGGCTGGTCTTTCCGCCGGCCTGGACGATGACCTCCGCCTTCCGCCTGGAGCCGGGCTGAAGGGGGGCATCGACGACGACACCCAGCTCGAGGCGCGCTTCTTCGCCCGGCCCGAGCGGGCCAAGCGCGACCGCCTCCGCCGTCCGCAATTTGTTGCCTTCGATCCGTATCTGCGCCGGTGCGTGGCCGTTGAGTGGCCGACCACCTCGCAGCCGGACGCGGACGACCTGTCGCGGCGCCTTCTCCGTGCCGACGAACAGATCGGTGGAATGTGCGGCCAGGATCTCCATCAGCGGCGGCGCTCCTCGTGCTGCGGGCCGGTGCCCGCGGGGACGGCCAGGATGTCGCGCCACGACCAGGTCGGCGCGTAGCCGAGCAGACGCCGCGCTTTGCCGATCGACAGCAACGTGTCGTGCTCGCCAGTTCCTTCGCGGATGGGCACGGAGGGGTAGTACTCCGCGATCAGCTCCGCATTGGGCCGGTTCATGACGGTGTCGCCGGCGGCGATGATGAATGCTTCGGCGCCGGTGATGTCGGCGGTCAGGGCCAGGCGCGTCGACTGGGCGACGTCGCGGGCGTCGACATAGCCCCACATGTTCCATTCGCCGCGGTGCGGATCGCGCCACGTGTCGGGGAAGCTGTCGTACTCGGGCAGCTCCCGGATGGCCGAGAACCGCAGGCCCACGAACGGGATCCCCGTCCATCGGGCGAACTGGCGGGCCATCTCCTCGCCCAGGACCTTGGACAGCGCGTAGCTCGAATGCGGCCGGAGCGTGTGATCTTCGTCGATCGGCACGTAGTCGGGCTGTGGCTGGTGGCCCGGCCTGGCCTGTTCGTCGAGCAGGTTCTGACCGTGGAGCAGGTTCTGACCGTGGAGCTTGCCGAACGGCAGCCCGAGCGTTGTCTCGCTCGACGCCCACACGACCCGCTTGAGCTTCAGTAGCGCTGCGGCGCTGAACACGTTGTACGTGCTGAGCATGTTGATCTCGAATGTCTGTTCGACAGTCCGGATCCCCGGTGCCGGGATGGCCGCCATGTGGACCACCGCGTCCGCCCCGCGAAGGGCCTCGATGGTCTCGCCCAGGTCGGTCAGGTCGGCCCGCAGGAACGGCGCGTACTGCGGCACGGCCGGGACGACGTCGATGTTGACTACGTCGTAGCCGTGCTCGACGAGATCGGGAACGATCGCCCGTCCTGCCTTGCCGCTGCCGCCGGTCACCACCACGCGCGTCATGTCTTGACTCCTTTTAGTGCCGGTGGCTGGGGAAGCCGTTGACGGGATCGGCCGGATGGGCGAACGCGGGCTCGATGACCGCCAGGTCGTCACGGCGGCGATCCAGCCACTGGCCAAAGGCCGTCAGGCGCGCGGCCGCGAGCAGCTCGGCCTCGATGGCCGGCCGTGCGTCGGCGTATGGCACGACGCCCGCCGGAGTCACACGCTCGAGCCGCGCGACGTGCCAGCCCAGCTCGCTCTGGATCGGGCCCAGGACATCGCCCTCGCGGGCCGTGAAGATCGCCTCTTCGAGCGGACCGGCCAGCTCCCCGCGTCGAACGTCGAGGACGTCGAGGTTGACGGCCGAATCGCCCTCCGCGAGCGCGGCCACCGCTCGGACTGCAGCATCCTCATCGTGCACCATGGAGTGCCCGATGCGGCGCACCTCCGCCCGGGCGAAGAGGTCGCCATTGCGGTCGTAGTAGGCCCGAAGGTCGTCGTCGGAGACCCGCACCTCCGCGGTGACGTCGTCAACCAGGTCGGCCACGTCTTCGAGGCCCGCCGCCCGTGTCTCGTGGGCGAGGACCGCCTCGGTCACCAGCTCCTGGACGATCCAGCGGCGGATTCCGTCGGATTGCGATCCGCCGTCCGGGGGAACGTGCCGACCGCGCGGCCCGCGACGGATCTCCGCGAACCGCTCGTCGAGGCGCGACAGGGGAATCGACCGGCCGCCGACGGTGGCGATCCGGAGCGGCGCTGGCGAGTCCGTGAAGGTTTCCTCCAGCTGAGGGACGCGGCCGGACGGACCACGACCCGGTGCGACGCGACGTCAGCCCTTCACGCCGCCGACGGTGATGCCTTCGATGAAGAAGCGCTGGGCGAGGACGAAGACGACGACGACTGGCAGGACGATCAGCGTCGACGCCGCCATCAGGAGGTTGTAGGCCACGTCATGCTCGCTGGTGAAGAACGCCAGCCCGATCGCCAGCGGGTACTTGTCGTTCTCCTGGAGGTAGAGCAACGGCAGCAGGAACTCATTCCAGGCGGCAACGGCGGCCAGGATGGCGATAACCGTCACGGCAGGCTTGGTCAGGGGCATGATCACGTGCCAGAAGGTCTGGATCTCGCTGGCCCCGTCGACCCGGGCCGCGTCGGACAGCTCCTTCGGGATGCCCATCATGAACTGGCGCATCAGGAAGATGTAGAACGGGTTGCCGAAGAAGGCCGGCACGATCAGGGGCAGGAACGTGTTGATCCAGGAATGTCCGCCCTGGATGCCGAACGATGGCAGTTTGCTGAAAATGTCGAACAGGGCGACCAGGACAACCGGGTAGGGCAGGAAGATCGTCGCCACACACACGTAGAAGAGCGCGTTGCGGCCCGGCCACTGGATGCGCGAGAAGCCGTAGGCGATGAGGGTGTTCGACAGGATGGCCCCGATCGTCGCGCCGATGGTGATGATGAGCGAGTTGAGGGCGTACAAGCCGAACGGGATGTAGTTGACGGCGTCGACGAAGTTCTGCCAGCGCCATGCCTGTGGGATGAGTGTCGGCGGGAAGGCCGATGCCTCCTGGACGCTCTTGAGGGCACTAACGACCATCCAGTAGAACGGCGCGATGAAGACGAGACAGGCGAGGATCAAGACGATCCGCGGCAGGACCGACCCCGTCAGGACGTGCCTGAAGCGACGCCCCGAGGGAGCGGTCGTGGCGGCGATGGATCGAACGGCTTCGGTGGTCGCCATCTAGGCGTCCTCTGCGCCATAGAACACCCAGCCGCGAGCCCACCGGAAGACGGCTCCTGCGAGGAGCAAACTGACGACGAACAGGACGACCGACAGGGCGGCCGCGTAGCCCATCTGGCCAAACTGGAAGGCTTGCTTGTAGATGAAATAGACGTACGTCAGCAGGGAGTTGTCGGGCCCGGCAGAACCTCGCGTCCCACCGCCGGTGAGGATGTACGCCGAGGTGAACACCTGGAGGCCGAACGACAGGCCGATGATGATGTCGTACAGGATCACGGGCGTCATCAACGGCAGGGTGATGCTGACGAACTTCCTGACCGCCCCGGCGCCGTCGATCGAGGCGGACTCGTACAGGTCGGTGGGGATGCCGCGCAGTCCGGCCAGGAACACGAGCGCCCACTGTCCGGCGCCGAGCTGGGCGATCATCACCAGCGCCAGCTTGGTGTAGGCGGGGTCGCCCAGCCAGTTTGGCGAGGGCAGTCCGACCGATGACAGGAGCCAGTTGACGAGCCCGTAGCCCGGATTGAGCAGGACCACGAAGATGAACGAGATGGCAAAGACGGGCAGGATCGAGGGCAGGTAGAAGATCGCCCGGTAGAGCGTCACCTCCCGAACCTTCGTGTTCATGGCCATGGCCAGAAGCATGGCCACGATGACCCCAATCGGGACCGCCAGCAGCGTGTAGTAGAGGGTGTTGTAGGCGGACTTCCAGAACAGCGGATCGGCGGCCAGCCGCGTGTAATTTGCGCCGCCGATGAAGAGTGGATCCTTGAGTCCTGAATAGCGAGTCAGGCTCAGGTAGAACGTGTAAAGGATCGGGAAGATCCCGAACACGAGGAAGCCGATCAGCCACGGGCTGATGAACAGGAGGCCCCAGCGCAGGTTCCGACGCTCGATTTTCCCGAGGTTGAACCGCGAGGGGCGCCGACGAGCGGTGGTCGCGGTGGTCGCCGCTACGGCCATCTCTCTGCCTCGCTGAGGTGCAGCTGCCGGTTAAGCGTCGCGGGGACCGACCGACGGCCGGTCCCCGCGAACAGTGCGGTTATGCCGGGTTCAGCAGCCGACTTCGTCGAGCCTTGGCTGAACCGTGGTCGCGACTTCTGCGAGAGCGTCCGCAGGAGTCTTGGTGTTGAGCTCAACGGCACCCTGGGCCTGCGTCAGCGCATCCCAATAGATCCCGCCGACCGCAAGCGGCGGCCGGTTGAGTGCACCCGGGAGGAGGTCGAGGAAGACCTTGTGCTGCGCGTCGTACAGAGACGCGTCCTTCTGCAGCGCGATGAGCGTCGGCAGGTGGGTCGTGTCCTTGGTGTACACCTTCTGGCCCTCGGGCCCGGCGATGTACATCATGAACTTGACGGCCTGGTCCTTGGCCGCGGACTTCGGGATCAGCGCCATGGACCAGCCGCCCGCCCACGTCGTCGGCTTGTCGCCGGCGTTGGGCACGGGGATGTAGGTGAACTTGTAGCTCTTGCCACCGCCGTACTTGACGGCATTGGCGATCTGCCAGTCACCGCTGATCGTCATGCCAAGCTTGCCGGTCCAGAACGGGAACGATTGCTGCGGCGCGTTCGGCGCCCAGTTGGTGCTGACCCAGCGGGCAATGGCCTTCGGATCGTGCGCCTTGGCCCAGTCGTACATGAACTGGTAGCCCTTGACGACGCCGGGGTCGGTCGGGGTCACCTTGCAGGCGGCAATGTCGGCGAACTTGCCGCCGTAATCGAAGCCCCAGGTGTAGTGCCAGCCCTGGTCGAAGGCGCCGGCGCCACTGTTGCCCGGCCCGCCGGGCATCCAGCCCATGATGTCGTAGTTACCGCTGGCGTCCTTCTTGCTGATCGCGTCCGCGATCTTGGTTACCGTGGCGATCGTCGGGGCTCCCTTGGAGATGTCGAGCTGGGAAGGATCCTGCCCGGCAGCCTTGACCAGATCCGCGTTGTACCAGAGGGCTCGGGCGTCCGTGTCGAATGGGATCGCGTACGTCTTGCCCTTGTACTGGGTCTCATTCCAGGCGAACGCGACGTGCTGGTCTTTCAACGCCGCGACGTCGGCCGGGAGCTCGTCGAGCACGCCTTCCGCGGCGCGCTGCGGGACGGTGAACCGGTCCGCCATGTAGACGTCCGGCGCGACGCCGCCCCGGATCGAGGTGATGAGCTTGGTGACATCGGTCTCGCTACCTGGGACGATCGTCATCTTCACGCAGATGTCCGCGTTGGCGGCGTTGAACGCGTCGACGATCTTCTTGAGGGTGTCGGAGTCTGGCGGCGTGTGGCTCGTCCAGAACTTGACGACCTTCGCGCTGGCGGCGCAACTTGCGCCGGTGACGGCACTCGGCTCGGCGCTCGCGCCGGTAGATGACGCCGGGGCGCTCGCGCTGGCGCCGGCGCTGGCGGGCGCCGCGCTGGCCCCCGACGGTGCGTTCGAGGTCGTGGCCGACGGCCCGCAGGCTGTTGCCACGAGCGCGATCACTGGCAGAAGAATCAACCACCGGAATCGTCCGGGCATCGGACTCATATCTCCTCCTTATTGGTCCTACCAAATCGTCGCCCTGAAAAGTCCTCCTCCCGTTGGCGTCAGCCACGTGGCGCCTCGAGCGGAACGAGCCCGAATCTCCCCATGAAGCCCGGCCATGCCGGCCGGGGCTATTCCGTGCGGCTCGTGTTCGCGTCGTGGAGCGGGTGCGGCGCCGCGGACCTCTCCTCGTCCGCGGTCGACCCGAAGCAGCAAGGGCCTCGGGCCGTGTCAACGGTGTCATAGCCGATGTACAGCCGCCCCGTCAAGCGTTTAGGCAATCGATTTCATCGGGCCCGCTCAAAATCGTGCCGCCGACCGGGGGACCGCCCCCTGGCCGGCCGAGCGCACCGCCTCGGCGACGACCCGGAGCCGGGCGTGGGCACCGCCCATCCAGGGCGTCCCCTGGGGCAGGAATCGCTTCGGCATCTTGGCCACGATGGTGTAGTTCGCATCGCAGACGTTGGCGATCGGCGAGCGCGAGGCCTGGGTGACGAGCTGGTAAGTATCCATGACCGACAAGCCGGTCTCTGTCGCGATCCACTGGATCAGCTGGGTATGGGCGATGCGGAAGGCATCCTCGAGGGGCCGGTAGGACCCAGCGACCATGATCCACTCGTCGTCCTCGAAGCGCGGCCACGCACACGCCACTCCCTTGATCAGATCCACCGTGAGCCTGGTGTTCATGGCGCCCTCGACCGCCACCCCGCACACCTCGCCTTCGCCCATCGTGTAGTGCCCGTCGCCGATCGAGAACAGGGCGCCCTCGACGTTCACGCCCAGGTAGACCGTCGTGCCGGCCCGTGCCTCGGGGCTGTCCATGTTGCCGCCGAAGGCCTCCGGCACGAGCACGTTGCGGGCCTCACCGGCGGCCGGCGCCACGCCGATCGTGCCCAGGAACGGCTGCAGCGGCAGGTCGACCGAATAATCGGAGTCGAGCGCCCGGTACGTAACCTCTCCCGCCTCGCGGTCGACCGCGTAGACCCACGTGCGCTCCGGAAGTGGAGGCTGGAGCGTCGGCGTGAACTTCGTGCCAGTCAGCGCGCCGAACAGCGGCACCGTCGTGGATACCGCCCAGTCGCGAGCCGGTTGGACGTCGATGAGGTGGATGGCCAGGCTGTCGCCGGGCTCGGCACCCTCGACGAAGAAGGGCCCCGTTTGCGGGTTGATGAAGGGGTACTCGATCAACCGGCTGGGCAGGTCGTCCGTGGTCCGGATCCGGCCACCGAAGGCGTCCTCGGTGAACAGGTCCAGGACGTCACCCGGGCGGACCCGCTTGACGGGCGCGTAGCCGCCGAACGTCCAGCTGTATTGGTCCTCGGTCGGAACGAATCTGGTAATGGCCGGCGTTCCCATCGGCTCCTCCGTCCGATCTGCTTAACCACGGCCCGCCAATGCTAGGCACTCCGGTCGCCCGGCGGGGTCCCGAACGCGATTGGCTACACTCGCCCGATGCTGCGGACCCCGGGGTACGTACTGCTCGCGGTCCTCGGCATCGGCGTCTTCCTGGCCGGACTGGAGCTGATGATCACGGCCGTGGCCCTGCCGGCCATCGTGGCCGACCTGGCCGACTGGTCGCAGCTGCGCAAGGCGTCCTGGATCATCCAGGCTTACCTTCTCGTGTACATCGTGGTCATGCCGCTGGCGGGCCGGCTGAGCGACCTGTGGGGAGCGCGGCGCCTGCTGCTCGGCGGCCTGGCCGTGTTCATCGTGGGCTCCGCCTTGGCCGGGCGGGCGCAGACGCTGGACGAGCTCATCGCCGCTCGCGTGGTCCAGGCCGCCGGAGGCGGCGTGCTCGTGCCGGTTGCAACGGCTGCCGCTTCCCATTTGTTCGAGGGCTACGCCCGGCCGCGCGCGCTGGGCGTCGTCGGAGCGCTGACCTTCCTCGGCATGGCCGCCGGGCCGTTCCTCGGGGCATCCATCCTCGATGCCCTCCACGTCGACGTCGCGCTGGCCCGGGCGAGCATCACGGAAGGCCCGCTCGTCGACGCCCTCACCCCGGCCTGGCGGTGGGTCTTCTACGTCAATGTCCCGATCGGGATCGTCGCCCTGGTCATTGGCTGGGCTGCCTCCCACGGCTGGGACACACCGCGCCGCAAGGGACGCCTGGACCTGCTGGGCGGCGCGATCTTCACGGTCGGTCTTGCCGCCGCGCTGGTGGCAGTCACGCTGCTTGGCGTTGGCTCGGCTGGCGACCTGGGAATCCAGCCGGCGGTCCTGAGTGGCGGCCTCCTTGCCCTGGCCGTCGTCGCCACGCTCATCACGGTCCTGCGCGGCCTGCGCCGCGACGACGCCTACCTTGACCCGCGCCTCTTCCGGTCGGCCGTCTTCTCCTCCGCGACCCTCGTGTCGCTGCTGACCGGGTACGGCTTCGCGACCGCGATCATCGGCGGCGCCGTCTTCGTCAACCGCGTCCTCTACGGCGGCCCGGACCTCGAGCGCATCGCCCTCGGGTCGCTGGCCGCCGCTACGGCCGTCGGTGCGCTGGCCTCCGGCTTCGCCGTCCGCGTGCTCTCCCTGCGCCTCGTGACGCTGGTTGGACTTGCCGCGAGCGGGCTTGCCTTGCTTGTCATGTCGGCCTGGCGTCCGACGACCACCATCGGCGAGGTCGCCGTCACCCTGGCCGTGTTCGGCCTGGGTTTCGGCCTGACCGTCACGCCGCGCTCGACGGCCGCGGTCGAGGCCGTTGGCCGGCAATCCTTCGGCGTCGCCTCGGCCACAGTCACTGTTGCCCGCATGATCGGCATGGCCATCGGGCTGGCCGTCCTGACGGCCTACGGATCGACGACCATCGAGCGGCTCTACGACCGGGTCTACGCGACGCCGGACGCGTACAAGGAGTTCATCCCGGTCGAGCTCCGCAACCGGCCGCTGCGCGACGGCCTCGTCGTGCAGGCCCTCGAGACCTGGGCCGCGGGCGAGGGCGCGCGGATCATGGTCGGCGTCTTCCTCGTAGCGGCCGGCCTGACCGTCGTGGCCGTCCCACCGGCGCTGGCCCTTGGGGGCCGGACGCGTATGCTGACCGGCGCGCAGCGACCGGCTACCCCGGCCGGAACGCGCCCCGCCCAAATGGGAGCCGATGGCTCGGACGACATCGAACCCACGCTCGCGCTCTGACCGCCCTGCGTCCCGTCGCTCGCCCGCGGTGACGGCGCGGACCCGCCGAGCTGCTGTCAAGGCCGTGGAGCCCCCGCCCAAGGCCGTAGAGGTGCCACCCGCCGCTCGTAGACGGGAAGCGCCGGCCCCTCTCAAGCCCGACACGGTCCGTGTTATCGCCATCAAGGACGGTCGGAAGATCGAGCTGCGCGACCTCGATCACCTCAAGAAGGAGCTGTCCGGCGACTGCTGGGCCTGGATCGACGCGACTTCTCCGTCGTCGGAGACTATGGCCAAGCTGGCCGCTGCGCTCAGGCTGCACCCGCTGGTCGCCTCCAACATCCTCGACCAGAACCAGCGGGCCAGGATCGAGCAGATCGGCGACGTCTTCCACATCGTCATCTTCGCCGTCGAATATGAGACCGAGGCGCGGGCCTCGGAGATCGACTTCGTGCTGTCGCCCAAGTACCTGCTGTCGGTCCACGAGCCCGACTGGGATCCGTATCTCGCGCCAAAAGTCCATGAGGATCCAGATGGGCACGTGGCCCGCGGCCCCGACTACCTGCTGTATGCCCTGTGCGACTGGATCGTGGACGCCTATTTCCCGGTCCTCGACAGGCTGGCCGACGAGATCGACCAGCTCCAGGACGACGTCGTCGCGAAGGCGTCTCCCTCCGCGCTGGAGCGAGTATTCGTGCTGAAACGGGAGCTCATCAGCCTGCGCCGGGCGACGTCGCCGGCGCGCGAGATCTTCAACCAGCTGACGAACCGCGAGGCCGGCGTCATCGCCCCCGACCACATCGTCTACTTCCGCGACGTGTACGACCACTTGCTGCGCGTCACCGACGAGCTCGACAACTACCGTGAGCTGGTGCAGGGGACGCTGGACGTCTACCTGTCCACGGTCAACAACAACCTGTCGCTGATCATGAAGCGGCTGACCGGGGTGACGGTCCTCCTGGCCGGGATCGGTGCGGTGGCCGGCATATTCGGCATGAGCGAAGCGGGCGCTGCGTTCGCGGGCGGAGAGGCCGGCGGGTTCTGGCTGGTGGCGCTGGGCACGGTCCTCCTGGCCGTCGCTGCGGCCCTCTTCCTGCGGAAGATCGACTGGATCTGACCGTCGTGGGCGGGCTCCGCTGGGCCGTTGTGCTCATCCTCGCCATCGGCTGCGCGACACCCTCGCCGTCCGGTCCGCCCACGGCGGAGCCGGCCCGGCCGATCCGGGCAGAGGCGCGCGAAGGCGACTTCCGGCTGATCCTGCAGTCCTCAGACGACCACTACGCGGCCGGCGCGCCGATCGACCTGGCGACGGAGCTCAGCTACATCGGGCCACAGCCTGGATTGAAGCTGGCGGGGTCGGGCAGCGGACTCGTCCAGGTGTCGCTGCTCCAACTCGATGGGACGCTCAGGATCGAGGCTGGGTCAGACGACAGCTGCGCGGCGTATGCGATCAGGCCGGCTGCCCCGCTGGCACAGCGCTACGTCAAGTCCGGCGGCTGGTCCGGCGAAGACCCCAATGCCGCCTTCTACAAGGCGTTCTTTGCCGATCCCGTGCTGCGGCTGCCGCGAGGCACCTGGCGGATGGTGGCCGATGCCTGGTTCTACGTCGACGACTGCGGCGGACGGGCTCACCGCTTGCAGGCCGCGCTGGACGTCCGCGTCGAGTAGCTCAGCCGCACACCACCGGCTTTGGCACGGGGTGGGCGAGCGCGTGGTCGGCCGGTCCCGTCGACAGCAGCTTGGCGATGACCTGGGTCTTGCCGGGCGTGCCCTTGGGTCCTTCGGATGTCTGCAGCCACAGCTGTTCGGTCGTGGCATGGACGGCGTCGTTGAGATCGGTCTGATGGCGACGGACCCCGACGATCTCGTACAGGAAGAGCTGGTCGTCGCTGGTGTAGAGATTGACGAGCATGCCCAGCATCCTTTGGCCGTCGTTGACCTGCGACGCCTTCAGGATGGGCAGGAACATCCCCTCCCGGGCGTGGGCGTAGATGTAGATCGCGTGCCCCCCGCCCGGTTGGCCCAGGGGCGGCACATCGAGGTACATCGCGACGTTGCACAGCGGATAGGCACTCGGCGGACCCTTGACCACCGGCATGTCGATGCGCAATGCCGGGATCTGCACCCGGGTGGCCACCCGGGCGACGCCCGACGGCGATGGGCTGGCCTGCGCGGATGGGCTGGCCGGGGAGGCGGCAGCGGGCGTCCCGGTGGGGGAAACCGCGCTCGTCGTGGCATCCGGCGTTGGGTTCGGACCAGCCTCGACAGGCCCGCCGTACCACAGGATTCCGGTGACGATGATGGCGACGCCAGCGCCGGTCAGGATCGCCGGAAGCAGCCGACTGCGGATGACTTGCAGCAGGATCGTCATCGGACGAACAGCCTAGCAGCGGACCCGGGAGGGCGCGCTTTGGGCGTCCCGGCTGCTACCCTCCGGCCGTGCGCGCCGCCTTCCCGATCCTCGCCGGCCTGGTCACGGGCATGCTCGTGGCCGTGCTGGTCATCGTCATGCTCGTCGTTCTCGCGCCCGCGCCGGCCCTGACGTCGCCCGGGCAAGGCAGCCCGCAGCCACTGGCGACGGCTCAGTCGAGCCCGTGACGCCTGCCAAACCGCCGGCCCAGGTCCATCCGGGCCATGGCCCTCCGGCCCACGGCCATCCGGCCGACACGTGGCGCGCGGTCCGCGACCGCGCACTCGCCCTGGTCCGCGCTCGCCCGCCGCTGCTGGTCGTGACCGACTTCGACGGGACGATTTCGCCCATCAACCCCGATCCGATGGGTGCGATCATCGAACCCGTCGCCCGTGTGGCACTCCGGCGGCTGGCAGGAATGGCCGAGCGACGCCCGGACCGGCTGGCGGTGGCGGTCCTGTCGGGTCGCAGCGCCCCCGACCTCGCCGGCCGAGTCAGGGTCGGCGGCGTCCGCTACCTCGGCAACCACGGGCTCGAGGCCGGGGCGCTCAATCGGCGCGTCCGCGCGGAGCGTCTGCAGGTCCGCGTTGATCCGGCGCTGGCCAGTTACGTCGAGCCCGCAGCCGCCCTCGCCCGGTCGGTCGTCGATCGCCTCGGGCGCCCGCACTGGCTGTTCGTCGAGCTCAAAGGCCCGTCGATCGCGTTCCATTTCCGTCAGGCCACCGACGCCGACGCCGCGCGCGAAGCCCTGCTGGGGGCGATCGAGGCGACGGAGCGCGAGACCGGCGGCAGCGGGCTGGTGCACTTCGAGGGCCGCAAGATGGTGGAGCTGCGGCCGGCAGGGGCGGGCGGCAAGGGCCATGCGGCCGTCCGGCTGCTGGAGCGGTTGCGCCCGGGCGGCGTCATCGCGTTCGGGGATGACGTCAGTGACGCCCTGGCCTTCCAGGCCATCGCCGAGGCCCGCGGACGTGGCGAGCTCGACGCGCTGCTGGTTGGCGTTCATGGGGCCGCGGAGACACCGCCCCAGATGACCGCGGTGGCGGACGCGTTCGTGGCCACGCCGCGCGACGCCGGCCGGCTGCTGGCCGCAATCGCCCGCGAGCTCCAGCGGGAGGGGCACCAGGCCAACGAGGCGGGCTAGCCCCGGATCTCGCTCTCCACCCGGCGCACCGTGTCGCGAAGCCGCCGTGACGGCGGCTGCCGTCCCTGCCGAACCGCAGCCAGATCGCGCAGCTGGCGCGTCAGCCACCAGTCCAGA
>JALZAF010000302.1 GCA_030948505.1 Chloroflexota bacterium
CGACCAGGAGACGATCCGCTACTGGGGCGTGCACGGCGTCGACGCTGACGGGCGCTGGTACCTGCTCCGTGAGGTCCTCGGCGGCGGCTCGGGCGGCCGTTGGTACGCCGACGGATCGGATGCGATCCATATCGTCCCCGACTCCAAGAACCTCCCCGCCGAGTTCACCGAGACACGCTTCCCGGTCCGGATCGAGAAGCTCGCGCTCGCCACCGACTCGGGCGGCCCAGGGAAGCGCCGGGGCGGTCTCGGTTACGACAAGCACATCCGCCTGCTCCGGGACGCCTTCTTCGTCTCCACCGCCGATCGCTCGATCCTCGGGCCCTACGGCCTGGCCGGCGGGATGGCGGCGCCGCCCTACCAGGCGACCATCGACGGCGGCGAGGCCCTACCGGGGATGAACGACGACGTCCCGCTGCGTGCCGGTTCCCTGCTCCGCCTGCGCACCACTGGCGGTGGAGGATGGGGCGATCCCTTCGAGCGCGAGCCCGAGCTCGTCCTCAACGATGTGATCCAGGGCCGCGTGTCCGTCGAGTCGGCGGAGCGCGACTACGGCGTCGTCATCCGGGATGGAGCGATCATCGAACTGTGCCGGGACGTATCTCTCGGGGCCCGTCCCTTCGTCGACCGGGGCCCCGGCTACGAGCGACTGCGGGCCGCTGAGCCAGGAGAGACCGGCCGCCGATGCTGAGCAGGCCGCCCGCCGAGCCGATGCTGAGGATGCTGCCCGCGCTGCCGAGGCTGAGGATGCTGCCGGCGCTGCCTATGCTCACGATGCTGCCGGCGCTGAGGAGGCTGCCGATTGAAAGGAAGCTGAACCGGCTCCAGACGCTGTAACCGCCCGCCAGCTTCCGGACCATTCCGCGTCTATCCCTTGGTACCCACATGATTGGCAGATACATTCTCGGCGCGCTGGCCTTTGTGGTCATCGGCTACTCGGCCTGGTTCATCGCGTGGTACTCGGGCACCCAGTCGGGAAACGGCTCGCTGCTGCCGACGCCGCCCTACGCGGGCGTGATAGTGAGCCAGAGTAAGTAGCCCCGGCTACTTCGCCAGCTCGAACAGCCGGCTCGGGTAGAGCGGCATCTCGTCGACCCGGAATCCCAGCGCGTCCTCGATCGCGCTTGCCATCATCGCCGCGACCGGGATGGTGCCCGCCTCGCCGGCACCCTTGATGCCGAGCGGGTTGAGCGGTGAGGGGGTCTCGATGTGGTGCATTTCGACGTCCGGGATCTCTGTCGCGTAGGGCATCAGGAACTCCATGAAGCTCGCGTTCCGGAGTTGGCCCTCCTCGTCGTAGAGCAGGCGCTCGTAGAAGGACCCGGCGATCCCCTGGGCGACGCCGCCCTGGATCTGCCCCTCCAGCACAAGCGGGTTGATGACCCGGCCGCAGTCGTGGACGACGACGTACTTGAGGAACTTGAGCGAGAAGGTCCGCGGGTCGATCTGCAGGTAAGCGGCGTGGCAGCCGGAGGCCCAGGTCGAGCCGGTCACCGGACTGAAATAGCCCGTGGCCTCCAGTCCGGGAGCATCACCGTCGGCGAGCGGCGGGCCGGGCCTGGCGCGCGGCTGGAACTGGGTGGCGGCCTCGGCGCCGCCGCCAAAGGCGTAGCGGAGCGGGTTGCTCAGGATGGCAACCGCGGCGAGCGGCATCGACCTGCCCGGCGATCCCTTGACGCGGACCTCGCCACCGGCGAGCTCGAGGTCCTCCGGGGCGACCTCGAGATGGTCGGCCGCGATCCGTTTGGCCTTCTCGGCGACGGCGCGGGCGGCGTTGGCCATCGCGTTGCCGCTCATCACCGCGCCGCGCGATGCGAACGTGCCGACGCCCCACGGGAAACGGCGGGTGTCGCCGCTGGTGATGGTCACGTCGTCGATGCCGACCCCCAGCTCGTCGCCGACGATCTGGGCGAACACGGTGGCGTGGCCCTGGCCCTGGCTCGGGATGCCGGTTGAGGCGACCACCTTGCCGCCGACGAGAACCTGGACGTGGGCGCCCTCGTAGGGCCCGACGCCGGTCCCCTCCACATACATCGCGAGGCCCATGCCGACGCCCTCGCCCTTCGGTTTCGGTCCCAGCGCCTCGACCGCGACACGGAGCAGCTCGGGAAAGTTGCCGCTGTCGTAGGTTGTCATCCCGCCGTCCTGCCACATCGTTCCGACCTCGTACGGAAACTGGTCGGGCTGGATCAGGTTGCGGCGCCTGACCTCGGCCCGCTCGAGGCCGAGCTCGGCGGCGATGGCGTCCATCACCCGTTCGATGACGAAGCAGCCGTGGGGGCGCCCGGCGCCGCGATAGGGGGAGGTGGGCGTGCAGTTGGTATACAGGTCGCGGAAGCGGACCCGGTAGTTCGGCACCCGGTAGGGCCCTGGCAATTGGGCCGCGGTGATGATGGGGAGGATGAGGCCGTAGGGCGTATATGCGCCGCCGTCGTGGAGGAAGTCGACGTCGAGGGCCAGCAGCTTCCCCTCCTCGTCGAACCCGAACTTCACCTCGTGGACCTGGGCGCGCTCCTGGCTGACCGCTGTGAAGTGCTCGCGACGATCCTCGGTCCACTTGACCGGCCGGCCGATCTCGATCGCGGCGTGGGGGACCAGCAGCTCGTCAGGGTGGAAAAGCATGATCTTGGGGCCGAAGCCGCCACCGACGTCGGGCGCGATGACCTCGACCGAGGTCTCCGGGAGGCCGAAGAGCACCGCGAGGCCGCCCCGGATCGAGGTTGGGGACTGGGTCGAGTCGAAGACGGTCAGGCGCTTCTCGATGTCATCCCAACGGGCCCAGACCGCCCGCCCTTCGAG
>JALZAF010000316.1 GCA_030948505.1 Chloroflexota bacterium
AGCCGAAGCGGGCAGCGTCGAGCGCGTCCGGGGGCGCCTTGGATCGACCGAGCACGAGATCGGCGACCAGGCGGGCCGTGGCCGGCGCCGTCGAGATCCCCCACGGCCCGTGGCCGGCCGCGACGAACAGGCCATCGAGAAACGGCAGCGCGCCGACCAGCGGCCGTCCGTCGCGGCTGAGCGGCCGCGCGCAGCGCCGCGTCCCGATGATCCTTGCCCGGGCGATGGCCCCGACGAATTGCGAGCCGTGCCTCACCAGGGCCGGAGCCATCGCCGCCGGGTCGGGCTCGTCGTCCAGGAACGTCGAACCCAGCGTGGATCGACCCGCCACGGTCACTAGGCTGAACGACAGGCCGGCCGTATCGTCCGGGCGGGGCGGACTCGGCTCGGAGGGGCGCTCGGCTCGCCTGGCCGGGCGGAGCGGAACCGCGTCCGGGCGGCGCTCGCCCGGCTCGATCGTCGTATCGATCTCCGCCTCCTCGAGCACATGCCGCGGCGGGTCGGGCAGTTCGATCTCGGCAACCGCGCCCCAGAGCGACCGAATGGGCTGCCAGGCGCCCGACGGATCGACGATGCCGGGCGTCCATGGGCCGGCGGCGACGACGACGGCCGCGCTCTCGATGGTCTGCCCGCCGACGACCACACCGCTGCAGCGCCCCCCATGGCTCACGATCCCGGCTCCCTGACCGACCATCAGCCGAACCCCCCGATCCTCGGCCAGGGCCGCGTAGGCTCGGGTGGCCACGGCCGGCGCGACGGGGTATCCGATGGCCAGGCGGCAGGCCGACACGCCCGGGGACAAGGCCGGCTCGAGAGCCCCCAGGCGGTCCGGATCGAGGAACGAGGGCGACAACTCAGGGTGCGTGGCAGTCAGCTCCTCGGCCAGCGCTGCAGTCACCCGCTCATCGTGCGAGACGTAGAGCAGGCCGGCCGGCTCGGCGGGCAGGGCAAACCGGGCGGGCGCCTCCGATTCGAGCTCGCGGTACAACGCCACGGTCTCGCGGTGGAGGGTCGCCAGGACCGGGTCCAGCGGGTACTGGACGATGCCGGAGTTGCGCCCGGAGGCGGCCGCCGCGATTCCCTCGCGCTCGACGAGGACGACCCTGGATCCGGCCGCGGCAAGATAGGCGGCCGTCGCGGTCCCGACGATGCCGCCCCCGACTACGACGACGTCGGGCCGCGGCTCGGCCAAGGCTAGGCGGTCGCGGGCGTGCGAGAGGCCGGGTCGGGCGCGGCGATTCGAGCCAGCGACTCGACCAGGCCATCGATCACCGAATCGGGCACCTGCGTGCCGCCGGGCCCATCGAAGAAGGCCATCGGCCGGCCGTCATGGGTCAGGGCGAGAGCCGGGAAGCGCCGCCGCAGCGTCTCGACGTCGAAGTGCGTCACGCCCCGATGCTAGCGCCTCCCGGTCAGGAGACGGCGGTCAGCCCGCCGTGTGGATCTCAGGCGGCACTCGCCGCGGAATCCCTGGTCGTCGCGGATGCCCCGGCCGCGACGGGCTGGGCTGCCTGCGCCTCGTCCGCCGCAACGTCGATCTCGAGCTTGATCTCGTCGCCGACGAGCCAGCCGCCTGCCTCGAGGGCCATGTTCCAGTTCAGGCCCCAGTCCTTGCGGTTGACCTTGGCGCGGGCTGTGAAGCCGGCGTGCCGACCGCCGCGGAGGCCGGGCGTCGTGCCAAGGAACTCGACCTCGAAGGTCACCGGCCTGGTGATCCCGCGGATGGTGACATCGCCGGTCACGGCATAGGAGCCGTCAAGCTTCGGCTCGACGCTGGTCGAGCGGAAGACGATCCAGTTGTGGGTGGCGGCGTCGAAGAAATCAGCCGAACGGAGGTGCTCATCGCGAGCGTCGAAGCCAGTTGACAGGCTGGATGCGTCAACTCGCAGCTCCCCGCTCGACAGGCGAGGCTCGATTTCGTCCAGCTCGAGCGTGCCCTCGACGCGGGCGAACTTACCGCGGACGGTGGTGATCATCATGTGCTTGGCCGAGAATGAGATGTCCGTATGGGCGGGATCGATGTTCCAGGTGCTCACGGGGGTCCTCCTGTGGGGCAAGCCCCGCGGGGCTTCGCTCCATGTTGTTGATCGTGCAACGATATCACCACTTTGTTGCATCGTCAACAACCTTTCGTGTATCATGCCGGTATGACTGAACCAAGGGGAGGGGCTCGCCTCGCCCCGAACGATCCGCGCCTGGACGCATGGCGAGCCTTCCTCGTCGCCCACGCGCGCCTCTTCCGCCGTCTCGACGACGAGCTGCGCGTCGAGCATTCCCTGTCGCTGCCGGAGTACGAGACGCTCCTCCAGATCGCCCAGGCCCCCGATCGACGGATGCGGATGAGCCGGATCGCCAACCGTGTCCTGCTCAGCAAGAGCGGCGTGACGCGCCTCGTCGACCGCCTCGTTGCCGATGGCTTCGTCGAGCGGTCCCAGTGCAGCAGCGACGCTCGAGGCGCCGAAGCCGGTCTGACGCCCGCCGGGCTGGAACGCCTGCGGGCCGCGTCCACCACGCACCTTCGCGGGATCGAGCGCTATTTCCTCTCGGCGATCGAACCCAGTGAGCTCGCCGCCCTCGGGCGGATGATGGAGTCGATCTCGCAGGGGACGGGCGGCGAGTCGCCGCTCGCCGAGGCGTGCGAACCGCCCGCGACGACGGACGCCGCGCCCGCAGCCAGGGTCGGCGGTGCGGCAATGGCCAGCGCGCGCGGCGTCGCGGGGCCGCGCTGACAGAGCGCGAATCAACCGGCGGGCGGCTGTACGCCGGCACGAGCGGCTTCGCCTACCCGGCCTGGTCGCCGCGCTTCTATCCGCCGGGCCTCCGCCCCGCCGAGCACCTGTCGTTCTATGCCGGGCGCCTGACGGCGTGTGAGCTCAACAACACCTTCTACCAGCAGCCCACCGAGCCCAAGGTCCGGGCCTGGCTGGCCGCAACCCCGGACAACTTTCGGTTCGCCGTCAAGGCCCAGCGTGGCGGGGCGATGCGAGCCCTGCTGCGCGATCCAGCCGGCAGCGTGCCGTGGCTGACTGCGCCCCTCCCCTGGTTCGGCGCCCGGCTCGGCAGCGTCCTGTATCGCGTCCCCGGCGAGGTTCGCCTCGACCTGGGGCGACTCGAAGCGCTGCTTGCGGGCTGGCCGGCGGCGATCCCGCTGACGATGGAGTTCCAGGATCCGTCGTGGCACGTCGACGAGGTGTTCACGGCTCTACGAGGCGCGGGTGCGGCCCTGTGCGCGACCGAGCTGCCAGAGGATGCCGACTCGCCCGACCTCCGGCTGACCGGCCCGTTCCTCTACCTGCGACTCCGCCGTCACGACTACTCGCTGGAGGCCCTCGCGGCGTGGGCGGCGCGGCTGGTCCCCTTCCTCCACTCCGGCATTGACGCTTTTGCGTTCTTCCGCCACGACGACGAGGGTCGCGCGACGGAGTACGCGGCCGCCCTCGACCGGGCCGTGGCCGAGCTGCGTTAGGCGCGCCTGCCCGACGTCAGGCGCGCCTGCCCGCCGCGGATCCTTCCGCCGGCGCGAAGAAAACCACGATGCGCAGCTCCTGGCTGATGTCGTGGAAGCGGTGCGGCACATTCGCCGCGACGTACACGATGGAGCCCGGCCGGACCGGGAACGTCTCTTCCCCGACCGTCATCAGGCCCCAGCCGGCGACGACGTGGTAGACCTCGTCCTCGCTGTGCGGCTGCTGGCGGTCGACGGCGCCGGCCGGCAGCACGTATAGCCCGACCGACAGCGCGTCGGTGCGCGTGAACTCGAGGTAGGACTGGCCGGAACCACGTTGCTCCTCGACCAGGTCAGCGAGATCGCGGGCCTCCAATTCCTGTTGAGCCATGGCATCGGTCTCCGGGGGGCGTTTGGGAACGGCTGGCCAGCAGCGAGCGTAGCAGTCTGGCCGGTCCACGCGACGGCGGCGGCGGCACGGGGCCGAACCGCCAGCCCGCCTTAGCATGGCGGGCGATGGTCGTTCTTCGACGCGTTTGCGCCTGGTTCGCAGCGCTCGTCCTCGTCACCGGCTGCGGCCCGACGTCGACGTCGGTCGCGCCGTCGGCGGCGACATCACGGCCGCCGGGATCTCCGGTCTCGCCGGCCGCGGGGTCGGTGGGCAGTCCGGGCGTCGCTTCGCCGGTTGGCGGCTCGCCCACGGCAGGACCGTTCGATCCCGCTCGCGTGATCGTCACGCTGGAGCATGTCGCGACCATCGCCGGGGCGCCGCTCTCAGTCACCGCCGCGCCCGGCGACACCGCCCGCGTGTTCGTCACCGACAAGCGCGGGCGGGTCTGGATCGTCCGCGACGGCAAGCCTTCGACGACCCCGTTCCTCGACATTTCGGCGCGGGTGAGCGGGGGCTCCGAGCAGGGCCTGCTGGGCTTTGCCCTCCATCCCGGCTACCTGGGCGACCCGCGCTTCGTCGTCGACTACACGAACCCCGCCGGCGACACCGTCGTCTCGGAATGGCGGGTATCGTCGGGCAACCCGGACCGCGCCGACGCCGGCAGCGAGCGCATCCTGCTGACCGTCAAGCAGCCGTTCGCCAACCACAACGGCGGAGCGGTCGTGTTCGGGCCGGATGGCCTTCTGTACATCTCGCTGGGTGACGGCGGGAGTGGCGGCGACCCGCAGGGCAACGGCCAGCGACTGGACACGCTGCTGGCCAAGCTCCTGCGCATCGCCGTCGATACGACCACTGCCGGGAAGCCCTACGGCATCCCGGCCGGCAACCCGTTCGTCGGCACATCGGGGGCCAGACCGGAGATCTACCTGACCGGACTCCGCAATCCGTGGCGAATGTCCTTCGATCGGGGCAGCGGCGACCTGTGGATCGGTGACGTCGGCCAGGACCGCTTCGAGGAGATCGACGTCGTCCGCGCCGGGAGCGCCGGTGGCCAGAACTTCGGCTGGAACCGGATGGAGGGCAATCACTGCTATCCGTCCGGCGCCTCGTGCGACAAGAGCGGCCTCAGCCCGCCCGTGGCCGAGTACGCGCATGCCTTCGGCTGCTCCGTGACCGGCGGGAACGTCTATCGGGGCAACGCGTCGCCGGCACTCGTCGGCTCGTACCTCTTCGCCGACTACTGCTCCGGCAACGTGTGGGCCATGGATGCGCGCGCCGATCGCGCGCCCAGGCTCACGATCGTCGCCCAGACAGGTCGCCCGATCAGCTCGTTCGGCGAGGATGCCAACGGCGAGCTGCTTGCGACGGACCTGACGGGAGCCCTGCTCCGGGTCGTCGGCACGGCGCGCTGATCTCGCGCCGCCACGTCAGGGCGGTGCGGCGGCTCAGGACGCGGCGGCCTCGCTGCGGCGCTCGGGAGATTGGGGCGCGGCCGGCCGGGCAGGAGTAGTCGGTCGGAGGTAGAGCGTCAGGACCGCCAGCAAATACGTCGCGTGGGCAGCGACGGTGGTGATCTCGGGGTTGGCGGAGTACCCGAACAGCGCTCGCAGGAACTGGCCGATCAGGTTCCCGCTGGCCTCGTCGTCGGGCAGGATTCGGGTGATGTCGTAGGCCGTCTGCGTGCCGACCGTGATAACTCCGGCTTCGATGAGCTCGTGGATCCCGTGGCTCAGCAGGCCCGCCGCGATGAAGACGAGTGCCACGCCGGTCCAGCGAAAGAAGCTGGCCAGGTTGAGTCGTCGTGAGCCGTGGTAGAAGCCGTAGCCAAGGAGACAGGCGATCGCCAGCCCGGCCAGGGCGCCGACGAAGACGGCAGTTGCGCCGTCCTGCTGCGAATTGGCCTGGCCGACCAGGAACAGCGATGTCTCGATGCCCTCCCGGATGACGGCGGTGAAGGCGACGATCGCCAGCCCCCAGGCCGTGCCGTCGGTGAGTGCCCGGTCGAGCCGAGCCTGCAGATCACCCTTGACGCTGGCCGCCTGGCGGCGCATCCAGAACAGCATCCAGGTGACGATCGCCGCGGCCAGCAGCATCGTGCCGCCCTCGAACAGCAACTCGGCTCGCGCCGGCAGGCTGCGGGTCGTGGCGAAGATCAGCGCGCCGACGACCAGGCTCACCGCGATCGCGGCGCCGGCGCCCAGCCAGACCTTGTCGAACTGGCGGCGGTTGCCGGTCTTGGCGAGGTAGGCCAGCAGGATGCTGACGATGAGCGCCGCTTCGACGCCCTCGCGAAGACCCGTCAGGAGCCCGCTGGAGAAGGAACCGAGATTCACGCTCGCGTGCGCTCCACTACCTGGCCTTGTCGCTCCACCGTGCGGCCACTGGCACTGCGCCCGCCGGCGGCGAAATCCTACCCGGATGAGGGAGTTTTGGTCAACCTCCCTTGCATAACGGAAACAGGCTCGCTTGATGCGTGATCCGGTCGCCCCCGCACACGACAGTGTGGCCACGATGCAACAAGCCTGATAGAGGCGCTTCGTCCGGACCGCGTCTGCCGTGACGGCACATCACGCAGCATCCGGACGTGAAGTCACGCCGCCCGCTCCGTCACCGGACGGGCGCGCTTGCCGAGCTGGGACCCGCGACCTTGCGGCGCTACCCACTCCATCGGCGGGCCCGCCCCCACAGCCATGGCAGCAGCCGGATCCTCGTCATCCTGCTGACCCTGTCGCTGGCCGTCATCCTGGTCTTCGGTGGTGCGGTCGGGATCTTCGGCGTTGCTGCCATCGCCACGGTCGGGGCACTGTCGACGGACCTGCCGAACCCGGCCACCCTCGAGCAGCTCACCTTTGCCCAGCCGACGATCGTCTACGACCGGACCGGCAAGGTGGAGCTGGCCCGGTTCCAGCGCGAGCAGCGCCGCGTCGTGGCCTATGACGAGGTGCCGAAGCTCGTGGTCGACGCGACGACGACGGCCGAGGACCGGACCTTCTGGCAGAACGCCGGCTTCGACGCCGCGGCGATCGTGTCGGCCGTGGCCGAGAACGCCCGTGGGGGGAGCGAGCGGGGGGCGTCGACCATCACCCAGCAGCTGGTGCGCGCACGCCTCCTGCCGCAGGAGTACGTCGCCGCCGGCGCCGACCGCTACCTGCGCAAGGCCAAGGAGCTGATCCAGTCCGCCCGCCTGACCGAGACATTCCCCGGCGAGGCCGGCAAGGAGACGATCCTGGCGGCGTACCTCAACCAGATCTTCTACGGCCATGACGCCTACGGGATCGCGGCCGCGGCGCGCGTCTATTTCGGGATCACGGACCTTGCCCAGCTCACGCCGGCCCAGGCCGCACTCCTGGCCGGGTTGCCGAAGTCCCCGACGACGCTGGACCCGTATCGCTACGCCAAACCCGACAAGGACGGCCGGCTGGTCGTCCCGCCGGACGCGGCACCGGTCGCCCGGCGCGACTGGATCCTGCAGAACTTGAACGGCTCACGCGGGACGAGCCTGACCCCGGCGCAGCTGACCAAGGCGCTGGCGGAGCCGGTCGTCCTTGTCGGCGACCAGCCCATCCATTACCTGGCGCCACATTTCACATGGCAGGTCCGCCGCCAGCTCGAGTCGATCCTCGGCACGAACGGGGCCGTCGAGACGGGCGGCTATCGGGTCATCACGACGCTCGACTGGGCCGGCCAGCAGCTGGCCGAGAAATGGATGGCGGCGGCGGTCATCGCGCCCAACCTTCCGAGCCAGGCCGGCGCCGCGCTCCTCAAGGCGGAAAAGATTCCTGCCTCGGATCAGGCCTGGATCCGGGCCTTGAGGGGCAAGGACCTCCACAACGCCGCGCTCGTGGCCCTCGACTACACGACGGGCGACGTACTGGCCTACGTCGGCAGCGCCGGCTACTACCGCGACGACCTGCGCAGCGCCAGGTTCGAGCCGAAGTACGACGCTGCCGGCGACGGAGCCCGGCAGCCGGGCTCGGCCTGGAAGCCGATCGTCTACGCCACGGCCTTCGAGCAGCACAAGTTGACGCCCGGCAGCGTGCTGCTGGACATCGCGACCGAGTTCAATCACGCCGCCCACTGGGCACCCCACGACGCGGACCAGCTGGAGCGCGGGCCGGTGCTCGTCCGCAAGGCCCTCCAGTTCTCGCTCAACCTGCCGGCCATCCGCGCGCTCCAGCGCGTCGGCAACGAGGCCGTCGCGGACCAGGCCGCCAAGTTCGGGATCCGCCTGACGGGCGGCCGGACTGCCTACCTGCAGGCCGGACTGGCCGGCGCGATCGGCACCGTGGAGGTCCGCCCGATCGACCTGACCGCAGCCTTCGGAACCCTCGGCAACGGCGGCCGCTACCTGCCGCCGCGGATGATCCTCGAGATCGACGGCCCCGACGGCAAGGTCGTGTGGCGAGCGCCCGACCTTCAGCCCCGCCAGGCGGTCAGCGCGCAGACCGCCTTCCTCGTGTCCGACATCCTGCAGGGCAATACGGACC
>JALZAF010000326.1 GCA_030948505.1 Chloroflexota bacterium
CCTCTGTGCCTTCCGCGCGCCGGGTTCCCGCCAAAGCGCCGCCGGCGCCGCCGGCCACGCCGGCCACGGCCAGTGGCTGGGCGGTCGGCTGACGGGTGACCGTGACCCGGAAGATGGTTGTCGCGACCTGGTGACGGATCAGGCCACTGAGCTCCTCGTACAGGCGGAATGCCTCGCGACGGAACTCGTTCAAAGGATCCTGCTGGGCATAGCCGCGCAGGCCGATCCCGCGGCGCATGTCGTCCAGCTCCGTGAGGTGCTCAACCCACAGCGAATCGATGGTCCGGACCAGCACCAGCCGCTCGACCAGCGCCCAGTCGGCCTCGCCGACCTCCTGCTCTCGCGCCTCGATTCGCGCCTCGGCCAGGTCATGCAGGTGGGCGCTGATGGCGTCGCTGCCGCCCAGCTCCCACAGTTCGTCCTCGCTCGTGCCAGGGCCGTCGAGGCCCATTGCATGAATGGCCGCCACAAGGCCTTCCATGTTCCAGTCGTCGGGCGCCGACGCACTCAGGAACTGGTCGGTGACGGCGTCGATCTCCTCGGCCAGGAAGTGGCGGACGGTTTCGGTCAGGTCCTCGTTGCGGAGGACCTTGTCGCGTTCGGCGTAGATCGTCTCGCGCTGCTTGTTGATGACGTCGTCGAATTCGACCACCCGCTTGCGGATGTCGAAGTTGAAGCCCTCGACCCGACTTTGGGCGCTCTCGATCGTCTTCGAGACGAGCCGCGATTCGATCGCCACGTCGTCCTCGAGGCCCATCCGCTCCATCAGCCCGGCGACGCGCTCCGACGCGAATCGCTTCATGAGGTCGTCCTCGAGCGAAAGGTAGAAGCGCGAGCTGCCGGGGTCGCCCTGGCGGCCGGCGCGGCCGCGCAGCTGGTTGTCGATCCGGCGCGAGTCGTGGCGCTCGGTGCCGATGATGTGGAGACCGCCGGCCTCGACCACCCGGACGTGGTCTTCGTCGCAGATCGCCTTGGCCTCGGCCAGTGCCGCCTCGTAGGTCGCCTTGTCGACTTCGGCCGGGTTCAGGCCGCGCTTGTGCAGCAATTCCGACGCGAGGCCGGCCGGGTTGCCACCAAGGAGGATGTCCGTGCCGCGGCCGGCCATGTTCGTGGCGATCGTGACCGCCCGCGACTTGCCCGCCTGGGCGACGATGCCCGACTCCTTCTCATGGAACTTGGCGTTGAGCGTCTCGTGCTTGATGCCGCGCTGCTTGAGCATCGACGACAGGATCTCCGACTTCTCGACGGAGACGGTGCCCACCAGGACCGGCCGCCCGGCCTCGGTCATCTCGACGACTTCCTCGATGAGCGCGTTGAACTTGCCGACCTCGTTGCGGAACACGAGATCGGCCTCGTCCTCGCGGATCATCGGCTGGTGGGTGGGCACCGCCACCACCTCGAGGTTGTAGATCTTGTGGAACTCCTCGGCCTCGGTCATCGCCGTGCCGGTCATGCCGGCCAGCTTGTCGTACAGCCGGAAGTAGTTCTGGAAGGTGATCGTGGCCAGGGTCACGCTCTCGCGCTGGACGCGCAGGCCCTCCTTCGCCTCGATCGCCTGGTGCAGGCCCTCGCTCCAGCGGCGGCCGGGCATCTGGCGGCCGGTGAACTCGTCGACGATGATGATCTCGCCGTCCTTGACGATGTAATCGCGATCGCGCTTGTACAGCGCGTGGGCGCGCAGCGCCTGCTCGAAGTGGCGGGCCAGTCGGGGGTCGGCGTCGTACATGTTCTTGACGCCCAGGAGTCCCTCCATCTTGTCGACGCCTTCCTCGGTCGGCGAGACGGCGCGGTCCTTCAGGTCGACGAAGAAGTCGCCGCCCTCCTCCTCTCCCTCAGGCCGGCCCTTCAGGCGCGGAACGAGACGGGCAAAGGTGTAATAGAGGTCGGCCGACTCCTCGGCCTGGCCGCTGATGATCAGCGGGGTCCGCGCCTCGTCGATCAGGATGTTGTCGACCTCGTCGACGATGCCGAAAGCGCGCTCGCGCTGCACCCGCTGGTCGAGCTCGACGACCATGTTGTCGCGCAGGTAGTCGAATCCGAACTCGTTGTTCGTGCCGTAGGTGACATCGGCCGCGTAGGCCTCGCGGCGTTCGACCGGGCGCAGGTTGACGAGGCGCTCGTCGGTGGTCGGATAGCCCGGCTCGAACACGAATGACGCGTCGTGGGTGATCATGCCCACGCTCACGCCCAGGAAGTGGTAGATCGGGCCCATCCATTGCGGGTCGCGGCGGGCCAGGTAGTCGTTGACGGTCACGATGTGGACGCCGCGACCGGTCATCGCGTTCAGGATGGCGGCCAGCGGCGCCGCGAGGGTCTTGCCCTCGCCGGTGCGCATCTCGGCAATACGGCCCTGGTGGAGGATGGCCCCGCCGATCAGCTGGACGTCGAAATGGCGCATTCCGAGGGTCCGCTTCATGGCCTCGCGGGCCATGGCGAAGACCTCCGCCAGGACATCGTCGAGTGCCGCCTGGATCCGTTCCTGCTCCCGCTTGCGGCGGGCCCTGGTCAGCTCGCGGCGCCGCTCCAGCTCGGGGTGGTGGAGCTCGTCTTCGGATGGCTCGTCCGGAACGGCCGCCTCGCGGACCTCGACGCGAAGCTCATCGAAGCGGGCCCGGATCTGGGCGTCGGAGAGGGCCTCGATCTCGGCCTCGAGGGCGTTTGCCTCGTCCACCAGGGGCTGGAGATGGCGGACCTCACGGTCATTGGAATCGACAAAACGGGACAGAAAGCGCATCTGGAAAGTATAGAGGCGGGTGCCCGAATGGCCGGCAGAGGCGCCTCAGTGCCAGAAAATCAGTGCCAAAAGCCCGTCCCATAACCCAGGATCAACAGAACAAACGTCAGGGCGGCCAGGCCGGCCCAGAACGCGACGCCCAGCGCCGTCGGGGTCGGGTTCATCTCCGGGTTGGCGAGGGCGGGCAGGCGCTTGCCGCGCAGCGATGCGCCCCAGCGCGGCGATCGCAGCTGATCCCGCCAACCGCGGTCGCTGACTTTGCGTGGCTGGAGGCCGCCCTTGCCGTCGGGCCGGTGGAGCTGGAGGCTCACCGCTTGGCCTGCTTGGCCGAGGCGAGCTGTGGCGGCTCGCGCGGGCCCTTCGGCTGGCCGCCGGCCTTGCCGTCCTCATCGCTGTCGTCGTCGCCCTCGTGGCCGGGCTCATTGCGAATGTCGAACTTGCGGGCGACGCCGTCCTCCCAGAGCAGCATCTCCTGGGTGAATTCGGCCTCGCTCGAGAAGAGCGCCCCCACCGACTCGCCGCGGTGGATCCGCTTGATCGCCTCGCCAATCAACGGCGCGACCGACAGGGTCGTGATCTTCGGCAGCCGCTTGGCGGGCGGCAGCGGGATCGAGTCGGTCAGGACGACCTCGCGCAGGCTGGAGTCACGGATCCGCTCGATGGCCGGGTCACTCAGCACGCCATGGCTGGCGCAGGCATAGATCTCCGAGACTCCTTCGCGGTCGAGCGCCCGGACGATCTCGATGAGGGTGCCGCCCGTATCGATCTCGTCGTCGACGATGATCGCCCGCCGTCCCCGTACCTCGCCGATGACGTTCATCAGCTCGGCCCGGTCGAGATTCCCGATGCGTCGCTTCTCGATGATGGCCAGCGGCGCGTCGAGCAGCTCGGCGAACGCCCGAGCCCGCTTGGCGAACCCGAGGTCCGTGACCACGACGAGGTCCTCGAGGTGCTTGTGCTTGAAGTAGTTCGACAGGATGTGGACGGCCGTCAGCTCGTCGACGGGGATGTTGAAGAAGCCCTGGATCTGGCCCTGGTGGAGGTCCATCGTCAGGACCCGGTCGGCGCCCGCGACGGTGATCATGTCGGCGATGAGTCGGGCCGTGATCGGGACCCGCGGCTGGTCCTTCTTGTCAGACCGGCCGTAGGCGTAGAAGGGGATCACGGCAGTGATCCGACCGGCGCTCGCCCGCTTGAAGGCGTCGATCATGATCAGCAGCTCCATGATCGACTGGTTGACCGGGTGCGACGTCGGCTGGATGAGGAAGACGTCCTTCTCGCGGACGTTGTCGAGAATCTTGACGAAGATGTTCTCGTTGGCGAACTGGAAGACCTCGAGCTTCCCCGGCTCCGTCCCCAGATAGCGGCAGATCTTGCGCGCCAGGTCGGGATTCGCGTTGCCGTGGTAGATCTCGAACTGGTCCGCGTACACCCGGCGCCTCCAGCTCGTCCGACTGCGACGCCGTCAGGCGCCGCGCCCGGGACCCTCGCCGGGGCCCGCGTCGGGGTCGCCATTGTCGCCGATGCTCCCCTGCTCCGCCAGCCCCGGCCGGAAGGCCGCGATGCCGACCACCCGATCGCCCTCGGCCAGGCGCATGACCGTGACGCCGCGGGCGCCCGGGGAATAGCGGTTGACGGTGTTCGTCTCCGTCCTGATGACCTGGCCGCCGGCGGAGATGAGGAGCAGCTCCTCGTCCTCCTCGGTCACCTGCTGGACCGCGGCGACGTCGCCGGTCTTGCGGCCCTCCAGGGCGATGAGCATGACGCCCTGCCCGCCGCGGTGCTTGCGTCGGAAGTCGAGTAGCGGGACGCGCTTGCCGTAGCCGGTTTCGGTCAGGACGAGCACGTCCGCGTCGGCCTGGACGACGCTCATGCCGACGACGCTGTCGCCCTGGCGGGCCAGTCGGATGCCGATGACGCCGGCGGCGTCGCGGCCCATCGGTCGGACCTCCGCCTCGTTGAACCGGGCGAGCTTGCCCTTGCCGGTGGCGATGATGATGTCGTCGCCGCCCTCCGACACGTCCACCCAGGCGAGCTCGTCCTCGCCGGCCAGGGTGATGGCCCGGATGCCGGTCGAGCGCACGCGCTCGAACTGCTCGAGCGGCGTCTTCTTGATGATCCCGTGGGTCGTGGCCAGGACGAGGAAGCTGCCGGCTGTGAAGTCGCGCAGCGTGATCGTCGCCATGGGCACCTCGCCGGCCTCGACCTGGACGCCCGGCAGGTTGATGATCGGGATGCCCTTCGCCTGCCGGCTGGCGTCCGGAATCATGTGCACCTTGGCGCTGAAGACGCGGCCGCGGTTGGTGAAGAAGAGGGCCCAATCGTGGGTGTTGGCGACGAGCAGGTGCTCGACCGCGTCCTCCTCGCGGGTCACGTGGCCGATGATGCCCTTGCCGCCACGATGCTGGCGGCGGTAGGTCGCGACCGGCTGGCGCTTGATGTAGCCGCGGCCGCTGATCGTGACCACGACGTCCTCGTCGGCGATCAGGTCCTCGTCGGTCATCTCGCGGCTCGAGTCGTCGGCCACGCGGGTGCGGCGATCTCCGGCGTACTTCCGCTTCAGCTCCGTCAGCTCGTCCTTGATGATCTGGAGCACGCGCTGCGGGTTGGCCAGGATGTCCTCGAGCTCGGCGATGAGCTGGATGACCTGGAGGTACTCGTCCTCGATCTTCTTGCGCTCGAGGGCGGCGAGGCGAGCCAGCCGCATGTCGAGGATCGCCTGCGCCTGCAGCTCGGACAGCTCGAAACCGGACATGAGGTTGGTCCGGGCGAGGTCGACGTCGGCCGACTCGCGGATCGTCTTGATCACGGCGTCGAGGTTGTCGAGGGCGACCTTGAGGCCCTCGAGGATGTGGGCCCGGGCGCGCGCCTTGCCGAGATCGAACTCCGTCCGTCGCCGCACGATCTCGCGGCGGTGGTCGACGTAGTGCTGGAGGACGGACTTCAGGGGCAGCGTCTGGGGCTGGCCATCGACAAGCGCCAGCATGTTCATGTTGAACGCCAGCTGCAGCGGAGTGTGCTTGAACAGGTTGTTCAGCACCTTGTGCGGGTTGGCATCGCGCTTGATCTCGATGTAGATGCGCATCCCGTCGCGGTCCGACTCGTCGCGCAGGTCGGCGATGCCGTCGACCCGCTTGTCCTTGACCAGCTCCGCGATCTTCTCCAGGAGGGCGGCCTTGTTCACCTGGTACGGCAGCTCGGTCACGATGATCGCCATGCGATCGCCGTGGATCTCCTCGAACGCGACCTGGGCCCGCATCACCACCCGGCCCCGGCCGTGGGCGTACATCTGGCGGATCGCATCGACCCGTTCCTGCTCGCCCGTGATCAGGTTGCGCTGCTGCTCGAAGCGATAAATCGTGCCGCCGGTCGGGAAGTCAGGGCCCAGGACATAGCCGCACAGGTCGTCGGTGGTGATCTCGGGGTTGTCGATCAGGGCGATCGTCGCATCGACGATCTCGCCCAGGTGGTGGGGCGGGATATTCGTCGCCATGCCGACGGCGATGCCGCTGGAACCGTTGATGAGCAGGTTGGGCAGCTTCGCCGGCAGGACGGTCGGCTGCTTCTGGGTACCGTCGTAGTTGTCCTCGAAGTCGACGGTTTCCCTGTCGATGTCGGCCAGCATCTCGGCGGCGATGCCGGTCAGGCGGGCCTCCGTGTAGCGCATCGCTGCTGCCGCGTCGCCATCGACCGAGCCGAAGTTGCCCTGGCCATCGACCAGCGGATAGCGCATCGAGAAGTCCTGGGCCAGCCGCACGAGGGCGTCGTACAGAGCCACGTCGCCGTGCGGGTGGTATTTGCCCATCACCTCGCCGACGATGGCGGCGCACTTGCGGAACGAGCTGGTCGCCGACAGGCCCATCTCGCCCATCGTGTAGAGGATCCGGCGGTGGACGGGCTTGAGGCCGTCGCGGACGTCGGGCAGGGCGCGCGCCACGATCACGCTCATCGCGTAATCGAGGTAGCTGACGCGCATCTCGTCCTCGACCTGGATGCCCCTGATGTCGCCCACGTCGTCGGTCACCGATCAGATCTCCTGTGGCTGGTCATGGTGAGGTGAGTGGTGGTTCGGGCATGGTCCGACCGAGACCGACCGAGCCGAACCGAGCCGCGGTCGCCGACGCCATCGACGTGGCCGCCGAGCCCGGCCGACGGCGCAGCCCTGCAAGCTGCTCCCTGAGCCCGGCCGCGAGGACGGAGTCCAGCTTGACCAGCGCATCGCGGATGACCCACGCCCGGTTGCCGTCCTGGTCCCTGACCGCCGCCTCCGCCTCCGCCGCGCAGAAGGCCTCGACCGCGGCGGGATCCACGAGCACGAGCGATCGGAGCGCCCAGGCGAGCGCCTTTTGCACGTCCGGCTCGTCGTCGCCGATCAGCTGGCCGATGAGGCCCAGTCCGTGGGCGGCAATTTGAGGCTGTCGGCCGGCCGTGCGGTCGATGAATGGCAGGGTCGCAATGGTCGAACCGACGAGCCGCCGCTCCCAGCGCGACGGCGAGAAGACGAGCTGCTCGAGCTCAGCCCAGCGGTACTCCTCGAGCAGGATGCCCCGGCCGTAGGCATGGGCCAGCGTGTCGACCGTGATCCAGTCGCCCGCTTCGCGCGCCGCCCGACGGAGCAGCTGCCAGGTCCGCTCCGGGTCGACGACGAGCAACCGCTCGAGGAGCCCGAACGCGAACCAGCGCATCTCGAGATGGTTCTCGCGGAAGAGGCGATCGGCGACGAACAGCAGCTGGCTGGGGCGATCATTCTTCGTCTCGGCGCGGAAGCCCCGCGCGACCGCGGCGTTGAGCGGCCAGCGGACCCCGAGCACCGGTCCGATCCCCGGCGCCACGATCTGCTGGCCGGCGACGTAGTCGGGGTCGGCGAGCTCCACCAGGCCCGCCCGGAGCCGGGTCGCGAAGGTCTCGGGATCGGTGACGTGGTCGGCCAGCGCCCGGCCGATGGCTGCGGCGCGTTCGCGACGGGCAGCAACGAAGGCGACGGCGCGGGTGGTTGCCTCGCCCGGCGGACGACGGTGGGTCATCGTCACGGGTTTGGTCCCTGCGGATCCGGCGCGGGGCCGTCCACGCCTCCGGGTGCATCAACAAGCCGGAAGCCATACTGCTCGCGCAGCTTGCCCCTGCGGGTTTCATCGGCAGCGACATAGACGCCGGTCGCGGTGGCGAGGATCGCCCCCGAATCAAGGTCGAGGATCTGTCCCGTCGTCTCGACTACGCGCCGCCGGGCACGGGACACCTCGCCGATGGCCCGGATCCTGCGGCCGACCTCGACCGGCCGCTTGAATTCGACGGACATCCGTGCGGTGAGGCCCCACATGTCCCGGCCGACGAGGGCCCAGGCCATGACCTCGTCCAGGATCGTGCACAGGATGCCGCCATGAATGACGCCCTGCCAGCCCTCGAATCGTCGATCCAGCGTCAGCTCCGTCCACGACCGGCCGGGCTCGATGTGGTGGACGACCTGCAGACCGTTCGCGTTGAGGGTGCCGCAGCCGAAGCAGTTATGGGCCGCCAATTCGAAGCGAGGAACACCGGCGCCGGTGACGACGCCGGGCGCGGTGACCTCAGACGTCAAGATTGCGGACCTTGCGGGCCTCGGACTTGATGAAGTCCTTGCGCGGCGCGACCTTCTCGCCCATGAGCATCGTGAAGATGGCATCGGCTCCAGCCGCGTCATCGATCTCCGCCCGCAGCAGGGTCCGCGTCTCAGGGTTCATCGTCGTGTCCCAGAGCTGGTCGGCGTTCATCTCGCCGAGGCCCTTGAAGCGCTGTACGGACAAGTTCTTGACGTTGAAGTCCTTGATGATCCGGTCGCGCTCCTTCTCGTTCTGCGCATATCGGGTCACTTTGCCGGTGCTGATCCGGTACAGCGGCGGCTGGGCGATGTAGAGGTAGCCGGCCTCGATGACCTGGGGCATGAAGCGATAGAAGAAGGTCAGCAGCAGGGTCCGGATGTGGGCGCCATCGACGTCGGCGTCGGTCATGATGATGATCCGGTGATAGCGCAGCTTGGTGAGATCGAAGCTGTCGCCGATGCCCTCGATCCCGGCCCCCAGGGCGATGATGAGGGGCCGCACGTTTTCACTGGCCACGATCTTGTCGAGCCGCGCCTTCTCGACGTTGAGCAGCTTGCCGCGCAGCGGGAGGATCGCCTGGAACCGGCGGTCGCGACCCTGCTTGGCCGAGCCGCCGGCCGAGTCGCCCTCGACGATGTACAGCTCGCTGCGGGCCGGATCGCGCTCCTGGCAGTCGGCCAGCTTGCCCGGCAATGACAGGCCGTCGAGCGCGCCTTTGCGGAGCACGAGGTCGCGCGCCTTGCGGGCCGCCTCGCGCGCGCGCGCGGCCGTCAGGCACTTCTCGATGATCCGGCGGCCGTCGGCCGGGTTCTCGTCGAGGTACTGGCCGAGGCTGTCGGCAACGGCCGCCTGGACCTGGCCCTTGACCTCGGCGTTGCCCAGTTTGGCCTTGGTCTGGCCCTCGAATTGGGGATCCGTCAGCTTGACGCTGATCACCGCGGTCAGGCCCTCCCGGACGTCGTCTCCGGAGAGGTTCGCGTCGGAGTCCTTCAGCACCGCGGCCCGCCGCGCCCAGTCGTTGAGCGAGCTGGTCAGCGCAGCCCGGAAGCCGGTGACGTGGGTACCACCGTCGATGGTGTTGATGTTGTTGGCGAAGGCCAGGACATTTTCCGTGTAGGTGTCGTTGTACTGGAGGGCGACCTCCACAAACGTACCGCCCTCGTGCCGCTCGACGTAGATGGGCCGGCTATGGAGGACTTCCTTGTTGCGGTTCAGGTGGCGCACGAACGACTGCAGGCCGCCTTCGAAATAGAACGAGCGTTCTCGGTCGAGCCGTTCGTCGATGAAGGTGATCCAGACGCCCTTCGTCAGGTAGGCGGACTCCCGCAGCCGCTGGGCGATCGTGTCGAAGGAATACTCGATGGTCTCGAACACCTGGGGGTCGGCCCGGAAGCTGGTTCGCGTGCCCTTGCGGGTTGCCGCGGGCACGATCTTCCTGACCGCCGTGGTCGGCTTGCCGCGGACGTATTCCTGGGCGTAGATCTGGCCGTCGCGCGCGGACTCGACGCGCAGCCACTCGGACAGCGCGTTCACGACGCTGACGCCGACCCCGTGCAGGCCTCCGGAGACCTTGTAGCCGCCGCCGCCGAACTTGCCGCCGGCATGCAGCACCGTGTGCACGACCTCGAGCGCGTCCTTGCCGGTGGAGTGGCGGCCCACCGGCACGCCTCGACCATCATCCTGGACGACGACCGTGCCGTCCTTCTCGATGGTCACCGTGATCCGGGTCGCGTGGCCGGCCATCGCCTCGTCGATCGAGTTGTCGACCACTTCCCAGACGAGGTGGTGGAGGCCGCGGACGTCGGTCGAGCCGATGTACATCCCCGGCCGGCGCCGAACAGCCTCCAGTCCCTCGAGGACCTGGATGCTGGCCGCGGTGTAATCCGTGCCGGCACCGGCGCCGGAGCGGGCACGGGATCGGCGGCGGCCGTTTTCGGGGGGTGCGGCGGTCGGGCTCGCCGCCGGGGGGCTCGAGCTGCCGCGGCTGGCTGCCTTTTCGGTCACGCGCCTGCCCCCATCAGCCGGTCGTACAGGCGCCCGAGATCCTCGTCACTGTAGTACTCGATCACGATCCGCCCGCCACGGCGAGAGCGGGCCACGCTCACTTTCGTACCCAGCGAGCGCCGCAGCTCCTCCTCGACACGCTCCAGGTCAGGATCGAGGCGGCGGGAATAGGCCGCCGCGACCACGTCGGGACGGGCAGGCTCCCGGATTCGGCGCACGAACTCCTCGGCCTGACGAACCGACAGGCCACGCTCGATCACGGTCACGAGAACACGCGCCTGGAGCTCGGGCGCCAGGCCGCCCAGGGCGCGGGCGTGACCCTCCGAGATGCGGCCGTCGATGACCGCCTGCTGGACCTCGGGGTGCAGCTCGAGCAGCCGCAGAGTGTTCGCGACCGTGGATCGGGCTCGGCCGACGCGGGCCGCGACCGTGTCCTGCGAGAAGCCGAATTCGTCGATCAGCTGGCGATAGGCCAGCGCCTCCTCGATCGGGTCGAGGTCGCTCCTCTGGAGGTTCTCGACCAGGGCGATCTCGAGCTGATCGTGATCGGCAACCTGGCGGATTACTGCGGGGATGCGCTCGAGACCAGCCAGCTGGGCGGCCCGCAGCCGCCGTTCGCCCGCCACGAGGCGATAGCCGTCGATGGTCTCGCTGACGATGATCGGCTGGATGACGCCGTGATCGGCGATGCTGGCGGCCAGACCCTGGAGCGATTCCTCGTCCATCCGCCGGCGGGGCTGGTACGGGTTGGCTCGGACCCTGGCGATGGGGATCTCCGTGGGTCCGCTCGCGGCACGCTGTGGAATGAGGGACGCGAGCCCGCGGCCCAGGCCCTGATGACGCTCGGGTCGGACTGTCATGCCAGGACCTCCGATGCGTGGATGAGGCCGTTCGGGGCGGCGGCCGCTTCGCCATCGTCAGGGGGCATGTGACCGTCTGGTGAAGCCAACCTGTTGGGCGGCTGGGTTTCGCGGGCGGTACCGTCCCGGGCAGGGCGCCCGTCTCGAGCCCGGAGCTCGGCGGCAAGAGCCTGGTAGGCCAGCGCACCTCTGGACTCAGGCCGGTACAGCGCAATCGGGAGCCCGTAGCTGGGCGCCTCCGACAGGCGGACGTTACGGGGCACGATCGTCTCGAAGACCGATCCCCGGAGGTGCCGCCGGACCTCCTTGGCAACATCCGCCGAGAGGTTCGTCCTGGCGTCATACATGGTCAGGAGAACCCCTTTGACCTCGAGGTTGGGGTTGAGATGGTCACGAACGAGGTTGATGGTGGCGATCAGCTGGGTCAGTCCTTCGAGCGCGTAGTACTCGCATTGAATGGGGATGAGCACAGACTGGACGGCGGTCAGGGCATTCACGGTGAGCAGCCCGAGCGAGGGCGGGCAGTCGATCAGGACGTAGTCGTGCTCGCCGGCCAGCCCATCGAGCAGGCGGGCAAGCCTTCGCTCCCTGTGCTCAAGGCCGGTGAGCTCGACCTCCGCCCCGGCGAGGGCGGCGGACGAAGGTACGAGGTCCAGCCCGGGGACCTTTGTCGGGATGGCGAGGTCCGACAGGGCCACAGAGTCGACGATGGCCTCATAGACCGATCGTTCGACGGCGGTCCGGTCGACTCCGATGCCACTCGTCGCGTTCCCCTGGGGATCGAGATCGATGACCAGGACTCGCTCTCCAGCGAGAGCCAGATAGGTCGCCAGGTTGACCACGGTGGTGGTCTTTCCGACGCCGCCCTTCTGGTTCGCGCAGGCGATCGTTTGGGCCACTCAGTAGCCCGTCTGGGAGGCACTCACGAACACCAATTCTACCATCCAGCAGCCGATTCCCTTGCCCAGAGCGGGGGTGGCTGCCCATCGCCCTGAGGTGGCTGCCAATCTCCGCTGAGGGTGACAGGTGCGCGTTGGCCGGGGCTCACCTGGTCATTCGACGGCAATTGCCAGAGCCTCGGTGCTGGACCGCCCAGGCACTCCTCGGGACAACCTTGCGAAAAGGCGCCGCCAGGCTGGTTCTGGGCCGCGTTTCACGTGCAACATCCGACTCGCAAGCGCTCTGTTCGAGGCTCGGGGCGGTGTCGGACGTGGGATACTCTGCTCCGAGTTGCCGCCGCATCGATCGACGCGATCGCCTCGGCACGGGCGCGCGCAACCTGGCCTCCTCGCCGAGGATCGCCCTCTCCATGAGTCTGGTACTCGCAGCCGTCGGAGCGGTGGTGGCCGGGCTGCTCGAACTGACCGTCGTCCCACACCTGAGCGTCAACGGCGCTCATCCGCACCCGGTGCTGGTCCTCGGGATCATCTGGACCGTCGCGGCGGGGGTTGAGAGTGGATTTGTCTGGGCGTTCGCCGGAGGGCTGTTGCTCGATGTCCTGGCGCCCCGTCCCTTCGGCTCGACCGCCTTCGCCTTGCTCGTGTCCGTGGGGGGTGCGTCTGCAGCTGCCCGGGTCCTCTCGGGGATCCGTCCCCTCGCCCCAATCCCGCTGGTCTTCATCTTCAGCCTCGTGAATTCCCTGCTCCTGCTGGTCGTCTACGGAGCACTCCGGGCCCCCATCCCAGCCGAAGACCCGATCGGCACCCTCCTACCTGGAGCCGTGTTTGACACGGTGCTCGCAGCTTTCTTCGGGCCGCTCGTCATCACGCTCCGGGACCGGCATCGCCCAGACGACCGCGCCGACTGGTGACCGTCCTCGGCGGCCAGGATGAACGGGACGGGAGGGTCATCCGGTTCGTCGCCTTCGGCCTCGCGGTCATCCTCGCCGTGAGCGCGTTGACGGCCCGCCTGTTCTACCTGCAGATCGTCAAAGGCACCGAGTACACGGCACTCGCCGACACGAACAGGGCCGTCCTGGAGGCGATCCCATCGTCGCGGGGACTGATCTTCGACCGCACCGGCCGACCGCTGGTGGCGAATATCCCCTCCTTTGCGGTGAAGATTCGCCCCGCAGACCTGCCATTTGAACGGCGCCCAGAGGTAATCGCGCGCTTGGGGGCGCTGATCGGCATGGATCCGGCCGACATCACGTCCGCGATCGACGCTCAACAGTCGACCTTCGATCCCGTCCCGATCGCCAAGAACCTGCCTCGCGCGACCGCTGACCTGATCCTGGAGTCCGGGCCTGACCTGGCGGGCGTTGAGGTGGTCGTCGAGGCTCGGCGGTTGTACCTCGAAGGCGCGCTGTTATCGCAGGTCATTGGCTACACCGGCCCCGTCGGTCCTGACCAGCACGGGGCCGGCACGAAGAGCGACTACCTGCCCGGCGACCTGGTCGGAAAGGCCGGGGTCGAGTCGGTCTACGAAAAGGTGCTGCGCGGGGCCTACGGCGTCGAGAGCGTCCAGCGGACGCCGTCCGGCCGAACGACCCAGGTCCTTGGCACGGTACGCCCGGCGGAAGCCGGCCAATCGCTCCAGCTGACCATCGACACGCACGAGCAGAAGCTGGCCCAGCAGGCGCTGGAATGGGGCATGAAGGCCGCGGGCCTCAAGCGCGGGGCCGTCATCGTCATGAACCCGCAGACAGGCGAGATCCTGGCCATGGTCAGCCTGCCGACGTACGACGACAACGCCTTCGCGACCGGGATCAGCAACGCGGAGTTCCAAAAGCTCCTGGGCGACCCGAACAAGCCGCTCATCAATCACGCGGTCGCCGCTCACTACCCGCCCGGGTCAACCTACAAGCTCGTGACCGGCACCGGCGGACTCACCGATGGCAAGATCACGCCCACGACCCGGCTGATCACCCGGCCCTACCTGACGCTCGGCAGCACCCGGTTCTACGACTGGAATCGCCACGGGTTCGGGGCCTGCAACATTCGCTGCGGGTTCGCCCACTCGAGCGACACGTTCTTCTTCCAGGTCGCCGGAAAGCTGGGCATCGACCGCCTGGCGTATTGGGCCCACGAGTTCGGGTTTGGCCAGAAGACGGGGATCGATCTCCCGGCGGAGGCCAGCGGAATCGTCCCCAGCAACCAGTGGAAACTCGACGAAGTGGGCCTGCCGATCTACCCCGGCGAGGTCTACCAGGCCGGGATCGGCCAGGGCTACGACGTCGTCACGCCGATTCAACTGATCAACGCCTATGCCGCGCTCGCGAACGGCGGCAAGCTCTATCAGCCGCAGATCGTCCGCGAGGTCGTCGGGCCGGACGGGACAGTTGTCAGTCCCTTCCAACCGAAGCTCATCCGTCGCCTGCCTGTCCCCCAGAGCGTGCTGACCGAGATGCGGCTGGCGGCTCGCAACGTCGTCCTCGTGCGGCACACGTACAACCTGGTCGACCTGCCGGTGATCGTGGCGGGCAAGTCGGGGACGGCCGAATTCGGGATCCGGGACAAGAAGGGGCGCTTGCCCTTCCATTCGTGGTTCGTGGCGTTTGTGCCCAGCAACCCGAAACCCGCGGCGGACGACCCGAACGGGCTGAAGGCCGTGGCTCGAACGGATGCCGGCCTCGTCGTGTTGGCCTTCGCCTACGACTCGCGGACCAAGGGCAACGTGGCCACGGAGATCGTGAAGTACTACATCCAGCTTCATTTCGGGATCAAGAAGGATTACCGGATCGCGAACTTGCTCCAGCGCGGCAACTTCTACCAGGGCAACTGATGGCACCTCGTTCATGTCCCGGGTGCCGAGGAGTCCGCCGGTGGGCGTGATGCGGGCCGAGCCGGCGCGCTTCGCGGAGTGGGCCACCCGGTCCGTCGGCGCGGCCTGGCGCTCGTTCGATCTCCAGCTCACGACATACGCCGCGCTGCTGGCCGCCATCGGGCTGGCGATGGCCTACAGCAACAGCGTCGAGGCGGGCCGCTCCGTGCTCGAGTCGGGGTCGACCTTCCTGCGGGGGCTGATGTGGGCAGCCGTCGCGATCGTTGTATTCGTCATGGTGACGGCGTTCGATTACAAGTGGCTAAAGACCTTCGCCTGGGCGCTGTACGTCGCCCAGCTGGGCCTGCTGGCCGCAACGCTCGTCATGGGGGACGGCGTCGGCGGAGCGGCCCGCTGGATCAACGTTGGTCCGTTCGCATTCCAGTTCAGCGAACTGGCCAAGATCCTGATGATCGTCTTGCTGGCGAACTACCTCGCCGCCAGGCAGGGCCGGCTGCGGTCGCTGGGCTCGATTCTGGGCGCGTGTGCCCTGGTCGCGCCGCCATGGCTGCTCGTCATGCTGCAACCGGACCTGGGGACGTCACTCGTCTTTGCCGCCATCCTCGGCGGCATGCTGTTCATGTCCGGAGCCAGCCTCAAGTGGCTGTCGATCCTGGCCGGGTCGGTCGTCGCCCTCGTGCCCCTTGCCTGGACATACATCCTGCGCGACTACCAGAAGGAGCGGCTGACCTCCTTCCTCAATCCCAGCCCCGACATCCACGGCTCGGGTTACCAGCTCTATCAGGCGCAGATCGCCGTCGGCTCGGGCAGCTGGATGGGCAAAGGCCTGACGAACGGGACCCAGAATCAGCTCGACTACCTGCCCGTGCAGACCACCGACTTTGTCTTCGCCATCCTGGCCGAGGAGCTTGGCTTCATCGGAGCGATCGTGACATTCAGCCTGTTCGCGGCCTTGCTGTGGCGCGTGATCCTGGGCGCGTGGCGCTCGCGCGACCCATTCGGCACGATGTTCTGCTGCGGCATCGCGACGATGATCTTCTTTCAGCTCGTAGTGAACGTGGGCATGGTGATCGGGGTCATGCCGATCACCGGCATTCCCCTGCCGTTCGTGACCCACGGCGGGGCGTCGCTGGTCAGCACGGCGGTCGGTCTCGGTGTCATCCAGAGCATCAACATCCGCCAGCGGCGGCCCGAATGGTGACGCTTGATTTGCGCTCGCAACGTGATACGCGCGGCTCAGTGGTCAAGCGATGGCGCGCTGATGGCGACCACGATGCTCCAGCCGGCGGGCTCAGCGCCGGCGAAACAGCCCGCGTCGCGGTCCTGAATCCGGGGCGGTGGCGCGGCGCCGCCCGGCCGCCCGGAGCAGCACGTCGATCTCCTCCCGATACGGACGACCGATGGGCATCCGCTCCAGCCACTCGACGTATTCGATGTCACGTCGGGCGATCTCGCCCAGTGACCAGCCGGCGAAACGGCCGAAGTTCATGACGCTGCCCGACGGGTTGCCCGGCGGCGGCCCTGCCGCACCGAATCCTTCCTTCGCCCGCATCGTCCTCGGGTCGTAGCCGCCACCCGTCGAGAAGCGGCCGGACGTCCAGTTCGAGGACGGCCCATCAGCCTCGGCGGAGGCTGGTCCCGCGGGTCCGGACCCAGCCGACGGTGCGCCTGACCCCGGGGTCGACGTCCGAGCCGCCTCTGCCCGTCGCACCGCCGCGGCGCGCGCGTCGTCGAGAGCTGCCCGCGCGGCGGGGTCTCGGAGGACTCCCCAGGCGTTGTTGATTGCGACCATTCGGGCCTTGGCGGCAGGGTCCGCCGCCAGGTCGGGGTGATATTTCTGGGCCAGTCGCCGGTAGGCGGCCTGGATCACCTCGATGTCCGCCTCGGGATCGACCTGCAGCGTCTTGTACGGATCGGGTGGGTCACCCATTGTTGCCGCGCGACCCCGCCTTCGGACGGGATTCCCGCGCGCTTCGGGCGGGCTCGTCCATGGTGCCGCAGACTACCAGACGTGGACGCCAATCCAGGCCCTGCGGCGCCCGTCGCGGAGCCGCGCCAACGCTGGCGGCTGACCTTCAGCCGGGGATCGGCGAGGGCGGCAGTGTCTCATCGCGAGGCCGCCGAGGCATGGCTCGCGGGTCTCGTCGAGAGCGCCCTGCCACTGCCCCGAACCGAAGGCGCGAGGCCGCGGTCGCCGCTGACGTTCGCGGCCGCCCTGCCTGTGGGCGTGGCCGTGGAGCGGGACCTGGCGGATCTCGTCCTTGCCGAGCGACTGGCGATCTGGCTGGTCCGCGACGCGGTCGTTGGCGCGGCGCCGGACGGCATCCGGGTCACCGATCTCCACGACGTCTGGCTGGGCGGGCCACCCCTGCCCGCCATCGCCGCCGGAGCCGACTACCGCATGACGATTGACCCAACGTCGGATCCCGGCGTCGAGCCCCTCCGCCGTGCCGCCGCGCAGCTCCTGGGCGCCGCCAATATCCCACGCGAGCGAGCCAAGGGCGGAGGGTCGGTGGGCTACGACCTGAGGCCCCTGCTCGCCACCATCCGGGTATCCGACGGCCCGGGGCCCCGGACGATCGTTGCGCGAACCCGTTTCCTCCCGGAGCGTGGCGCCGGCCGGCCCGATGAGGTCCTCGCCGCGCTCGGTGACCTGGTCGGCTGCCGGCTGGTGGCCGGAACGACGGTCCGTGAGCGCATCATCCTGGCCGAGGAAACGCTCGACGAGGCGGCCGACGAGGCGGCCGTTGAGGCGGCAGGTGAGCTCGCGGAGGACCCGGCCGGGAAGGCAGCCAAGGCGCCCGCCCGCGGGGCTTGAACCAGTCGCCGGGCCCCCATCACTCCACGAGCGTTTGACGCTCACGCAGCACGGGCCGTACACTCCCGATCCGCGTCTCGGCCCGGCTGAGACGTTTCTCCCTGTCCGTCGAGTCGCCGCTCCGCGCGATCTGCGACCGTCAAGTTCACCGAGGATCCATGTACGCAGTCATCGAGACGGGCGGCAAGCAGTATCGCGTCGAGGTCGGCACCGAGCTCGAGGTCGAGCTGCTCGATGCCGAGCCCGGCGAGGCGATCACCATCGAGCGCGTCCTGCTCGTCGCCGACGGCGATGAGGCATCCATCGGCCGCCCCCTGGTGGCCAATGCAGCCGTCCACGCCGAGGTCATTCGGCGCGATCGCGGCGAGAAGCTGATCGTCTTCAAGTACCGGCCCAAGGCTCGCAGCCGGGTCAAGAAGGGTCACCGCCAGGACCACACGGTGCTGCGCGTGACGGACGTGCGACTCGGCTCGAAGAGCGCCGCCGAATCGGTCCGCAAGGCGGAGCAGTCGGCACGCACGGAGCGCGAGCGGCTCGAGGAAGCGGCGGCCCGCCAGGCCGCGGCAGATGCGGCGTTGGCTGCCAAGCTCGCCAGCCAGTCGGGCTCGAAGGCCAAGGCGGATTCGAAGGCAAAGGCTGACTCGAAGGCCAAGGCTGACTCGAAGGTCAAGGCCGATACAAAGGCTTCGGCCCCGTCGAAGGGAAAGGCCGACTCGAAGGCCGCCACGGGCTCGAAGGCCACGGCCAAACCAGCCAAACCAGCCAAGCCGGCCAAGTCCAAGCCATCCGCCAGCTCCGCTTCGACCAGGGCATCCGGCAAGGGCGCGGCCGGACCGGCGGCCAAGGGCAAGTCGGCCAAGCCTGGCCCCAGGAAGGGAAAGTAATCAGACATGGCACACAAGAAGGCGGGCTCGAGCTCCAAGAACGGCCGCGACAGCGTCGGCCAGCGTCTTGGCGTCAAGGCCGGCGACGGTCAGGTCGTTACGGCCGGCTCGATCATCGTCCGGCAGCGCGGGATGACCTTCGTCGCCGGCGACGGCGCCGGACTGGGCAAGGACTACACGATCTTCGCGACGCTCGACGGGCGGGTGAAATTCGAGCACGTGAAGAAGGACAAGAAGCGCGTCCGCGTCGACTCTGTCGAAGCGGCCGCCACTCCGGCCAAGGCCTGAGCGGCACCGAACAAGCAACTACAGCACCGGCGACCACCGGCGGGCAATGACCCGAGCGGACGGCGTCGGAGGAGAACAGAACCAGTGAAGCCCAACATCCATCCCAAGTACTACCAGGCCAAGGTGCACTGCGGCTCGTGCGGCACCGAGTGGACGGTCGGTTCGACCCGTCCCGAGCTGCGGGTCGACGTGTGCGCGAACTGCCACCCGTTCTTCACCGGCAAGCAGACGATCATCGACACCGCGGGCCAGGTCGAGCGGTTCCAGAAGCGCCTGGAGCGCCAGGCCCGCACCTAGCGCCACAAGACCTCCACGGTGAAACGGCGGGCCTCGGCCCGCCGTTTCGATTCGCGGTGCGTCGCCGCCCTCTCCGGGACCGGCCTCCCGCTCCAAGCCGGTAGACTTCCCGCCATGCCCCGCTTCACCTACGGCGGCCAGGCCCTGATCGAAGGCGTCCTGATGCGCGGCCGTGACGCCATCGCGGTCGCTCTCCGCCACCCCGACGGCCACATCGTGTGGACCACCGAGCGGCTCGATTCCGGCTTCCACGGCAGCCGCTGGTCGAGGCTGCCGCTGGTACGTGGCCTCGTCGTCCTGTACGAGACGTTGATCGTGGGCACGCGCTGGCTGGTCCGCAGCGCCAGCGTGGCCGCCGCCCAGGACGGCGTGGAGCTGGGCCGAAAGTCGATCGCGATCATGCTCGCGGTCACCCTGACGGTCGCGATAGGCGTCTTCTTCCTCATCCCGCTGTTCCTGGCCGGCGCCACAACCGGCGGCAGCGGGGACCTGCGCCAGCACCTCATCGAGGGCGTGATCCGGGCCGGCCTGTTCCTGGGTTATCTCGTCGTCGTCGCCCAGATGCCGGACATCCGGCGGGTCTTCCAATACCACGGCGCGGAGCACATGACGATCCACGCGCTGGAGGCCGGCGACCCGCTCGTGCCCTCGGCCGTGCGGAAGTACCCGACGGCCCATCCGCGCTGCGGCACGGAGTTCCTGGTCGTGGTCATGGTCCTGTCGATCATCGCCTTCGCCCTGGTCGGCAAGCAGACGCCCGTGGTCATGATCGGCAGCCGGATCCTGCTGATCCCGGTGATCGCGGCCGTCGGCTACGAGATCCTCAAGTTCGGCGCGCGGCACCGCTCCAACCCGGTCGTGCGGGCGATCATGTATCCCGGGATCCTGGTCCAGATGATCACCACCCGGCAGCCCACGGACGACATGATCGAGGTCGCCATCGTGTCGATGGAAGAGGCCCTCAGAGCGGACGGGGAGCCGCTGCCGGAAGGGTCCGCTCAGCTGGCGCGCCAGCCGCTGGCGCTGCCGGTCGCCGGGAGCGCCCCGCGACGAATGGACGAAGCAGAGGCCGTGGCCACGATCACGATCGACCCCCCGCTGCCAGGGGCATGAGCGACCTCGACACGACGCTGGCCGACGTCGCGCGACAGTACGACGACCTGGGGGCGGAGCTCGCCCGGCCCGAGACGTCCGCCGACCACAGGGCCATCCGCCGCCTGGGCCAGGAGATGGCCCGGCTGGAGCCGGTCGTCGCCGCGTTTCGCCGCCTCCAGGCCACGCGCTCGGAGCTGGTCGGGGCCCGGGAGGTGCGCGACGCGGACGCCGACGACGAGCTCAAGGCCATGGCCCGCGACGAGATCGACCGGCTGTCGACCGACGAGGCCCGCCTGGTCGAGGAACTCAAGGTCTTGCTCCTGCCGCGCGACCCGAACGACAACCGCAACGTCATCATGGAGATCCGCGCCGGGACGGGTGGCGACGAGGCCGCCCTGTTCGCCGCCGAGCTCCTGCGCATGTATCTCCACTATGCCGAGCGGCACCGGTTCTCGCGCGAGGTCATCAGCCTCAACGAGACCGGCATCGGTGGGGTCAAGGAGGCCATCGTCGAGGTCCACGGCGACGGGGCCTGGAGCCGCCTGAAATTCGAGGGTGGCGTCCATCGGGTGCAGCGGATCCCGGCCACCGAATCGTCCGGCCGCATCCACACCTCAACGGTCACGGTCGTGGTCATGCCCGAGGCTGACGAGGTCGAGATCGAGATCGACGAGGTCCGGGACCTCCGGATCGACGTCAAGCGCTCGTCGGGACCGGGCGGCCAGTCCGTCAACACGACCGATTCGGCCGTCCGTATCACCCATCTGCCGACCGGCCTCGTGGTCGAGATCCAGGACGAAAAGAGCCAGCACAAGAACAAGGCCAAGGCGCTGTCGGTGCTGCGGACCCGGCTGTACGATCGCCAGCTGGCGAAGCAGCGAGAGGCGGATTCGGCCGCCCGCCGCTCGATGGTGGGGGCGGGAGACCGGTCGGACAAGGTGCGGACGTACAACTTCCCCCAGGACCGGGTCACGGATCACCGCATCGGCCGTACGCTCCACAACCTGCCGGCGGTACTCAACGGCGAGCTCGACGAGCTGATCGACGCGCTCGTCATGGCCGACCAGGCCGAGCGCCTCGCATCGATAACGGAGGGCACCAATGGCACGGGCCGCTGACGCCCGGACGAAGGGCACGGCCGGCGCCGTGCCCAAGACTCCGCCCACCTCGCCCGACCAGGTCCGCTACTTCGAGCCGCGCGTGGCTCCGATCGAGAAGGCAACCGACCTGGGCAACGTCCAGGTACTCAAGCACGAGAACCTGTTCCTGCTGACCGACCAGTTCGGCGACATCCACGCCGACTCCCGCGGCCTGGGCCTGTACCTCGGTGACACGCGGATCCTGTCCACCCTCGTGCTTCGCATCGGCGGCGTCCGGCCGGTCCTGTTGCAGGGCTCGATGGGCGGCAACTACCGCGGCACGATCCACCTGACGAACCCCAGCATCGATCGCAATCCGGGCGCCAAGATGGGCGCCGGGGACTCGCTGGCCAGCCGCAAGCTCGGCATCTCGCGCGAGCGACTGCTGTCCAACGATGCGCTCCAGGAGCGGCTGCGGGTGGTCAACCACGCAGAGGTCGAGGAGTCGGTCGAGGTCGAGCTCGAGCTGGCCGCCGACAACGCCGACATCTTCGAGGTCCGCGGCTACCCGAGGAAGGAACGCGGACGCTTGCTGCCGGTGGCGGTCGCCGGCGAGCGGGTCACGTTCCGCTACGACGGCCTGGACGGCGTGCGCCGCAGGACGCATCTCAGCTTCCTGGAGCCGCCCGGTGAGGTGGCTCCGGGACCGGACGGGGAGCGGCACCGGCTGAGCGGCTGGATCCGCCTGCGCTGGTCCTTCTCCCTGGCGCCCGGCGCCCGGCATGACATCTCGTGGGTGATCTGGTCGACCCAGGTTCCGGTTTCGGATGCCCCCGACGAAGCGCTCTTCCCGGACGTGCCCCAGCTGTCCGCCGATGACGGCGCGGTCGCCTACCACGCCTGGACGCGCGGAACAACCGCGGTCTCGACGGACCACGAGCTGTTCAACCTGACCCTGACCCGCGGCATGAATGACCTGCGCCTGCTCGTCAACGCCGGCCCGTCCGAGGGCGAGCGGTACATCGCCGCCGGGGTGCCGTGGTTCTCGACGCTGTTCGGGCGCGACTCGATCATCACCGCGCTGCAGGTGCTTGCCGTCCGCCCCCAGGTGGCCGTCGAGACTCTCGATGTCCTCGCCGCGCGCCAGGCGACCGAGGTCGACGACGAGCGCGACGCACAGCCCGGCAAGATCCTGCACGAGCTTCGAACCGGCGAGATGGCGGCCACCCACGAGCTGCCGTTCCGGCCCTATTACGGCAGTGTCGACTCGACGCCCCTGTGGCTCATCCTGCTGGGGGCGACGTACGACTGGACCGGCGACCGAGCCCTCGTCGACAGGCTCTGGCCGAACGCCCTGGCCGCCCTCGAGTGGATCGACCACTGGGGCGATCGCGACGGTGACGGGTTCGTGGAGTACAGCCGCCGAACCGACAAGGGGCTGCTCAACCAAGGGTGGAAGGACTCGCACGACGCGATCCGCGATCGAAACGGCCGGCAGGCGCAACCGCCGATCGCCCTGGCCGAGGTCCAGGGCTACGTCTTCGATGCCAAGACGCGCCTCGCCCGTCTGGCCCGCGTGCGCGGCGATACGAACCTGGCCGACCGGCTCGAGTCCGAGGCGGCGACACTGCGCGATCGTTTCGAGAAGGCCTTCTGGGTGGAGGACCAGGGCTATTACGCGATGGCCCTCGATTCGGACAAGCGGCCGGCCGACGCGATCGGCTCCAACGCCGGTCAGTGCCTGTGGACCGGCATCATCTCGCCGGCCCGGGCCCGCAGCGTGGCCGAGCGTCTGCTGAGCCCGGACCTGTTCTCCGGCTGGGGGATTCGCACCTACGCCTCCGGTCAGGCCGGCTACAACCCGCTGGGCTACCACACGGGCACGGTGTGGCCGCACGACACGTCGCTCGTGGCCGGCGGGCTGAAGCGGTACGGGCTGCACGAGGAGGCGAACAAGGTGGTCTCCAGCGTGTTCGAGGCTGCCCAGCAATTCCCCGAGTTCCGCCTGCCGGAGCTGTTCTGCGGCTTCGACCGCGAGACGTCGCCGCAGCCCGTTCCGTATCCCGTCGCGTGCTCGCCGCAGGCCTGGGCCGCGGGCGCGCCGTTCCTTTTCCTGCAGGCGATGCTCGGCCTCCAGGCGCACGCCGAGCGGGGCGAGCTGGAGCTGTTCCGGCCGAACCTGCCGGACTGGCTGGGCAAGGTCACCCTCACCAACCTCCGCGTCGGCGACGCCGCGGTCGACCTCCTGTTCCATCGTTGGCGCGGGACCACCAGCGCCGAGGTGCTGCGCAAGGTCGGCGATATCTCCGTCACGATCCGTCTCTGACCGGCCTGGCGGGGTTGGCCATGGCGACCGTCCAGGACCACGTTCGAAGCGGCACGGAGCGGCTCCGGGCGGCCGGCTCGGAAAGTGCCCGCCTCGACGCCGAGCTGCTGCTCGCGCACGCCATCGGCACGGACCGGACGGTCATCATCGCGCACCCCGAGGCGGCCGTCGGGGATGGCGCCGCCGAGCGATTCGAGGCTGACCTCAAGCGCCGCGCGGCCGGCGAGCCGGTGGCCTACATCCGCGGCTTCAAGGAGTTCTACGGCCTCGCCTTCGCGGCCGACGCGCGCGCCCTCATCCCGCGACCGGAGACAGAGCGGCTGGTGGAGCTGGCGGAGGCAGCTGTCATGGCGCGCCTCGCCGGCGCACCCCGCCCCCACGGCACGCCGCCGTTGCGGATCGCCGACGTTGGCACGGGCGGTGGCACGATCGCCGTCAGCCTGGCGGTGGCCCTCCGCCGGCGCGGCATCCGGGACGAGGTCGAGGTCATCGGCATCGACGATGACCCGGCGGCCTTGTCGCTCGCCCGTGAGAATGCCGTCGGTCACGCGGTGGCCGATCACGTCCGCTTCATCGAGGCGGACCTGTTGCCGCCGGTCGTGGCCACCGCCTTCGATCTCGTCCTGGCCAACCTGCCTTACGTGCCCTCGGGGGCCATCGCTGGGCTGCCGGTGGCGGCATCGTTTGAACCGCGCGGGGCTTTGGACGGGGGGCCAGATGGCCTGGCCGTCATCGCTCGGCTCCTGGCCCGGCTGCCGGAGGCGCTCACGCCCGACGGCATGGCCCTGCTCGAGATCGGGTCCGACCAGGCCGACGGCGTGAGCGCGCTCATTCGCCGCGAGCTGCCCGGCTGGACGTGCGCCATCGAACTCGACCTGGCCGGCCATCCGCGGGTGGCGCGGATCGCCCGAGCCTGAATCGTGGTTGCGCGGGTGGTGCCGGACGGGGCGGCCGGCCGCAAGGCGGCTGCGGCGACGTTGCGCGAGGGCGGCGTGGTCGCCATTCCCACCGACACGGTCTACGGCATCGCGGTCGCCCTGGGCGCCGCCGCAGGGGTGGAGCGGCTTTTCGAGATCAAGGCGCGCCCGCCGGACAAGGCGGTCATGGTCCTGGTCGACGCGCTCGACCAGCTTGCCGATTGGGTCGAGCTCTCCGCCGCAGCGAATGCGCTCGCGGCGTTGTGGCCCGGCGGCCTGACGCTCGTGCTTCCGCTCCGTGCCGGAGCACCACTGCCCGCGGCCTTGACCGCCGGAACGCAGGCGCTCGGCGTGCGCATCCCGAATCATGACGTTCCTCGCTCGCTGGCCCGGGCGGTCGGTCCCATCCCGACCACCTCGGCCAACCTGTCCGGGGCTTCGGAGGCTCGTTCCGCCCAGGAGGTCCTGGCGACGCTGGGCGGGCGCATCGACCTGATCGTCGACGGCGGTCCGAGCGAGGGCGGGGTGCCCTCGACGGTGGTCGACTGCAGCGCCGGGCGGCCCCGGATCCTGCGGCTGGGCGCCATCGGCGCCGATCGGCTGGCGGCTGTCCTGGACGCGGCTGGCCTGGAGCACGACCTGCGGCCTTGAGGCCCGGCGATCGTGGGAAGATAGGCCCCTTCGGACGACATCGGCCGCGACCCGAGGGGGTCGACAAACAGCGCGGGTCGACAAGCTGCGCGGGTCGACAGACTGCGCGGTCGACACCGCGCGGCCCGGAAGGGAGCCCAGGCATGACGATCGCTGACGTTCCGGGACTCGGCTGGGCGCGAATCGCCGACGTTGACCCGGAGCTGTGGGCGGCGATGGAGGGCGAGCGAGCCCGCCAGCACGACAAGATCGAGCTCATCGCCAGCGAGAACTACACCTTCGCGGCGGTGATGGAGGCACAGGGCAGCTGGCTGACCAACAAGTACGCGGAGGGGCTGCCCGGCAAGCGCTACTACGGAGGCTGCGAGTTCGTCGACGTGGCCGAGACGCTGGCCCAGCAGCGGGCCCTCGCGCTTTTCCCTGGCGCCGAGCACGTCAACGTCCAGCCGCACTCCGGGGCGCAGGCCAACATGGCCGCCTACTTCAGCGTCCTCGATCCCGGCGACCGGATCCTGGGGATGAAGCTGGACCAGGGCGGCCACCTGACCCACGGTATGAAGCTCAACTTCTCCGGCCGCCTGTTCGAGGTCCATGCCTATGGCGTGCGCGAAGACGACGAGCGGATCGACTACGACGCCCTCGAGCGGCAGGCCGGCGAGGTCCGTCCCAAGCTCATCGTCGCCGGCGCATCGGCCTATCCGCGGATCATCGACTTCGAGCGCATGGCAGCCATCGCCCACGGCGTCGGCGCGCTGCTGTTCGTCGACATGGCCCACGTCGCCGGTCTGGTCGCCGCGGGCCGCCATCCCAGCCCGTTCCCCCACGCCGACATCGTCACCACGACGACCCACAAGACGCTGCGCGGCCCACGCGGCGGCCTCATCTTCTCGCGCATGGACCTGCCGCCGGAGGTTGACCCCGCGGCGTTCCCGAACATCAAGACGTCGCTCGCCGCGACCGTCGACAAGACGGTCTTCCCGGGCGTGCAGGGCGGTCCGCTGATGCACGTCATTGCCGCCAAGGCCGTCGCCTTTCGGTTGGCCGCAACAGACGACTTCCGAACCGACATCGGGCGCACGGTCGACAACGCCCGCCTGCTGGCGGAGTCGCTGGCCGGGCAGGGCATGCGCGTTGTGTCCGGCGGCACGGACAACCACCTCATGCTGGTCGACGTCACGCCGCTCGGGGTGACCGGCAAGGAGGCCGAGCACCTGCTGGACGAGATCGGCATCACCGTCAACAAGAACGCGATCCCGTTCGATCGACAGCCGCCGAATGTCTCGTCGGGCATCCGGGTCGGGACGCCGGCGGTCACGACCCGCGGCTTCGGGGCTGGCGAGATGCGAACGATCGGGCGGCTCATCGTCGAGGCCATCCGCAGCCGGGATGAGCCCGCCGCCCAGGCGCGGCTGGCGATCGACGTGCGCCAGATGGTCGACCGGTTCCCGGTGCCCGGCCTGCCGCGAACGTGAAGTTCGTCCCCTCGGCAGGCGCGGACCTGCCGATCTTCGTCGTGGCGTTCCTCGCCGCCGCCGCCATCGCCTACGGCCTCACCCCGTTGGTCCGCACCTCCGCGGTCCGTTTGGGGATCGTCGACCGCCCCAACCACCGGCGGGTCAACACCCACCCCGTGGCGCGCGGCGGGGGCATCGCCATCGTGATTGCCTTCCTCGTGGTGGCGGTCGCGGCCGTATTTCTCAATAACGGCCTGGGGCTGATCCGGACACCCACCCTGGACGGCGGGCAGCTGCTGGCGCTGCTCGCCGGCGGGGCGGCCGCGGCAGTCATCGGCGCGCTTGACGATTACCTCAACCTCCGGGCGCGTTGGCAGCTGGTGGGACAGCTGGGCCTGGCCTTCGGGGCCGTCGCGCTGGGCATCGGGATCGGACTGGTCAACAACCCGTTCGGGAAGGACAGTATCGAGATCGACCAGCCGTTCGCCACCGGCTTCACCGTGCTATGGATCCTGGGCATGATCAACAGCGTGAACTTCATCGACGGCCTGGACGGGCTGTCCTCGGGGATCGCCCTCATCGCCGCGCTGACCCTGGGCGTGATCAGCCTCACGACCCAGATCGGCCAGCCGTTCGTGGCCCTGCTGTGCGTCATCCTGGCCGGCTCGCTGCTGGGGTTCCTGCGCTGGAACTTCCATCCGGCGATGGTCTTCGCGGGCACGAGCGGGACGATGTTCATCGGCTACACGCTGGCTGTCCTGTCGATCCTGGGCAGCGCCAAGGTGGCGGTCGCGTTGCTGGTCCTGGGCGTGCCGATCATCGACACCTTCTGGATCATCGTCCGGCGAGTCCTGGGCGGGCGGTCCCCGTTCACGCCGGATCGAGGCCACATCCACCACCGGCTCCTCGACCTGGGCCTGTCGCACCGCCAGACCGTCCTGCTGATCTATGCCATCTGCGTGGGCCTGGGCGTGCTGTCGCTCGTACTGTCTGGCGCGAGCCAGGTGTATGCCTTCCTGGGCGTGCTGGTCGGCACTGGCCTGGTCCTGCTCTTCCTCGCCTGGGGCGGCTTCAGTGACGGCGCCCTGGACGCCGAGTCGTACGCCAACGGACACGGCCCGGACGACCGCCACTGAGACCCTCGCAAGGGGTTCGGAACGGCGCAGCTGCTATACTCCCGCCGCCTTGTCAGGTCGCCCAATGAACGACCCCGGAACGGCCGGTGGCTACCTCGCCCTGTTCTCCGAGATCGGTTTCGTACTCCTGATCACGACCCTGGCAGGGGCACTCGCAGGACACTGGTTGGACGTCCAACTGGGGACCAATCCCATCCTCGTGGTGGTCGGGTTCCTGGGTGGCTTCGGGATCGGCGCCGTCGGCGCGGCCCGATTGATCAAGCGGTTCCTGGCGAGGTTCGACTGATCTGACGGCGGGCGCGTCCATCGCGCCCCCCGATTGATGGAGAGAGCGTGTCGATGGATCAGCGCCAGGGGCCGGGTGACGCCTCGCGCGTCGGTGACGCCTCGCGCGACCGGAGCGCCCCGCGTGCCGCTGCCAGCCGCGGCCGAGTCCGCCCATCGCCTGCCGCCGAGCCGCCGCCGCCAGCCGCCGAGGCCCCGTCCTCATCCACCGCGGACCAGCCGGAATCCGCGCCCAAGGGCCGTTCGGCCGCCTCAATCTTCAAGATCCTCATCCCGGCGATCATCGTCCTGGATGTGCTCGCCTTCTTCTTCATCCCGCCCTATCCGAAGGACGCACCGGGCCAGCCGATCACCGGCATCCCCGACCTGATCACCGCCAACCTGGAGCTTCCAGCGCCGGCCGTGGTCTGGGATTTCGACCCGGGACACCAGCCCGCCGCCGGGCAGATCCTGTTCTTTCACCCCAGCATCTCCTCGACCCTCTTCACCAGCTGGCTGGTGATCGCGGTCGTCCTGGCTGTGCTCATCCTGGCCACCCGCGGCCTGAAGCTCGTGCCGACCCGGGTCCAGAATGCAGTGGAGTTCCTGTTCGAGGCGCTCGAGAACTTCGCCATCTCGCTGGGTGGGGAGGCGGCGAGGCCGTACGTGCCGGTCTTCGCCGCCTTCTTCCTGTTCGTCCTGTTCTCGAACTGGAGCGGGCTGCTGCCGATCTTCGGCCGCGTCGAGGCGTTGCGAGCCCCGACCAGCGACGTCAACATCACCATCGGGCTGGCCCTGTGCTCGTTCTTCTACTTCGAATACCAGGGCTTCAGGCGCCTCGGGGTCCGGGGCTACCTGGGCAAGTTCTTCGTCTTCTCGGGCTTCAAGGAGGGCTTCGGGAACGGGCTGGTGGCGCTGTTCGTTGGCCTCATCGAGTTCTTCCTGGAGTTCATCAAGCCGGTCACGCTGTCGATGCGGCTCTTCGGCAACATCTTCGGCGGGGAAGTGGCGCTGGGCGTCCTCACAGCGCTGACGATTGCCATCATTCCCGTCGGCATGCTGGGCCTGGAGCTCCTGCTGAACTTCGTCCAGGCGCTCATCTTCTCGACCCTGACCCTGATGTTCACCCTCATCGCCATCGAGAGCCACGAGGAGGAGGCCCGGGCGGCGCCTGAGCTGCGCGACCTGCCGGAGGGCAACATGGGCCCTCCCCTGACGACGGGAACTGCGAGCGCGACCCACTAGCATTCACGTCACCATCGAGATCGCAGCCGGGCAGCCGTCCGGCCACAGAGGAGGAAGGGTTCACATGCCGGAGCACATTGGCGCAGGTCTCGCGGCCCTCGGGGTCATCGGGCCGGGCATCGGGATCGGCATCCTGGCGGGACTATCCAGCAGCGCGATCGGGCGCAACCCGGACGCGACGGCCCAGATCCGCGGCCTGGCCATCATCCTGGCCGGCTTCGCCGAAGGCCTCGGGGTGCTGGCCATCGTCGTCGGACTGCTGGCCCTGTTCATCAAGTAGGCGGCAGGAACCCTCGTGGACATGCTCGCCATCGCCGGCGCGGTTGCGCGTGACGCGCTGCCCGGGCTGACCGCGGAAGCGAGCGGCCCGTTCCAGATCAACCTGTTCTGGGTCATCGTCGCGACGTTCAACTTTCTGCTGTTCCTGGCCCTGCTCTACGTCTTCGCCCTCGGGCCGGTCAGCAGGATGCTGGCCGAGCGGCGAAATCGGATCGAGCAGGGCCTCAAGGATGCCGAGCAGGCGCGACGTGACCGTGAATCCGCCGAGCAGGAGCGTCTCGCGGCCCTCGCCCAGGCGCGAACCGAGGCGAACCAGATCATCGACCGGGCCCAGAAGGTCGCCCAGGAGACGCGCGAGGCGGACATCGCCGCCACGCGCGAGGAATTGGAGCGGTTGCGGGTTCGGGCCAGTGCGGACATCGAGGCCGAGAAGCAGCGGGCCATCGGGGACCTGCGGGCGGAGGTGGCCGACCTCGCCCTGGCCGCCGCCGGCAAGGTCGTCGGTGAATCGATGAACGACGCCCGGCAGCGCCGTCTCGTCGAGGAATTCCTGAGCGAGACGGCCGTGCCAGGGGAGCGAAAGCGCTGATGCCCCGCCCCACCACCGCCCCACGCCGTTACGCCGAGGCCGCCTTCGAGCTCGCGACGCGCGACCGGGCGATCGATGCCTGGGGCCGTGACCTGCAGACGGCCGCTGCCCTGATCGGCGACGAGCGGGTGGCCCGCCTGCTCGATGACCCGTCGCGGCCCTTTGCCGAGCGGTCCGGGATCGTCGATCGGCTGCTCGCCAAGCGCGTCCGCCCCGCGGTGGCGAACCTGGTTCGGCTCCTCGTCGAGCGAGGCCGGCTGGAGCTGATCGGCGCGATCGCCGAGGAGTTCCGCCGCCTGGTCAACGCCGAGCGCGGCATCGTGACGGCGATCATCACGACGGCGGTCCCGCTCAAGGCGGACGAGACGACCGCCATTGAGGAGCGCCTGCGGGCGATGACCGGCGCTACGGTCGAGCTCCAGGTGCAGGTCGATCCGGCGCTCATCGGCGGGCTGACCGTCCGCATCGGCGATCGGCTCATCGATGCCAGCGTCCGGGGCCGCCTCGAACGCCTGCGCCACCAACTGATTTCCGGCGGCCGCGCCCACGGGGCCCTCGGCAGCTAGCCCACTTTCACAATCGGCGGCCGCCAGCCGGCGGCCGCGAACGGAGAACCGATGGCCATTCGCTCAGACGAGATCATCAGCATCATCAAGTCGGCAATCGAGGGCTTCGACGAGAAGACGGAGACCCGCAGCGTCGGCACCGTCGTCGAGGTCGGCGATGGGATTGCCCAGATCTACGGCCTCGCGGGCGCCCTGGCCCAGGAGATGCTCGAGTTTCCGAACGGCGTGATGGGCATGGCCCTCAACCTCCAGGAGGAGACCGTGGGGGCGGTCATCCTGGGCAACGCCGAGTCGATCAAGGAAGGCGACACGGTCAAGACCACCGGCCGGGTCGTCGAGGTCCCGGTCGGCCAGGCGCTGCTCGGTCGGGTGGTCAACCCGCTCGGTGAGCCGCTCGACGACAAGGGCCCGATCAAAGCGACCAAGACGCGCCCGGTCGAGCGCATCGCGCCCGGCGTCATCGTCCGCAAGTCGGTCGACACGCCGGTCCAGACGGGCATCAAGGCGATCGACGCGCTGATCCCGATCGGACGCGGCCAGCGCGAGCTGATCATCGGCGACCGGCAGACCGGCAAGACCGCCCTCGCCATCGACACGATCATCAACCAGAAGGGCCAGGGCCTCGTCTGCATCTACGTCGCCATCGGCCAGAAGCTGTCTACGGTGGCCCAGACGGTCGCCGTCCTGGAGCGCTACGGGGCCCTGGACCACACGATCGTCGTCGTGGCCGGCGCGGAAGACCCGGCGCCGCTGCAGTACCTGGCCCCGTACGCCGGCGCGTCGATGGGCGAGGAGGTCATGGAGGACGGCGTCCAGCTGGAAGGCAAGACGGTCAAGGACGCCTTGTGCGTGTACGACGACCTGTCCAAGCACGCCTGGGCGTACCGGGAGATGGCCCTGCTGCTCCGCCGTCCGCCCGGCCGCGAGGCCTATCCGGGCGACGTCTTCTATCTCCATAGCCGCCTCCTGGAGCGGGCGGCCCGTCTCAACGACGAGAACGGTGGCGGCTCGTTGACGGCCCTGCCGATGATCGAGACCCAGGCGGGCGACGTGTCCGCCTACATCCCGACCAACGTCATCTCCATCACCGACGGCCAGATCTTCCTTGAGACGGACCTGTTCAACGCCGGCCAGCGGCCCGCGCTCAACATCGGCATCTCCGTCTCGCGGGTGGGCTCCGCCGCCCAGACCAAGGCCATGAAGAGCGTCGCCGCGCCGCTCAAGCTGGACCTCGCCCAGTACCGCTCGCTGGCCGCCTTTGCCCAGTTCGCGTCCGACCTGGACAAGGCCACGCGCGATCAGCTGACCCGGGGCGAGAAGCTGTCCGAGGTCATCAAGCAGCCCCAGTACCAGCCCCTGCCGGTCGAAAAGCAGGTGGCCATCCTGTATGCCGCCACCACGGGCAAGCTCGACGACGTCCCGACGCCGCGGGTCAAGGAGTTCGAGACGGGCTTCTACCGCTTCCTCGAGACCGAGTTCCCGGCCATCCTCAAGGAGCTCGGCAAGACGCGGGCGCTGACCGACGAGCTGCGGGGCAAGCTGGACGAGGCGATCGAGGCCTTCCGAACCCAGGTCTTCGGCATGGAGCCGGCCAAGGCCAAGGCGAAGGCCGAAAAGGCCGAAAAGGCCGAGGCCGATAAGGCCGACAAGGCCAAGTCGGACAAGGCGGGACCGGCTGCGAAGTCCGGCGAAGTGGCGGCAGCTGCCGAGCCCGCCGTGTCTGCTGCGACCAGCGCGCCGGCCTCGGGGACGAACGGTGACCGCCCTGCCGCGCGCGAGACGGAGCCAATCGGCAAGGCATCTCCGGCTGGAGGCAAGGCTGGCCCGGTTGCAAAGGCGACCCCGGCTGGGGCCAAGGCCGGGCCTGCGGTGAAGGCGGCGCCCGCGAAGCCGCGGCCCGTCAAGACCATGCGCGCGAAGCCGGCCGGGCGGACCGGTCGCACCGACGGTGGCAAGCCAGCGTGAGATCCGGCGGCGCATCGGCGCCGTCCGGAACATCAAGCAGATCACGCGCGCGATGCAGTTCGTGTCCGCGTCCAAGCTGAAGCGCGCCCAGGACGCCACCCTGGCTGCACGCCCTTACAGCCAGAAGATCGACGAGGTCCTGGCCGACCTGGCGGCCGTCCTCACCGGCGAGGACCATCCGCTGCTGGCCGCACGGGAGGGCGGCCGGCGTCTTCTCGTGCTCATCACCACGGACCGCGGCCTGGCCGGCCCGCTCAACACCAACACCATCCGGTTCGCGGCTCGCGAGATCACTGCCAGCCACGAGGACCTGGCGGTGGTGACGGTGGGGCGCAAGGGCCGCGACGCGATGCGCCGCTCGCGGGTGCCCCTGGTCGCCCACTTCGAGGGCTTCGGCGACCGGCCGTCCTTCGCCGACATCCTGCCCCTCGCCCGCCTCGCGACCGACGAGTACGTGGGCGGCGGATCCAACCGGATCGACCTCGTCTACAGCCACTTCCAGTCGACGCTCGTCCAGCGCCCCACCCTCGAGCGCCTGCTGCCAGTCGAGCCGGCCCAGGACACGGAGGGCATTCCGGGCAACCAGTTCATCTTCGAGCCGAGCGCCGGAGTCGTCCTGGAGCAGATGCTGCCGCGCTACGTCGCAAGCCGGATCTTCCAGGCCGTCCTCGAGGCCAAGGCGAGCGAGGAGTCGAGCCGCATGGTGGCGATGAAGAATGCGACGGAGAATGCGGAAGAGCTGATCGACGACCTGACCCTGTCGTACAACAAGGTCCGTCAGGCCAACATCACGCGCGAGATGATCGAGATCGCAACCGGCGCCCAGGTCCGCTGACCGGCGCGACACAGGAGGCAAACACCAGCATGGCGACCGCCATCAGATCCGCCACCAAGCCCACCGCCAAGGCGGCCGCGCGGAGCGCCCCGAAAGCCGCCACCAAGGCGCCCGCCGGGGGGGCCGCGAAGACCGGCACCGGCCGGGTGATCCAGATCACCGGCCCGGTGGTCGACATCGAGTTCAAGGCCGGCGAGCTGCCGGCGATCTACAACGCCGTCGAGATCGATCGGGGCAAGGGCCAGTCGCTCGTCTGCGAAGTCCAGCAGCACCTCGGCAACAACTGGGTCCGCAGCGTGGCCATGACCACCACCGACGGGCTCGCCCGGGGCGTCGAGGTACGCGACACCGGTGGCCCGATCAGCGTGCCGGTCGGCGAGGCCACCCTCGGCCGCGTGTTCGACGTCCTGGGCCGGCCCATCGACGGCAAGGGCGAGGTGGATCGCTCCACGGTCCTGCCGATCCACCGGCCGGCGCCGGCGTTCGACGAGCAGACCACGGAGGTAGAGGTCTTCGAAACCGGCCTCAAGGTCATCGACCTGATCTGCCCGTTCAAGAAGGGTGGCAAGATCGGCATCTTCGGCGGGGCCGGCGTCGGCAAGACGGTCATCATCCAGGAGCTGATCCGGAACGTCGCCCAGGAGCACGCCGGCGTGTCGGTGTTCGCGGGCGTCGGCGAACGGTCGCGCGAGGGCAACGACCTGATCCACGAGATGACCGAATCGGGGGTCATCGAGAAGACGGCCTTCGTGTTCGGCCAGATGAACGAGCCGCCGGGCGCGCGCCTGCGAGTCGGGCTGACCGGCCTGACGATGGCCGAGTACTTCCGCGACGAGGAGGGCCGCGACGTCCTCCTCTTCATCGACAACATCTTCCGCTTCACCCAGGCCGGCTCGGAGGTCTCCGCGCTGCTGGGCCGGATGCCATCCGCCGTCGGCTACCAGCCCAACCTGGCGACCGAGATGGCCGCCCTCCAGGAGCGCATCACGTCGACCAAGAAGGGCTCCATCACGTCCCTCCAGGCGGTCTTCGTCCCGGCCGACGATTACACCGACCCGGCGCCGGCGACGACCTTCGCCCACCTCGATTCGACGATTCGCCTCGAGCGGAGCATCGCCGAGCTGGGCATCTACCCGGCCGTGGATCCGCTTACCTCGACCTCGCGGGTGCTCGACCCACTGGTCGTGGGCCAGGAGCATTACGACGTGGCCCGCGAGACGCAGCGCGTCCTGCAGCGCTACAACGACCTCCAGGACATCATCGCCATCCTCGGCGTCGACGAGCTATCCGAGGACGACAAGGCGACTGTGTCCCGGGCCCGTCGCCTGCAGCGCTTCATGAGCCAGCCGTTCTTCGTGGGCGAGGTCTTCACCGGCCGCCCGGGCGTCTATGTCGCCATCAAGGACACGATCGCCTCGTTCAAGGAGATCCTGGAGGGCAAGACCGACACCTTGCCGGAGCAGGCGTTCTTCCTGGCCGGCACGATCGAGGACGTCCGCAAGAACGCCGAAAAGCTGCAGGGATAGGCGTGCCCATCCTGCTCGAGATCGTGACCCCGGAGCGCCTCGCCTATTCGGACGAGGTCGACTCCGTCCAAATCCCGGGCAGCGAGGGCGAGCTCGGCATCCTGCCCCATCACGCCCCGCTCGTGGCCACGCTGGGCATCGGCGAGCTGACGATCCGCAAGGGCGGGGGCGAGGAATCGTTCGCCGTCGTGGGCGGCTTCGTGCAGGTCCGCCCGGACAAGGTCGTGGTCATGGCCGAAACAGCGGACATGGCCTCGGAGATCGATCTCGAGCGCGCCGAGCAGGCCCGGCGCGAAGCGGAACGGGCGCTCGAGACGGGCTTCCACGAAGGCGCCGACCTGGCTGCCGCCCGAGCGGCCCTGCAGCAGGCGCTGCTCCGGATCCGGGTCGCCGAGCGGCGCCACCGCGAGGGCCCGCGGCATCGCAGCTAGCCCCGTGTTCAACGGGATCGCCTCTGCGCCGATCGTGGCGCGGCCATCGAGCCGACCCTGATGGCAGATGCGCGGCCGTTCCACTGGGAGTTCGTGCCCGAGCCGGTCGCCCGCGAGGTCTTCCGCATCGAGGGCGGTCGCCCGCTGCGCGGCGTGGCGCCGATCAGCGGGGCCAAGAACGCCGCCCTCAAGATGCTGGCCGCGGCCACCCTGACGGGGGAGCGCTGCCGGTTCACCAACATGCCGGAGATCGAGGACGTGCGGGTCATGGCCGAGACCCTGCGGGACCTGGGCGTGGTGGTCGACCATCCGCAACCGAACGTCTACGAGGTCGCCTCGGGCGACGTCGAATGGCTGTTCGTGCCGCTCGAGGCGGCGGCCAAGATGCGGGCCAGCTTCATGCTCCTGGGGCCGCTCCTGTCGCGCTTCGGCCGGGTGATCATCAGCAACCCCGGCGGCGACCGCATCGGCCGCCGGCCGGTTGATCTCCATGTGGACGCCATGCGGGCGCTGGGCGCTCAGATCGACTACCGCAACGGCTATTACTTCGCCACCGCGCCGGGCCGTCTGCGCGGCACGGAGATTCGCTTCCCGTTCGTGTCGGTCATGGGCACCGAGAACGCGCTCCTGGCCGCCACCCTGGCCGAGGGCCACACCGTCCTCCGGCCGGCCGCCCAGGAGCCCGAGGTCGACGACCTCATTGCCTTCTTGCAGAAGATGGGGGCTGACGTCCAGCGCACCTACCCCGACACGATCGAGATCGTCGGTAAGCGCCGCCTCCGGGGCGCCGAGCACCGCGTCATCCCCGACCGCATCGAGACGGGCACGTTCGTCGTTGCGGCGGCAGTGACCGGCGGGAAGGTCACCCTCGAGGGCGCGCCCTGCGACCACCTGGGGACGTTCCTCGACGTCGTCGCGCAGGCCGGAGTGAACGTGACCTGCACCGGCGACCGGATCGACATCGACGCGACCGCCATCGGGCCGGGCTCATTCCGGCCGTGCGATATCGAGACGGCGCCCTATCCGGGCCTGGCCACGGACCTCCAACCACCTACGTGCGTCCTCCTGACCCAGGCCGCCGGGCGCTCGGCGGTCCACGAGGCGATCTTCGAGGACCGCCTCGAATGGCTGTCCGAGCTGCACCGCATGGGCGCCGACGTCGAGATCCTGGACTCCCACCACGCCCGCATCTCCGGGCCGGCCAGGCTGCACGGTGCAGAGGTCGAGATCGGCGACCTGCGCGCCGGCGCGTCGCTCATGCTGGCTGCCCTCGCCGCCGATGGCCAGACGACCATCCACGGCGCCCACCACGTCCACCGGGGGTATGAGAACATCGAGGGCAAGTTCCACGATCTCGGCGCGAAGATCGAACGCCTCGCAGAAGGAGAGCCGCCGGCCCGCTCATGAAGATCGGCATCGACCTCGGTACGGCCAACGTGATCGTGTACGTCAAGGGCAAGGGCATCGTGATCCAGGAGCCGTCGGTCGTGGCCATCAGTGACGACAACCGCATCGTTGCCGTCGGCGAGGAGGCCCGCGAGATGATCGGCCGGACGCCCGGCAACATCCAGGCCGTCCGGCCGATGAAGGACGGCGTCATCGCCAACTACGTGATCACCGAGGCGATGCTGCGGTTCTTCATCGGCAAGGCCACCAAGGGCCGGATGAGCCTCAGCAAGCCGGATGTCATGATCAGCGTCCCGGCCGGGGTCACGAGCGTCGAGAGGCGAGCCGTCCGGGACGCCGCCCTCAAGGCCGGCGCCAAGGCGGCCTATCTGATCGAGGAGCCCCTGGCGGCCGCGATCGGGGCCAACGTTCCCATCAGCGGGCCGTCCGGCAACATGGTCATCGACATCGGCGGCGGGACCAGCGAGATCGCCGTCATCGCACTCGGCGGAATCGTCGTATCGACCTCGCTGCGTGTGGGCGGCAACAAGTTCGACGAGTCGATCGCGACGTACATCCGCAAGAAGTACAACCTCATGGTCGGTGAGCGGACCGCGGAGGAGGTCAAGATCCAGATCGGGACGGCCCTGCCGCTCGAGCGCGAGCTGTCGATGGAGGTTCGCGGCCGCGACCTGATCGCCGGGCTGCCGCGGACGATCCCGATCACCAGCTCGGAGGTCATGGAGGCCATCGAGGCGCCCCTCCAGCAGCTCGTCGCGGCCGTCCGCGTCGTCCTCGAGCAGACCCCGCCGGAGCTGTCCAGCGACATCATCGACAAGGGCATGGTCATGTCCGGCGGCGGCTCGCTGCTGCGCAACATCGACAAGCTGCTGACCCAGGTGACCGGCGTGCCGTGCCACGTGGCGGAGAACTCGCTGAATTGCGTCGCCCTCGGGACGGGGCTGGCACTCGAGCACTTCGAGTTCTTCAAGAAGTCGCTCGTCCAGGCCATCTAGCGCATGACCGCTGGACTGATCGCCAGGGCGGTTCAGGGCAAGACGGGACCGAGCGCGCGAGCGAGCGCATCCCGTGATGCGTGAGCGAGGGAGCGGAGGGCCCAACGCGGCCCTGGGTCGTCCGGGCGGCGATCGAGCCTTCGTTGACTTGCACTGCCACACCCGCGCCAGCTTCGACTCGCTCGCCTCGCCCAAGGCCGTCGTCCGGGCGGCCGCGGCGCGCGGCCTGACCCACCTTGCCATCACCGACCACGACCGTATCGAGGGTGCGCTCGAGGCGCGGGACCTGGCGCCGCCAGGCCTGACGATCATCATTGGCGAGGAGATCCGGACCGCCGACGGCGACCTCATCGCCGCCTTTCTCGAGCGGGCCGTACCCCCTGGCCTCTCGGCGGCCGAGACGATCGTCGCGATCCGCGAGCAGGGTGGCCTGGTCGGCATCCCTCACCCTTTCGACCGCTTCCGGGGCTCCCTCCTGCGCGACGCCCGGATGGCCGCCCTCGCCCCCATGGTCGACTGGATCGAGACGCACAACGCCCGGCTGGTTGGCGGCGGCAACGACCTCGCGGCCGACTTCGCCCGCGCCCACGGCCTGCCCGGCGTGGCCGTGTCCGACGCTCATTCGGTCCTCGAGGTCGCGGTGGCTTATAGCGCCATGGCCGGTGATCCCTCGACACCGGCCGGGCTGCTGGCCGCCCTCGCGGCCACGGAGGCCGTCCCGGGTCGGGCGTCGATGGTCGTCCGCGCCCTGACCCCCGTGGCGACGCTCGTCCAGCGGGCACGCGGCAACGGCCGGATCCGGCCGGGCGGCGGGATCATCGGCGGCGCGGGGGCAGGGTGAGCGAGCCGAGCCGGCCTGCCGCGTCCGGCATGTCCGATCCGAATCCACCAGGCGGGCCCGGGGGGCCGGCGGGAGAGGCCGCGCCGGACGACACCGAGGTCACGGCCGAGCAGCTGTCGCTTGTCCGGCGCCTCCGCCAGCCGCGGACGATCGCCTCGCTGATCGTGCCGCTGATCGTCCTCGTCCTCGTCCTGATCAACCTGCCCGGCTTCAACCTGGCACGCCTGCCGGGCCTGGTGCTCAGTGCGAACGGGGGCCTGCTGCTGGCCGCCTTCGCGGTCTACTACCTGAGTTTCCCGCTGCGTGGCTACCGTTGGGCGCTGCTCCTGCGGGGCACGGGCTTCCGGATCGGCATTCGAGACGCGACGGAGATCATCTTCCTGTCGTGGCTGGTCAACTGCCTCGTGCCGGCCAAGCTCGGCGACGTCTACCGCGCCTACCTGCTCAAGATCAACAGCTCGGTCTCCTTGAGCCGGACCTTCGGGACCGTCTTCATCGAGCGCATCCTGGACCTGTTCGCGATCTCCATCCTTGGCCTGGCGGCGGGCTTCTGGAGCTTCAGGAACGGCCTGCCGACGCAGATCCAGGTGGTCTTCGGGATCGGTGTCGGCGTGGTCGTCCTGCTCGCCGTGGGGCTGCTCACCCTGCGCAACTTCGGTCGCCGCATCCTCGTCCGCCTGCCCGTCCCGCACCGCATCGTCGAGTACTACGACCGCTTCGAGGAGGGCGTGTTCGGGGCGATCGGCCCACGCCATCTGCCGCCCCTCATCGTCCTGACCGGGCTCGTCTGGGCGAGCGAGGCGATGCGCCTCTACCTCGTGGTCCTGGCGCTCGGCCTGCCCGATGTCCAGCTGGGCATCTCGGGAGCGTTTTTCGTCGCCCTGATCGGCTCGCTCCTGACGGCGGTGCCGCTCAGCCCGGCCGGACTTGGGATTGTCGAGGCCGGGGTCGTCGGCGTCCTGACGGTGGCCTACGGGGTGGCGCCTACGGAGGCCGCCACGATCGCCCTCGTCGACCGGGCCGTCAGCGTGCTGTCGGTCATCGTCCTGGGTTCGATCGCCTACGCCCTGTCCTCGAAACGGCGAGGAGGAGGCCTGTCCGGGGCGGTGGCGGAGACGGCCCCCACGGCCTGAGAGCGGGCCGGCCCCGGGGGAGAGGCAGCCCCGGCCAGGACCCCCGGCCGCCCGTACTAGACGGCTGGCCGCCCTTTCTCCCGATCATTCCGGACCGGACCGCCCTTTCGCCCACCCGACCGACCGGCCGGAAATGGCCCCCCGAAACGTTCAGCGGTACGAACGGGTGATAGGGCCTGAGGGGCCTCCAGACGATAGTTGGGGCATCGCGGAAACGCCTCCTGCGAGTGATGGAGCGCCCCCAAACCGATGACCAGCCAGAACGGTCGAGCGTTCAACGAGTGGCTTCGAGCCCAGCTCAAGGCCAAGAAGATGTCGCAGCGGCAGCTTGCCCAGCAGTCCGGTGTCGACCACTCGACCATTTCCCGCCTGATCCGCGGCGACCGCATGCCATCCCTGGGAACCGCCACCAAGCTTGCCCGCGGCCTGCGCGAGCTCCGTGACGACGCCGACACCCCCCAGTACCTGGGCCTCGTCGCCGCCGGCGCCACCAACCCAACGGCTCGCGTCGAGTACGCCCTCCGCGCCGACGACCTGCTGAGCGAGCCCCAGGTCCGCCAGATCATGGAGTACTACCTCGCCGTCCGGATGCGCCGCTTCGGGCGGGCTTTCCAGGCCTCCGATCCGGTCGCCGACCGGGCCGACCGGCCCGCCGAGCACGCTCTCGGCCGCGGAGCGAACGGCGCCGCGCCGGTCGTGGCCGGGGTTTCGGCGGCTCCCGGGCTGCGCAGCTCGCGTCCGGTCAGTCGACCCTCCAGCCGGCCACCGGGCCGCTTCTAACGCATATCAGGGCACGACCCGGATGCCCTCCACGTCCGGGTCTCGGGGACAGCGAACGCCGGCCTAACGGGCCGGCGTTCGCCATTTCAGCGCGGCACGTAGATCGAGATCGAGGTCCGCGGGGAGGCATCGAAGCGGTCGCGGAGGACCGACCCGGGCGTCCAGCGGGCGGCCCAGATGTCCTCTGCCGGCCCGCCGCAGGCCGCGCCAATCACCGACTCGAACAGGCGATCGCAGCTGAGCACGATCGGGACGGAGGCGAACGCCAACGGGTCCTGGAGCAGCAGCGGCAGTGGCGGCTGGCCGGCGCGGCTCAACGGGAAGCCCAGGGCGTCGGTTGACTTGAACGCCGGCAGGCCAGCCAGCCCCGGCTCCCGACCTCCAAGCGTGGCCACGATCCGCGCGGCCGCCGCCTGCGCGGCCGGCCAGCCGCCGTCGGGCGAGATCGCCGGGGGCCAGATGGCGACGTTGAAAACGGCCACGACGGCGATTGTTGCCGCGGCCGCGACCCGCCAAGGCCGGCCGGACCGCCACAAGGCGGCCGCACCGAGCGCGGCCAGGACGAACACGATCGGGTCGAGGAAGGCGTGGTAGTGGTCGTTGGGCAGTCCCGGCACGACGGTCGCCAGGTTGGCCGCGACGATCGCCAGGACGAGCGCGCTCCAGGCCAGCGTCAGCGCCAGCCAGCGGACGGCCGGCCGTTCCGGCCCGGTCGCCCGGAGGCCGCGCCAGACGAGGATCGAGACGATGGCTGCGGCGACGAGTAGGGCGGCCACGGGCTCATCCGTGACCAGGCCGGTCAGCGGCCAGGACAGGATCCGCAGGGCGATGACTGGCAGCCGCACGAGCAGGGGCAACGCGCTGGGGTCGCCACCGGCGGCCAGGAACGCGAGCGCCGACCGTGTCTCGGAGAACCCGCTCCCGAGCTCGTGGATCAGGAGGGGGATGTAGCTCGCGGCGATGACCAGCAGGCCAGCTAACGCGGCCCGCAGCACCTTCGCCCGGGCTCCCGGCGGGCGCCGGCGGGCGTCAGCCACCAGGATCAGGGCCAGCGGAACGAGGAGCACGGCTCCCAGCACGTGGCACTGCATCGTGACGGCCTGGGCGGCGGCGGCGGCCACGTACCAGCGCATCCGGCCGCTCGACCAGGCCCGCCAGGCGGCGGCCAGGGTGAGGGCACTCGACAGGGGGATGAGGTTGGGATTCCAGATGAAGGTGGACTCTCCGATCGCCGACGCCGAGATCGCCATCAGGCTGCCCGCGACGAGCCCCGCCACCGGGCCGGCGATGGAGCGGGCCAGCCACCACGTGGCGAGGACGGCGCCCACGCCGGCTGCCGCGATGGCCGCCACCACGGCCCCTGGGTCCGCGTCGGACAGGGCAGCTGCCGGAGCGAGGAGGTAGTAGTACAGGGCGCCGTGGTGGAAGGCGCCGCTTGACGTCGACGGTCCCAGCAGGGGAACGGTCCCGTCGCGCACGAAGCTCAGCAGGACCAGCATGTCGTGGCCCTGGTCGGCGTCCCACATGCCGCGCGCCGGCAGCCCCACGAATCGGGCGAGCGCCGCGACGGCGAGCAGGCCGACGAGGGCCACAAGCTCGAATGAGCGCTCGCGTCGCGCCTGGGCGCCTCCGCTCACGAGGCTCAGGCCGGACCCCCGGTACGCGCCGAGCGCGACCGGCTGGGGAGGTGCATCGCCTCCGGCGGCAGGGGCGCCAGCGGCCGTCCCGCCGCGAGGTTGAGCGCACGAGTCACGTTGACCGCGTCGTAGCCCTCCTCCATGCCTGGCGTCTCCAAGTACCAGGCGACGTGCGCCAGCCGCGGGTGACGGAGCAGGTGGGCCATGCCGACTTCGCCGATCCCACCGGCGCCCACGTGCTCGTGGCGATCCAGGCGCGAGCCCAGGACGCTCTTCGAGTCGTTGAGATGAACCATCGCCAGCCGACGCAACCCGATCAGCCGGTCGAAGCGCTCGAGCAGCGCGTCCGTCTCGTCCGGCTCGGCCAGGCAGTAGCCGGCCGCCCAGAGGTGAGCCGTGTCGAGGCAGAAACCCAGGCGCGTCTCGACGACGCCTCGCGCAGCGGCGGCCTCCGCGATGGCCGCCAGCTCCTCGACCGTGACACCGACCGGGAAGCCGCCACCGGCCGAGTTCTCGAGCACCAGCATCGCCGAATTTGGGCCACTGTCGACGTCCTCGAGGGCCAGCGCGACACCCTTGGCCAGCCGCTGGATGCCGGCCTCCGCGGTGGTGTCGCGATGGGAGCCGGCGTGGACGTTGACATAGCGGGCAGCAAAGCCCGGGGCTGCGCGAAGGTCGTGCCCAAGCATGTCGACGGAGCGGCCGAAGAAAGTCTCGTCGGCCCCGGCGAGGTTGACGAGGTAGGCGGCGTGGATCGCGACCGGCCCGATATCGAGGCTCGCCAGGCGTTCGCGGAATGCCGCCTGCTCGGTCGGTGGTTCGGCTCGCCGGCGCCATGCCGTGGGGTTGTCGCCAAAGATCTGGATCGCCGTCGCCCCGATCGCGGCGGCCCGATCGACTGCCTTGACCATGCCGCCTCCCAGCGGCATGTGAGGACCCAGGCGACGACCCTCGGGGAGCACGGAAGCCATGGTAGCCGAGGCGGACCCGATTTGACAGGGATCAAATCGAGGCGCATCCTGCATGCATGGATCGAGAACTGCTCACCGCCCTCAAAGCCCTCTCCGACGCCTCGCGTCTCCGGATTGTCGGCCTGCTCGCCGTCCGGCCATACGCCGTCGAGGAGCTGGCCGCCGCGCTGGAGCTGGCGCCCGGAACCGTGGTCCACCACCTCAAGCGGCTGCAGGCCGCGGGGCTGGCCGACGCGCGCCCGAATCACCCGTACGTCGAATACTCCCTGCGCATCTCTGCGCTGCAGCAGCTCGGGCGGAAGCTCGACCAGCTCGAGCACAGCGACACGGAGGAGGGCGCGAGCCTGCCCGGTCCCGACGGCGAGGCGCTGCCGGCCTACGACGCCAAGGTCCTGCGGGCCTTCCTGGTCGACGGACACCTCGTTTCGATCCCGACCCAGGAGAAGAAGCGCGACGCCGTGCTCCGTTTTCTGCTCGACCGGTGCTTCCCCGAGGATCGCGTCTACCCAGAGAAAGAGGTCAACCAGCGGCTGGCGATCTACCACCCTGACGTCGCGTCGCTGCGTCGTTACCTGGTGGACGGCAACCTCATGGCCCGGACCGCTGGCCAGTACCGGCGTGTGGTCGTTCCCGCGGGAGCAGCCGGCGGCGCGCCCCCGGCCTGAGGGTCCGCGGCCGTCAGCGGCGCTTGCCGGCCGGTCCGCGACGGCCCTCGTCCGGGTCCCTGTCCTGACCGGCGCCCTGGCGTGACGCATAGTCGCCGCCGATGGCCGGCTCGATGACGCCGTAGTCGCCGTCGTTGCGGCGATACAGGACGGACACCCGCTCGTTCTCGGCGTTCACGAAGACATAGAACGTGTGGCCCGCCTCTTCCATCCGGGCCAGTGCGTCCTCCTCGAACATCGGCTCGATCGCGAAGCGCTTGATCTTCACGATCCGTGGATCGCGCTCGCGCTCGACGGTCCCGTCGGCGATGCGCCGCAGGACCCTGTTCTCCTCGACCGGCCGAGCGCGCAGCCGCGGCTTGGCCTTGAAGTCGACCGCCTGCCGCTCCAGCCGATCGACGACGGAGTCGATGCCCGCCTCGTGAGTGATCTCGGCGGCGTGGCCTCGCAGGACCTGGCCGTCGATGGCCAGCGTGACCTCGACGATGTGCGAGTGGTCGGCGCTCCGATGCTGCTCGACGGACAGCTCGATGACGGCGTCGCTGCGATCGTCGAGCAGGCGCTCGAGCCGGCGGAACCTCTTCTCGGCGTACCTCCGGACCGCTGCCGGGACGTCGATGTTCTTGCCCTTGACGATCGTTTTCACGGCTGCCGCCGAGTATAGTCGCGGCCCCCACACGGCCGGCGAGCTGGCGCTCCCTGGCGGCCCCGCGATCACGCCCCGCGCTCACCGCTCGCGAGCCACTGCCACGGCCGACACACCCAGCGCCCCGGCCAGGAGGAGCGGCTGGGCACAGGCCGCCAGCGTTGCGCCGGTCGTCACCACGTCGTCGACGAGCACGACCCACCGACCGGCCAGCGGATGGGGTCGACCGAGGCCGGCCGTGGAGGCCGGCAGGCGGCGAAGGCCGAAGGCGCCGGCGACGTTGCCGGCCCGGGCCCGCCGGTCCAGGTCGAACTGGGCGATCGTCGAGCGCGACCGTTCCAGGACGGGCGCGAAGGGCAGGCCCAGCAGATCCGCTGCCACGGCGGCCAGCAGCCAGGCCTGGTCATAGCCCCGCTGTCGCAGCCGGTTGGCATGGACGGGCACCGGCACCAGGACGTCTCCGCCGGCGCCGACCCGTGCCCAGCGCCGGGCGATGGCCCCACCAAGCGGCACCGCCAGGCGGCGCTCGCCGGCATATTTGAGCTCGTGCAGGGCCCGCCGCACGGCGCCGCCGTAGGCCGCGGCCCACTCGAGCTGGAGGAGGGGCGCCGGCAGGTCCGCGGGCAGCCCGATCGGGACGCCGGGCGGCTGGTCCAGCCGGGCGTCAAGGGCGGGCAGGCAGGCATCGCAGATTGGCCGGCCCTCGCGGCCGCAACCGGCGCAGCGCGCCGGAAAGGCGGCGTCCAGGGCCCGGTCGACGAGGCGGGCGAGGGGAGGGGCGCGCACGCCGCGATGATGGCCGGCAGCGCTTCACCCGCGCTTCACCCGACCGGATCGGCCGGGCGACCCGGGATTAGGCAGGCAGCTCGAACGCGATTCGGTCGCCGACCACGGTTCCGGTCATGGCCAGCGTGCCGTCAGGCAGCTCCAGCACGCCCTTGGCATGGCGGACGAACGGCACCAGCCCGCTCCACGTCCGGAGGGACGAGTGGACGGACAGCACGACCCGCATCCCGTCGCGGTCGGGACCACCGACAAAGGCGGCATCGATCGGGAAGCGCATGAACATCATGTGGATGCCATTGCTGTCGGGCAGCCACAGGCCGCCGCCGGCCGGCAGGGCCGGCCGGCCCATCAGGCCCTTGAACTTGGCCCATAGCCCGCGTCCGGTCTCGAGGCGCGAGGCCACGACCCGGTCGCGGGTGACATTGCGGGCGACGAACAGTTCGGGCATCAGGAGCGGCCGCCGCCCCGCCTGGTCAACCGGTCTTGAGGTTCGTGATGATCAGGATGATCGCCGGGCCAAGGATGACGATGAAGAGCGAGGGGAAGATGCAGCCGACGAGCGGGAACAGCATCTTGATCGGCGCCTTTGCCGCCTGCTCTTCCGCCCGCTGGCGGCGCTCGATGCGCAGCTGCTCGGACTGGACCTGCAGCACCTTGGAGATCGAAACACCGAGTTGCTCGGCCTGGATGATGGCGCCGATGAAGTTCGTCAGGGCCGGCACTTCCGTGCGCGGGATGATGTCGCGCAGCGCCTCGCGGCGGGACTTGCCGACCCGGATCTCTGCCAGCCCGCGGCGGAACTCGTCCGTCAACGGGCCCTTGAGCTTCTCGACGACCTTGCCGAGTGCCCCGTCGAAACCGAGGCCCGCCCGCACGGAAATGGTGAGCAGGTCCAGGGCGTCAGGGATCTGCAGCAGGATCAGGTGCTGGCGCTTGCGGACGCGGCCGCCCAGCCAGAACTCGGGAACGATGTAGCCGGCGAGCGAGCCGACCAGCGCCAGGGCGAATGCAAGCACGCCCATCTTCATGGCGAAGAAGAAGACCAGGAACGCCACGATGGTGCCGATGATCGAGCCGATGGCCTTGACGCCCAGCCAGTCGCCGACACGCAGGTTGCCGGGGTGACCGGCCAGCGCGAGACGCTTCTCGGTTCGTTCGGAGAATGACTGGCTCGTGACCCGCGCGACCGTCCCGGACAGGCGCGTCGCCAGCGGGCGGAGGGTCCGCTCCAGGAACGGCTGCTGGAGCTCCAGCTCCTCGAGGTTCTTGGCCTGCATCGTCCCCAGCTGGGTCAGCCGGGCCTGGACCGGGTCGACCGGTGACTTGCCGGCGAGGCCGAGGACGATCAGCAGGATGCCCATCGCGGCGAGTCCCGCGATGATGATCGGAAGAATGGGAGGCATTTCGAATCAGACCTCGATGTCGACGATCTTGCGGATGAGCATGAAGCCGATGAACATCATGAATCCACCGACGAACAGCAGGATCACGCCGGCCGGCAGGCCGAGGATGCCCGGCGGGTTGGAGAACATCGGGTCGAAGAACTTCGGCGCGGCCAAGAAGATGAAGCCGGCCAGGCCGATCGGCAGGAAGCCGACGACGTAACCCGACAGTCGCTGCTGGGCGGTCAGGGTGCGGATCTCGCCCTTGATGCGAACCCGCTCCCGGATCGTGTAGGCGATCGAGTCGAGGATCTCGGCCAGGTTGCCACCGACCGTGTGCTGGATGGAGATGGCAGTCGCCATCAGCTCGAGGTCATCCGACTTGACGCGGCGGACCATGTTCTCCAGCGCCTGCTCGAAGGGCAGGCCCAGGTTGACCTCGCGAATGACACGCCCGAACTCGGTCGAGATCGGCGGCCGCGACTCGCGCACCACCAGTTCGATGGCCTGCAGGAACGACGAGCCGGCGCGCAGCGCGTTGGCGATGAGGGTGATCGTGTCCGGCAGCTGCTTGTTGAACGCGTTCAGCCGACCGTTCTTGCGGCGACCCAGCCAGAAGCGCGGCAGCATGAAGCCGACGAGGGCACCGACCAGCAGGGCGATCGGGTGGCGCAGCCCGGGCACGCCGATGCTGAGCAGGAGCATCACGAACGGCACGCCGACGATGGCCGCCGCCCAGATGCCGAGGAACTCGCTGACCTTGAGCTTGAGGTCCGCCCGCGCGATCTCACGCGACAGGTTGGCCCCGAAGTCGCGAGCCTCGACGACCTTGTTGAACTGGGCCAGCGTCGCGCTCGAAGACAGCATCTCGGCCAGGCCCTGGCTGCCGCTGACGGTCTTCTCGGTCCGCCCGGAGGCGTAGCGCTCGAGACGGGCGCTGATGCCCGACCCGCCGCCGGACGTCGCGATGCCGGCCGCGATCAGCAGGATCGCCATGGCGGCGGCTCCTGCGACGGCGATCGTCATGGTGTCCACGATGTCCGCCTCCTTCCTGTGAGGGTGGTCAGTAAGAGAAGCCGAAGATGTTCGCGGACATGTGAATGCCCATGACCTCGAACTTCTCGACGAACTTGGGGCGGATCCCGGTCGGCTTGAGGCGGCCCTGGATCTTGCCTTCGACGACGCCCGTCTGCTCGAAAACGAACACGTCCTGCATGACGATGACGTCGCCTTCCATGCCCTGGACTTCCGTGATATGGGTGATCTTTCGGGTGCCGTCCTTGAGCCGGCTCTGGTGGACGATGAGGTCCACCGCGGAGGCGATCTGCTCACGGATGGCGCGCACCGGCAGGTCCACGCCAGCCATCAGCACCATGGTCTCGAGGCGCGACAGCATGTCGCGCGGCGAGTTGGCGTGGCCGGTCGACATCGACCCGTCGTGGCCGGTGTTCATGGCCTGCAGCATGTCCAGCGCCTCTCCGGCGCGGCACTCTCCGACGATGATCCGGTCGGGCCGCATCCGGAGGGCGTTCCGGACGAGCTCGCGGATCGGGATGGCGCCCTTGCCTTCGATGTTTGGCGGCCGCGACTCGAGCGTCACGACGTGCTCCTGGCGGAGCTGGAGCTCGGCCGCGTCCTCGATCGTCACGATCCGCTCGTCGTTCGGGATGAACGACGACAGGACGTTGAGGGTCGTGGTCTTGCCCGAGCCCGTGCCGCCGGACACGAACACGTTCAGGCGAGCCTCGACGCAGGCGCGCAGGAAATCGAACATGTCGGGCGTCGCCGTCCCGAACCGGACCAGGTCGTCGACCGTGAAGGGGGAGGCCGCGAACTTCCGGATCGTGATAACGGGACCGACCAGCGACAGGGGCGGAATGATCGCGTTGACGCGCGAGCCGTCGGTCAGGCGAGCGTCGACCATCGGGCTCGACTCGTCGACGCGCCGACCGATCGGGGCGATGATCCGGTCGATGATGCGCATGACGTGGTCGTCGTTCTGGAAGACGACGTTGGTCAGCTCGAGCTTGCCCGAGCGCTCGATGTAGACCTGGCGCGGGCCGTTGACCATCACTTCAGAGATCGACTCGTCCCGCAGCAGCGGCTCGAGCGGCCCAAGGCCGATGATCTCGTCGGTGATCTGCTCCAGCATCCGGACCCGCTCGGCGCGGGTGAGAGCGAGACCCTCCTCGTCGATGACCTTGCCGAAGATCTCCTCGATCTGGCGCCGGACCTCGACCTGGTTGGAGAGGTCGAGCTTCGGGTCCAGGTCCTGGATGACCCGGCTCTGGATCCGGAACTTGACGTCGCGGAACGACTCGCGAACCGGACC
>JALZAF010000152.1 GCA_030948505.1 Chloroflexota bacterium
GGGCAGGGCCCCGTGGAGCTCGAGGCGGGCGTGTGCGACCTCCGGCCCCGTCCGCGCGAGCGCCAGCGCCGCGAGCCGCTCGGGGGTCAGCCGTTGGCGCGCCGCGCCGTGTGGTGGGTGAGGATCCAGGACCCGGCCGCCGGCGGCTGTGGCCGCGGGCGACGGACGGCGCAATACGAAGAGGCCACCCGCCGCGACGGGGATGGGGCGCGCCAGGCGCAACAGCGCCGGGACCTCGCCGTCGGGCAGTGCGATCGCCATCCGCCCGCCGCGACTGACGATGGCGTCGACCTGTCCCGTGCCGAGGTGCAGGCGCAAGCGGGCACGGTCGGATGGCAGCTTTGCCTCACCCGCCAGCGCGGCGGCCGGTCGCAGCGCCACGAGCAGCCGGTTGCTCACCCGAACCGCGACATCCGCCGCGCCCTCGGCGACCACGACCATCCCGCGTTCGAGGTCCGCCGCCTCGACGCCGACCAGGTTCAGCGCGGTGCGGCCGCCACTCGCCCGTTCCACGCTCCGGCCGTGGACCTGAAGCTCGCGCACCCTCGCGCTCCTGGCACCCGGTTCGAGACGAACCAGCGCGCCGCGCTCCAACGTTCCGCCGCGCAGGGTTCCGGTCACGACAACGCCGCGCCCGCGCACCGTGAAGATGCGATCGATCGCGACGCAGGTGAGCGAGCCGTCCGGAGCGGCGCCCGGAGCCGGCCGCGACAGGACCCGGTCTCGCAGGCCAATCAACGCGTCCCTCACCGCCCCCATGCCCTGCCCCGTGACGCTCGACGCCGGCACGACGGGCGATCCGGCGAGCGAGGTCCGGGCGAGGAGCGCCTCCACCGCCGCGACGACCACGCCAACCCGAGCCTCGTCGACCAGGTCCGTCTTGGTGACGACGGCAATGCCGTCGCGAATGCCGAGCCCGTCCAGCAGCTCGAGATGCTCGAGGGTCTGCGCGCGCGGGCCGTCGTCCGCGGCCACGACAACCATCGCCGCGTCGATTTCCCCGGCGCCGACCAGCATGTTGCCGACCAGGCGGTCGTGACCGGGCACGTCGACGAAGTCGAGCTCGCTGCCGTCGGGCAGCGACAGATGCGCAAACCCGACGTCGATCGTCATGCCGCGCCGCTGCTCTTCTGGCAGGCGGTCGGCGTCGATGCCCGTCAACGCGTGGAGCAGGGCCGTCTTGCCGTGGTCGATGTGGCCCGCGGTGCCGATGACGACGGTCATCGCGAACCGGCCGCTGGGCCGACGGCCGCTGGGCCGACGGCCGCTGGGCCGACGGCCGGGGCGCTGGTGGCCGCGGCACGGATCGCCGCGGCAAGATCGCCATCCCGCGCCGGCTCGACGGTCCGCAGGTCGAAGACGACGGATCCATCGGCGATACGCGCCACGACGGCGGGCGTGCCGCGACGCAGCGCCGCGAGCAGGCGACTCGCCGGAGCGGCAACGGCGATCCCCCACGACGGCATCGTCTCCCCGGGCAATGACCCGCCGCCCACGGTCGATTCCAGCCTGGTGACCGTCGCGCCAGGCACCGCGGCGGCCAGGGTGGAGGCGCGCGCCCGCAGCTCCGCGGCCGGCGTCGCGATCGCCCGCCAGACCGGAATGTCCGTCGTCGCCCGCCCGGCAACGTACAGCCCGAGCGTCGCGGCCACGGCGGCCAGGGTGACCTTGTCAGGGCGCATCGCCCGCGCCAGTGGATCTTTCCTGATTCGGGCGATCAGATCGGCCCGGCCGACGATCAGGCCCGCCTGGGGACCACCGACCAGCTTGTCGCCGCTGAACGTCACGATGTCGGCGCCGCCAGCGAGGCGCTCGGCAGGCATCGGCTCGTGGGCCAGCCCGTAGCGCGCGGTGTCGAGCAGCGCGCCGCTGCCCAGGTCGTCGACGAGGATCCCGCCAGCCGCGTGGACCAGCACGGCCAGCGCGGCCGAATCGGGGTCCTCGGTGAAGCCGCTCATTGCGAAGTTGGAGCGATGGACCCGCAGCACGAGGCTGGCCCGTCCGTCCGACAACGGTGCGCCGAAGTCTTCGGCCCGGGTGCGGTTGGTCGTCCCCACCTCCACGAGCCTGGCGCCCGCCCGGCGGACGATGTCAGGGATACGGACCCCGCCACCGATCTCGACCAGCTCGCCGCGCGAGACGGCCACGCCCCGACCGCGCCCGGCGAGCCCCACCGCCAGGGCGACCGCGGCAGCGTTGTTGTTGGTGACGAGCGCGTCCTCCGCGCCGGTGAGGGCGACCAGCAGCTCCTCCGCGGCGCGATAGCGACGACCGCGGCGCCCCGTGTCGCGGTCGAGCTCCAGCAGGAGCGGCTCCCCCGCGGCGGCCCGCGCGGCCTCGATCGCAACGGACGGCCACACCGCGCGGCCCAGGTTCGTATGGACGATGACGCCGGTTGCGTTGATGACTGGCACGAGGCCCGCCGACCAACCATCGGCGGCGCGGTCGAGCCGCTCGAGGACATCGCTCGCCAGGTCGTCGAGGGCTCGCGGGGAGGTTCGGCCGTTGGCCCGCAGGCTCGCCCGCTCGACCTCGATCACCTCGCGGGCGCGGGCGAGAACGGCCTCCGACGCCGGCGGCGAGTCGCCCAGTCGCGGCCGGACCGCGGCGAGCAGCCGCTCGACGCTCGGCGGTCGGGGCTTCGACGGCGGGGCCATGCATCGTCTCCGTGGCGACCGGGCCGGAGCGACCGGCCTTGGCGGGAGCGCATGGGAGTCGAACCCACCACGCCGCGTCGAGCGCCGCGCCACCGGTTTTGAAGACCAGGGGACCCACCGGGACCCAACCGCTCCCGGCGCGATGGTAACGCGGGTGCCGCCGGCGCCCGCGCGCCTATGATCGGCGTCGTGACGACCTTCGAGAGCCAAACGATCCGCCTCACCGAGCTCACAGACTGCGGCGGCTGCGCGGCCAAGCTGGGCGCCGACCTCCTGGCGGAGGCGCTGTCCGGCCTTGGCCACGGTGTCGAACCGCGCGAGCTCATCGCGGGACTGAACCCGGCGGACGATGCCGCTGCCTACGTCGTTACCCCTGGCCTGGCGATCCTGGGGACGGTCGATTTCTTTCCGCCGCTGGTCGACGACCCCGCGTTATACGGTGAGATCGCCGCCGCCAATGCCCTCAGCGACATCTTCGCCATGGGCGGCCGGGTGCTGTTCGCCCTGTCCATCGCCGCCTTTCCGGAGGACCTGCCGCGGGACACGATGGCCGCCATCTTCGAGGCCGCCTCGGCAAAGGTTCACGAGGCCGGCGGAACGCTGGCCGGCGGACACACGATCCGCGATCGCGAGCCGAAGTACGGCCTGGCCGTGGTGGGCGCCGCCCACCCCGACCACCTGCTGCGCAAGGGCGGCGCGCGGCCGGGCGACGTCCTGCTCCTCACCAAGCCCCTGGGCACCGGACTGCTGGTCAGCGGTCACCGCGGCGGCAAAGTGTCCGAACAGGACTTCGGCGCGGCCGTCGAGCAGATGCGGTCATTGAACCGCGCGGCCTCGGAGGTTCTGGTCGCCCAGGGCGTGCGAGGAGCGACGGATGTGACCGGCTTCGGCCTGCTCGGCCACGGGCTGGAAATGGCCCGGGCGTCCGGGGCCAGGTTCGCCTTCGACGCCAGGGCACTGCCGGCGCTCGACGGCGCCCTAGGGCTCGCCGACGAGGGCCTCGAGACAAGTGGCGCGGCCCACAACCGACGCTTCGTCGCGGGCTCCCTGACAGTCGCCAAGGGCGTACCAGCGAGCCTTGTCGCGCTGGGCCACGACCCGCAGACGTCGGGTGGTTTGTTGGCCGCGATTCCGGCCGCGAACGTGGCTGCGGTCGAAGGCGCTTTGGCCGCAGCTGGAGTTCTATCGTGGCGCGTCGGCCGAGTCGAGGCGGGCGAGCCGGCCGTCGCCCTGCGCTAGCGCCCGAGCCTGATTCGGACCCGGGAGATCAGCCGGCCCAGAAACCCAGGCGGCGGCCCCAGGCGAGCAGCATCGCCATCCTCGGTTCGATCCATCTCGGCCGCCAGCTCCGCCTCCGCGCGGTGTTGGGCGATCCGCTCGTCGTTGCGATCCGCCCACGCGGCCTGTTGGCTCAGGGAAGGACCCCGACGCTCCATCCTTAGATCTCCTCTCCCCTACTGGACCAGACCAGCATACGACCCCGGGCACTGGCTCACCGGAGGCGAGCCAGCCCGCCCAAGATCGCTGCGATGAGGTAGACGGCGCTCGAGATCAGGACGGCCGTCAGGTAGGCCGTCAGGGGCAGATCCTTCGCGATCGAGGTCGTGAACACGCCCACCTGGATGAGGCTCGCCAGCACCAGGCCACCCACGATGCCGCCGACCACGAGCAGCTGCATCCTCCGGCCGCGCTTGTAGCCGGTGGCCCGGAGGACCGTTTCGGTGATCAAGCCGCCGATCAAGGGCCCGATGCAGATCGACAGGAAGAAGCCCGTCTGGAGACCCACGAAGCCGCCCACGGTGCCCGCCCCCAGGGCGACGGCAATCCCCGCGCCCAGCTGACGCGGAGTGAGGTTCGTCAGGGGGTTTCGCGGCGGGGTGCCACACACCCGGCCAGCGCAGGCCGACCGGACCCTGCATCGCGCAGGACGGGCAGATCGGCTGGTCGCAGCGCCCGCAGCGGACGTAGGTCTCCCGGTCGGGGTGTCGGTAGCAGTGGAGCGTGCCCTGCTCCGCCGAGGACTCGAACATGGCCGGAGCGTGCGACCGACGACGGCCATGCGTCTATGGTTCGAATGGGGCATCCGGGGGCCACAGCCGGACGGAATGGCCGCGAGAACGACGCGCTAGCGGGGAGAGCGGCCCAGTAGCCGGTTCAGGGCGGATGCGAGGCGGCTCCCCAGCGACTCGGGCACCGGGCCGTCCTGGATGCGTGACCGCGCGGCCAACTCGTCTTCGCGGCGGTGTGCCGAGGTCTCCGCGTTTCGCTCGAGGTCTGCCTGCGTCTTCGTTCCTGAGACGATCGGTGGCTGGGGCGGGATCTGGGGCCCAATCATGACCACACAATCGTACACTCGGCTCGTCGTCGTTCCGCAGGAGGCACACCCGTGCCGAAGAGCTACGTTCGACTGACCCAGCCCCTCGTCCGCGACTCCAAGGGCGGGCCGCTCCGCCTGGCGAGCTGGGATGAGGCCCTCGACCGAACGGTCGCTGGTTTCCAGGCGGCGAAGGCCGCCCACGGGCCGACGACGTTCGGGGTCTTCAGCTGCTCGAAGGCGACCAACGAGGTCAACTTCGCGGCGCAGAAGTTCTCGCGGGTCGTGCTGGGCAGCAACAACATCGACAGCTGCAACCGCACCTGACACGCCCCTAGCGTCGCCGGTCTGGCGACCGTGTTCGGTGCCGGAGGCGGCACAAGTTCATACCGCGAGATCGAAGAGACGGACGTCATCGTCCTGTGGGGCAGCAACGCCCGCGAGACGCATCCGATCTTCTTCCATCACCTCTTGCGTGGCGTCCGCAACGGCGCCCGGCTGTACGCCGTGGATCCGCGCCGAACGAGCTCGGCCGAATGGGCCGACACGTGGCTGGGCCTGGACGTGGGCAGCGACATCGCCCTGGCCAACGCCGTGGGCCGCGAGATCATCGCCGCCGGCCTGGAGCACCGCGAGTTCATCGCCCGCGCCACGAGCGACTACGAGGCGTATCGCGACAAGGTCGAGTCGTACACCCTCGACTACGCCGAGCGCGAGACGGGCGTGCCCGCCGACGCGATCCGCGAGCTGGCACACGCCTTCGCGAAAGCCGACAAGGCGATGATCTGCTGGACGCTCGGCATCACCGAGCACCACAATGCGGTCGACAACGTGCTGGCCCTCATCGACCTGGCCCTGCTAACCGGGCACGTCGGGCGGTACGGCAGCGGCGTGAACCCGCTGCGTGGCCAGAACAACGTCCAGGGCGGCGGCGACATGGGCGCGCTGCCGGATCGGCTGCCGGGCTTTCAGCACGTCGAGAACGACGAGCTGCGGGCGAAGTTCGATGCCCGCTGGGGCGTCGCCGTCCCGCCGAAGCGGGGACTCCATCTTTCGGGAATGTTCGACGCGATGGAGCGTGGCGAGCTCCAGGCGCTGTACGTCATTGGCGAGAACCCCGTGCAGTCGGAGGCGGACCAGACACGGGCCAAGCATCTCCTCTCGACCCGCGAGTTCATGGTCGTGCAGGACCTCTTCATGACCGCCACCGCGGAGCTGGCCGACGTCGTGCTGCCGGCCGCCGCCGCGTGGGCCGAGAGCGAAGGCACCGTCACCAACTCGGAGCGGCGCGTCCAGCGCGTGCGCAAGGCCCTCGACCCACCCGGCGAGGCGCGCGACGACTTGGCCATCGTGTACGAGCTCGCGCGGCGCATGGGCTCCGACTGGGGCGTGGCCACGGCCGAGGCGACCTGGGACGAGGTTCGCTCGCTGTCGCCGGTCCACGCCGGGATGAGCTACCGACGGCTCGAGGAGCTCAACGGCATCCAGTGGCCGTGCTACGACGAGAACCACCCCGGCGAGCTGTTCCTGCACAGCCGGCTATGGGAAGACCCGGTGCCCGGCAACCGCGTCCCGTTCGTGGCCGTCGACCACGACCCGCCGGTCGACAAGCTGGACGGCGACTTCCCCATTCGCCTCACGACGGGGCGGCGGCTCGACTCGTACAACACCGGTGTGCAGTCGGCCGGCTATACCTCGCCGCTGCGGCGGGGCGAATCGCTCGACATCTCGCCGGAGGATGCGGCTTCGTATGGCGTTGCCGAAGGCGAGCTCGTGCGGGTCGTGTCGCGGCGCGGCCAGGTCGAGGTCGCCGCGCGGATCGACCCATCGTTGCGGCCGGGGCTGACCTTCATGACGCTCCATTTCCAGGACGACGTGGCGACCAACCTGCTGACGATCGACGCCACCGATCCGAAGTCCGGCACGGCCGAATTCAAGGCGACTGCCATCCGAATCGAGAAGCTGGCCGAACCCGTCGGCGCGGTTGGCGGGAGCTAAGTCGACGGGCCGGCCCTTCGGCCGTTCGGAGGCGGGTTCGCCGTATCGCACTCATCGATGCTGACAACATTAGGGTGGCGATAGGCCGCCTTCTTGCTCGCCCCCCATCGCCCCATCGATACCCCAGGTGTGGGGTGCCAGACAAGGTCGAGGCGTCGAACTCCGTGTCAGGGCTTCGTGTCGCCGGTCGTGCTCCGAGCATCGATGGACGCGATATCGATCCGCACTAGTGCCGCCAACGGCGAAATGATCCGTCCGCAGCCTGACGCCTGACAACGGCCGGCGCGGGCTCCCCCCTCACCAGCGCACGGTGACCGGCAGCGTCCCTTGGGACAGCGAGCCGATCTGCCTGAAGGCGTCGCTGTAGAGGTCGATGACGCGCGACCCGCCACAGGCGCACCAATCGATCAGGCGGACGATCACGCAGCGGCCGCCGCTGCAGACATTGACCAGCCGGCCGCGCCAGTTCCCAATCCGCAGCTCCGAGCCCGCGGCTGCATACAGCCCGCCGGGGTAGCCGGATGTGCACGAGCTGACGCCCGCCTTGCAGAACCAGCTCGCCCGCCCGACGACACGGTGGCTGGTGCCGAGGCGGGGGCGGACGACCGGCGGTGTCGTCGGAACCCAGCCGCCGATTGCCGCGGCACGAGGCGATGGCAACAACGGAACCGGGCGCGCGCCGATCCATCGCGCCGGCTCGGGGAAGTCGGCGATGCGGTCGGAAGATCGCACGGCCGGCCGTGCCGCACCGGCTCCGGGTGGAACGATGACGACAAAGGAACCCGGATCGAGGGCCGGGGCGGGTGTGGGCGAGCGGGCCGCGGACAATGCGGCCGCGGTGAGCGTCGCGACGGTGGCGACGACGAGAACTACGC
>JALZAF010000357.1 GCA_030948505.1 Chloroflexota bacterium
AGTCCGGGCGGGTCTTCTCGTTCCCCGCTCTGACGGCGGCAGGAGATTGGCCCTCGCCTTGACCCGGCCTCGCGGGGCGCTCACGATGCCCGGGACGGCCAACGATAGCCGCGACCCGCGTGGGCTCGGGACGCGCCAACGGCCGTCGCGCGAGGGAGCGAGGCCAGCCCATGAAGGTGCTGACGGTCCTGACCATCGCATTGCTCGTCGCGGCCTGTGCCGCGCCCGCGGTCGGATCGCCGTCTGGCTCGGGTGGACCGCCCTCCGCGGCCACTGCCCTGACGCCGGGCGCTACTCCGACAACATCGCCGGCGCCCACGCCGGCCCCGACGGCGACGAAGGTTCCGACGATCGGCCAGGCGGCGGATGATGGCGCTCGCATCGTCAACGTCACGTCGGTTGATGCCCGCATCCGGGATCTCGTGATCGACACGCCGGCGGTGGGCGTGGTCGGCGTGCGGATCCTCGTCCCGCGTCAATTCGACGCGCAGCCAACGAAGCGATGGCCGGTGTTGTTCCTGCTCCACGGCGCGACCGGGCAGCACCTCAACTGGACGCAGTCCAGCGACGTCGAGGCGTTCACGCAGGCGACTGATCTGCTCGTTGTGATGCCCGACGGCGGCGAGAAGGGGTGGTACTCGGACTGGTGGAACGGTGGTCGGGGCGGTGCTCCCATGTGGGAAACCTTCCACCTCGACGAATTGGCTCAATTACTCGAGCGGACTGGCACGCCGGCAAACGTCGGGTCATCGCCGGCTTGTCGATGGGCGGCTACGGTGCGATGGAATACGCCGCGCGGCGACCGAGGATGTTCCTCGCTGCCGCCTCGTACAGCGGCGTGGTCGATCCGATCGGCGGAGGGCTTGACATCGGTACCAGGGATCTGTGGGGAGATCCGGTCGCGCAGGCGGACGTGTGGAAGGCGCACGATCCGGTCAACCTCGCGGCGGCGCTGAAGGGCACGGCCCTCTACATCTCCTATGGTGACGGAACGCCAGGTCCGCTCGACCGGGCCGGCGCGTCGCAAGACGATCTCGAGACCTGGATCGCCGGGCTGAACAAGACGTTCGTCGCTCGGCTCCGTGAGCTCAGGATCCCCGCCACGGTCGAGGCCTACGGCCCGGGGACGCACGACTGGCCGTACTGGCAACGGGCCCTTCATCGCTCGATGCCGCTCTTGCTGAAGGCACTCAGAGGGTAGGGCCCCGCCAAACGTTGATCAGGCTACGACGTGAGCGATGCGGCCGCTCGGCTACGCTCCCGGCGGCCGGTAGCTGACTTTGCGCGCGCGGCTGAGGGCGTCCAGCGTCTCCTCCACCGTGAGCAGCGGCGTCGTCTCGAATTTCGACACCGCGCCGCCGCCACCGATGGCGATCGCAACCGCGGCCATGGAGACGTTGTCGGGCGCCTCCCAGAGGCTGTAGCCGTCGTACCCGCCGAAGGCGTACCAGAAGCCCTGCAGTTTTCCGCCGACCGACTCGATGTACTTGCGGGCGGCATCGCGCCGGTCTTCCGGGTTCTTCGTCATGCGAGCCCAGGTTTCGGGGGTGTAGCTGAAGCGGGTGAGATAGAGCGCCATGGCTGGATCCTCCTGTCGCACGTTCCCTGCCACTACAATTCGCGGCCAGAAATTGTAGTCCCGGGACGATCGCCCCCGAGCTACGCAGGACCGCTCAGCCCACCGAGCGTGAGGCCCTGAGACTGCTCCAGCCCTCACGGACCACGACCACGGCCACGACGAGCGCCGCGGCCGCATCGGCCCACCAGAACCCGAACGCCTGAACGGCGGCAATGCTCGTCAGGCTGATCGCCGCGAGCAGCGCCGCCACCGCGGTCAGGACGCTGTCGGCTCTGAGTGCGCCGCTCCCAAGGCTCGCTGCGACCCGGCGCTTCGCAATGGCGAGCGGAGACAGAACAACGATCGACGCGAGCAGGTGGGCAACGGCCGCGGATGAGACCTCCGGGTGCGAACCTGCGGCCAGTGACCCGACCGATGCGACTGCGAGATAAAACGCCAGGGCCATCAGCGCCAACCCCACCACCCCCTCCGCGGTCCGCTCGACTCGGTTCGCCTGCTTTGGGTCGCGCGCCTCAACGAGGAAGCGCCACACGAGGGCGATCGAAGCTGCGGCGTCGATGACGGCGTCGGCGCCGAAGCCCAGCAGGGACAGACTGCCGCTCGCCAACGCGGAGTAGACGGCAAACGAACCGACGCTGGCGCTCCAGGCGATGCTGAGCACGGACAGCCCGAGGGCACGCCGCAGGTGTCGGGCGCGGGAATTCATCGGTCCAAACGTACGTCATCATTCCCGCGGTCATGACCTCGACTCGAGCGCAACCTTCGCCCGGCACGGACGAGGCTCCCAACGCGGCCCCCAACGCCTGGCTCGTCCGCCACGGCGAAACGGAATGGGCCCGGGATGGCCGGCACACCGGACGCACGGACGTTCCGCTGACCGACGCGGGCAAGCGGCAGGCACGCGATGTCGTAGTCAAGCTCCACGGCCACCGCTTCGCCCTGGTGCTGTCGAGCCCCCTGTCGCGGGCGCTCGAGACCGCACGCCTCGCCGGCTTCGGCGACGTCGTGCAATCGGACCCGGACCTGATGGAATGGGACTACGGCGAATACGAGGGCCTCACAACCGCGCAGATCCGCGAGCGCCAACCGGGCTGGTCGCTGTGGCGCGATGGCGTGCCCGGAGGCGAGACGGTCGACCAGGTCGCCACTCGCTGCGACCGGCTGATCGCGCGGGTGCGAGCCGCGGGCGGCGATGTCCTGCTCTTCGCTCACGGGCACCTGCTTCGGATCCTGGCTGCCTGCTGGCTCGAGCTGCCTCCCGGCGACGGGCGCCACTTCGCGCTGTCGACGGCAACGGTGTCGGTGCTCGGCTGGGAACGCGAGACGCCCGTCATCGAGCGCTGGAACGAGGCGAGTGGGCCCGGGTAAACGGGCCGGATGGCCGAGTCGTGCTGGCCTGGAACCGTCACCTACCCGTGGGGTGAATGTTCGGCACGACGACGAGAGGCGCAACGCGCCCTGCCACGCTTGAGTGGCGAACGGACACCCGTCGAACAGCCAACACGTGCATAAGTGACGGATTCGCGGTGACGGAGACCCACCCGGCGAATAAGTGACGGGGTTCGCGGTCCCGGGGCCGGGTTCCGGGCTCCCCGCGCCCTCCCCTACTCCTCGTCGACCGCGGGGATGCTCCGCCGGCCCTCGAGCCGGTCCGCGGCCGGCAACACGTAACGGCACGTGACGAGCGCCACATAAGCCGCGGAGACCGTGGCAATGGCGGCGACGGCCACGATGCTCACCGCGGCGATCAGCGCCACGGCCAGCCCGACCGCCCCTATTCGGAGCGGAAACGCGATGACAAGCAGTCCGGCCAGCTTGGCCTTCTCGGTTGCGCGCACATCGACTCGGCGCGGGTCCACCAGCAGCGGCCAGAAACACAACGCCACCAGCCAGGTGATGACGATCCCCCACCCCGCCAGGGTGGCAAATGCCCAGCCCGGCGGTCCACCCAGACTCACGCCCACCGCGATGTTGGTGATGAACACGAACGAGGCCAGGGTGATCGCAAAGCCGGCCACGACGGAAGGCACGAGGTAACGTCGGTAGGCCTCGAATGCGTCGGACAGGACGACGTCCTTGTCGCGCGCGATCAAGGCCCCGAGGCGGACGATGCCGGACCACGGGATCGCTAACAGTGGCGCCGCCAGAAGGATCAGCGGTGTGCCGACGACCCACAGCGCGAAGAGCCCGAGGAACCCCGCGCCCCAGATGACGTTGGCGGTGACCAGCCGGATCGAGTGGAAGTAGAAGTCGACGGCGGCGGCCCGCAGGGCGCCCCCCAGGCGGGGCGATCGTGGCAGCGCGCCGCCGTCAGCCCTTGACACCCGAGGCCGCCACGCCCTCCACGAAGTACCGCTGGAAGAAGAGGTAGAGAACGAGAATCGGCACCGTGGCCAGGACGATCACGGCCATAAGCGGCGGCCAGTGCGTCAGGTAAAGGCCCAGGAATTGGGTGATGCCCAAGGGCAGGGTGTAGTGGGAGCTCACCTGGAGAATGATCAGCGGCCAGAAGAACGCGTTCCACGTCCCCTGGAACTGGAGGATCGCCACCGCGGCCACGGCCGGTGTGGCCAGTGGCAGCATGATCCGCCAAAAGGTCGTGAAGAAGCCCGCTCCGTCGATCTTGGCCGCCTCCTCGAGGTCACGCGGGATCGAATAGAAGTATTGCCGGAAGAGGAAGACGCTCTGGGCCGAAATCGCCATGACGAGGATGACGCCCACGTAGTTCAGCGGGGAGGCCGTGATGAGACCCAGGCTGACCAGGATCAGGTAGACCGGCACGAGTCGCAACTGGTCAGGAATCATCAGCGTCGCGAGGACCAGCAGGAACAGGACGTCGCGTAGGCGGAACCGCAAACGGGCAAACGCATAGCCGGCCATGCTGCCCAGGACCACGTTGGTCACCATCACGGCAGCGGCGATCACGGCGCTGTTGAAGAACAGTTGTGGTAACGATGGATTGAGCTTGTTGAGGGCCGTGTCCCAACCTGCGAGCGACACCGGGTCCGGGATGAACGTCAGGCGGACCGAATCGGGCTCCGTCTTGAATGACGTGATGACGCTCCAGGCAAAGGGCAGGAACATCAGCAGGGCGTAGGCGATGAGGATCAGGTACGCCAGCATTCGGCGGAAGCGCACCGAGCGGTCGCCGACCGGCGCCACGACGACAGCAGACCCGGGCTTGAGCGGCGTCACCTGGGCCTGTGCCATGTCCGCCTCCCTACCAGCTCGGCGCCGAGCCGAACAGCCGACGCTGGACGAGGGTCGCGGTGAAGATGATCACGAACAGCACGATGCCGACCGCGGCGGCATAACCGAAGTTGAAGTTGGCGATCGCCTCCCGGTAGAGGTAGAGGACGATCGTCATCAGGGCGTAATTCGGGTCGCCGCTGATGCCGCCGATGATGCGCGCCTGGTCGAACAGCTGGAGCGCCCCGATCACCGCCACCGTGCCGACGAAATAGTGGCCCGGCTTGAGCAATGGAAAGGTGATCTTCCAGAAGGTTTGCCAGGCATTCGCCCCGTCGATCGCCGCGGCCTCGTAGACCTCGTGGCTGATCGTCTGGAGCGACGCAAGGTAGAACAGCATGAAGGTCCCCGAAGTCGTCCAGGCGTTGAGGATGATCACCGCATTCATAGCCGTGCGGCTGTTGCCGATCCAGTTCCAGTCAGGCGGGAATCCCAGGGCGTTGAACAGCGGGTTCAGGCCGAACGCGGCGCGGAGCTCGTTGAAGAGTCCCTGCGGCTGCATCAGGAAGACCCACAGGACCGTGATCGCCGCGGAGCTGGCGATGGCCGGGAAGTAGAACGATGCGCGGAAGAAGGTCTGGCCGCGAATCTTCTGGTTCACGATGACCGCCAGGAAGAGCCCGATCGCCATCGTGAGCGGGACCCAGATCACCGCGTAGTAGATGCTGTTCTGGACCGACTTCCAGAAGATGTCGTCGCCGAGCAGCGTCTGGTAGTTGCGGATGCCGCGGAACTCCGTCGCGCCGCGCGCTCCCCATTTCCAGAAGCTGATGTAGAGGGCGTAGAAGATCGAGCCGATGTTGAGGACGAGGAACAACAACATCGGAATGGCGATCAGGCTGTAACCTGCGAGCGCTTCCGATCGGCGCTCGCTACGCGAACCGGCCCGCGGGACCGACAGGCTCGTCATCGACGAGTTCCCGCCCCGCGCAGGACCCGGGGCCCGGGTCTCTGCACGGG
>JALZAF010000029.1 GCA_030948505.1 Chloroflexota bacterium
CTTCTCGGGTGGATTCTTCACCGAGCCGCGACTGCTGGCCGCCTTCGTGGCCTGGGTGCTCGTCCTCGCCTTGGCGATCGTCGGGCCGTCGCCGCTGCCGCGGAGCCTTCCAGGCGGGCTCGCGGTCGGAGGCCTTGCCTTGCTGACCGTCTGGAGCGCACTATCGGTTTCGTGGGCGCCTCTGCACGGGCCGGCCATCGAGAACGTCCAGCGGCTCGTGCTCTATTTGGGAGCGCTTGTCGTTGCGATCGGGGTGCTGCGATCGCCGCGGATCATGCGCGCCGTCGAGCCGGCACTGGCCGCCGGGGCGACGATCGTGATCGGCTACGGGATGGCCGGGCGGCTGGTTCCCGGTGTCGTGCATCTGGCCCACTCGGTCCGCGCGACGGGCCGCCTCGAGCAGCCGATCACCTACTGGAACGCCGAGGGGGCGCTCGCCGCGGTGGGCTTGGTGCTCTGCGCGCGTCTGGCGGGCGACCGCTCGCGCCCGATCTGGATGCGGAGCTTGGCCGCCGCTTCGGCCGCGCCGCTGGGCGCCGGCGTCTTTTTGTCCTACTCTCGCGGGGCCATCGCGGTCGCCGTCCTCGGCCTCATCGTGCTGGTGGCGGCGCTCCGGACGCGCTCGCAGCTCTGGGCGGCCGGCGTTGTCCTGGCCACCGCCGTGGCGACGGCCGCCTGCTCCGCGGCGTTGCCCGGCGTCGCATCGCTCGACGGGGGTTTGGGAGCTCGCGAGCGCGACGGGGCGGTAATGCTGGCGATCCTCGTGCTGCTTACGGCCGTGGCCGCCGTCGTGACCGCGCGACGTTCCGTGTCCGAGCGGCGCGGCACCGTCCCGGACCCGAGGCTCCCGGGCTCGCGCCGGCTCGGGACGATCGCCGCGGTGGTGGTCGGCCTTGCGGCGGTCGGGCTCGTCGCGGGGGGCCTGTCGGAGAAGAGCGCCGGCTCCGACGTGGCCGGGGCCAGGACCGTTCGGCTGACCTCCGCGAACTCGAACCGATATGAGTACTGGCGCATCGGTCTCCGGGCGTTCACACATCACCCGATCGCGGGCCTGGGCTCCGGAGGGTTCCGGGTATTCTGGCTCCGCGAGCGGTCCATCGCCGAGTCGGTTCAGGAGGTGCACTCCCTGGAGCTGGAAATGGCCGCCGAGCTCGGCATAGTCGGCCTGCTCGCGTTCGGCCTGATGGTTGCCGGCGTCGGTCTCGCGGCACGCCGGGCGATCCGACGCCATTACACGATCGCCGCCGGAAGCTGCGCGGCCATCGTCGTGTGGCTGCTTCACGCATCCATCGACTGGGACTGGCAGCTTCCGGCGGTGTCGTTGCCAGCGATCGTCCTTGCAGGAGCTCTGGTCGCAATAGCCGAGAGTGCCGGGGAACCGACAGAGCGCGACCCGGCTATCGGCGAGCGCGAGGATCTAACGGCGGCGGCGGCCGGTGACCGCAACCCGGTGCCGGCGACGTGACGCCGTCGCCCGGAGCATCGCGGCGTGTGCTCGTGACGGGCGGGGCCGGCTTCGTCGGGGCCAACCTCGCCGTCGCACTCGCGACCCGCCACTCTGATTGGGAACTGGTCGCGCTGGACAATCTGCGTCGGCGAGGTTCGGAGCTGAACCTGCCTCGTCTTCGCGAAATGGGCGTTGACTTCGTGCACGGCGACGTACGCCAGGAGTCGGATCTGTTGCAGCTCGGACCCGTTGACGCCGTAATCGAGTGCTCCGCCGAGCCCTCGGCCTGGGCGGGACTCGATGAGGACACGCGCTACGTTTTCGACTCAAACCTCGTCGGTGCGTTCAACTGCCTTGAGCTGGCTCGGCGAACCAAGGCGCAGCTGCTGTTCCTTTCCACGAGTCGCGTCTACCCCTTCGCCGCGCTTGACAGCGCCGCTTATCGAGAGGGTCCGACACGGTTCGAGCTCGCGGCTGAGCAGGAACTGCCGGGCCTCTCGGGGGAAGGGGTCTCCGAGGCATTTCCTCTGGAGGGCCCGCGCACCCTCTATGGCGCAACCAAGCTCGCGGCCGAGTTACTGGTCACCGAGTTCGCAAGCGCCTTCGGCGTCCGCTCCGTGATCGATCGCTGCGGCGTCATCGCGGGGCCATGGCAGATGGGCAAGGTGGACCAGGGCGTCTTCACATATTGGGTCCTGGGCCATTACCTCCGTCGTGACCTGCGGTACACCGGATACGGTGGGAAGGGAAAGCAGGTTCGCGACCTGATGCACGTCGAGGACCTCGCCGACCTTGTGGAGGATCAGCTGCTGCGGCCCGAGCACTGGGACGGCATGACTGTCAACGTCGGAGGCGGACGGCAGTTCAGCCTCTCGCTGCGCGAGACGACCGAGCTCTGCCGGGAGCTGACCGGGAACGCGGTCGAGGTCCTGGAATCGACCGAGACGCGGCCCGGCGATGTCCGCATCTACGTGTCAGACTGCGCCCGGCTGCGTCAACTGACGGACTGGCAGCCCCGTCGAGAACCGCGCCAGGTGCTGGAGGACATCACTTCGTGGATCGCCGACAACGAGCGTTCGGTCAAGGCGGCGCTCGGCTAGGGACGGTTATGCCAACGGCGATCATTACAGGCTCGGGTGGACTCATCGGCTCGGAATCCGTTGCTCATTTCGTGGAAGAGGGCCACGACGTCGTTGGGGTCGAAAACGACATGCGCAGCGAGTTCTTCGGCCCTCAGGCATCGACCAGAGCCGTTACGGAGCGCCTGCTGGAGGCGTACCCGGCGGGATTCCGCTCGCTCGACCTGGATGTGCGTGACGCCGTCGCCATCGATGACCTCTTTGCGAGGCATGGACCCGACGTCGATCTGGTCGTGCACACGGCGGCCCAGCCGTCCCACGATTGGGCCGCGTCGGCGCCGCATGTCGACTTCGGCGTGAATGCCACCGGGACGCTGAATCTGCTCGAGGCCACGCGTCGCCACGCTCCGGACGCAACCTTCATC
>JALZAF010000037.1 GCA_030948505.1 Chloroflexota bacterium
CAGGCAACCATAACGAAGGTCAGCGGTCCCGAAGGGTCAGCGACTCCAGTCGATCCTGACGACCTCGAGCGGCTTCGAGATCCCCTTGACAGTCACCTCCCGAGGCTCCGACACAGAAACCCCCGCCGGCACCGTGGCGCGGCTGGCCACGATCTGGTCCGGCCCCGCGAGCGCCGCGATTCGCGACGCTTCGTGGACGCCCCGGCCTCGGTACCGTCCGCCGGCCTGGCTGGCGCTTGTCGTATGGACTCCCATCCGGACCCGAGGCGCGAAACCGTGTTGCCGGCGGTGATCCGCCAGACGCCGCTGAATCGAGATCGCGCACTCGATCGCCGACGCAGAATCGCCAAAGGCGACGAAGAACCCGTCACCCGCGTGGTCCACCTCCTCACCGCCGTGGTGCGCAAAGCACTCTCGCATCGCGCCGTCGAGCCACGCGACGACGTCGGTCCACGCCTCGTCGCCGATCGCCTCAACGAGTTGTGTCGAGCCGACGATATCGCTGAAAAACAAGGTCCGTGTCGCGAGCGTCTTGGTCGGGGAGGCTGGCGCGCTGGCGAGTTGTCGCGCCCGTTCCGCATCCGGCTGCGCCCCCAATCGCTCGAATGTGGCAAGCGCAGCATCGCACTCCGCGCACCCGCCTCGTCCCCGGTCTGCCGCAGCGCGCGGGCGAGCAGCAGCCGTACGAGCGCAGCCTCGTACGGTGCATCGATCTCCTGCCACATCCGTAGGGCACGGTGGAGAATTGGGTGCGCCTCAGCGTTGCCTTTCGCGACTTCGACGGTTCCGCGCGCTTGCAGCGCGAGCACGTGAAGGCCGAGGCCGCGCTGACCCTGGGCAAGCGACTCCGCCTGCCGCGCTGCCTCCTCCGCACGCTTGATATTGCCCAGGGCACCGGCGATGTCCGCCACCGAAGCGAGGCATCGCATTTGGTCGAGGACCCCGAACTGCGCCGCCTCCAGCGCGGTCTCGAGCGACCGCAGGGCGGCGGTATGCTCGCCTTGCGCCGCGAGCACGAGCGCTGCCCCAGGTTGAGGATCGCGGTCAAGCGCATGCGCCTGTCGGAAGGCGGTCTCGGCGCCGGTGAGATCGCCCATCCGCAATCTCACCTCACCGATCTCATAGTGCGCATCGCCCGCGAAGCGGGCACGATGCGCTCCAGTTCAACACCGGCACGCCTCGCCTCGCGCTCGGCGTCCGCCCAGGCGCCACGCAGCCTCATGAACTCGGCGCGGTGGACTCGACAAATTCCGGGAAAACCCGTGATCGACTCCCGCTGGCACCAGCGGCCCGCGGTTTGAGTCCATTCGCTGGCGATACGGAACTCGCCGGCCCCGCGGTATGCGTCGATCGTATTGCAGTAGATGATGCCGGTCGCCCATGGCCCCAACTCGCCGCCGATGGCGGCGGCGCAGGCCTCGTCCAGGTAGGGGAATGCCTCATCCGATCGCCCGATCTCGCACAGGCTGACGCCGAGCCAGCTGAGGCTCATCGCCGCGAGGTTCGCATGGCCGGCACGATTGCCGAGCTCAATCGCCCTCAATAGCAAGGCGCGGCCCTCGTCCGGTTTGCCGTCCAGAAACGCGCGGCGTCCCTGTGCGCGCCACAAAAAGCCGTGCTCGACGCATTCAGGCTCGCCTTCCAGCAGCCGCGCTGCCCGCTGCCCCCAACCTCGCGCGGCGGCAATATCGCGAAGACCGTTTGCGCATAAGAAACGAATCATCAGCGCCACGTTCGCGGCTCTCCTGCGATCGCCGGAGGCCACGAACGCGGCGTAAGAACGTTCGAACGCATCCAGTTGGTCCGGTACTTCGCCGCACCACTCGAGGGCCTTCCCGAGCTGCCGCAATCCCTCGCCGTCGAGCATGCCGCCCGCATCGGCCTCGGACAGCAGGCGGCGGGCCTCCTCCCAATCATGCCGCCGCATCGCGTCGCGGGCGGCCCCGAGCTCCTCCTGGACCGTCTCGCTCATTGCATTCGGATTCTATGCCCGACCCTGGCTCCTGTCCGACGCGGCGTCTGGGTCAAAAAAGACGAGGGCCCTGGTGGGGAGCCCTCGCCGCTTCGACGCGGGTGGCGACTAGCCGTCGCTCCCTTCGTCTTCTGCGCTCGACCTCGCGAACCACGCCCCGTTCGGACCCATCACGAATACGATCGGGTTGTTGCACGGGTGCGGCAGGGCGACCATGCTGTCAATGGTCGAATCCCCCGCCATATTCGCCAGGAATTGCGCCGTGCTGACGTTGACGATGACGTGGCCCGTTGTCACGCAGCTCACGACAGCGCCGAACGTCGGCGCCGGATTGGTGCCGTTGAATGGCGCCACCGGAATGACCAGGCCCTTGACCCCCACCGTGACCTCACCGTTCCGGTCCACCTCGCCGCGGCCAGAAGCGATCACCCACGGAAGGCCGCCCCCGGTGATACCGCGATTGTTGACGGTCCCGACCGCAGCGCCATGCACCCCGACCATCGAGCCGAACTGCAAAACGCCATTTCTCTCGCCGGCCAGGGCGATGGCGCTGCCCGCAGCGATCAAGCCCAGCACGCCCAACGCAGCCACCATCAGTTTCCCGAAATGTGCCATGACCAATGCCTCCTGAACGCTGCAGCCACGCGAGCCCCAGACGCGGAGTCCGCCTACGCCTCCCGATACCGAGCGGGGTTACCCACAGAAATTCACAACTGCGCCCTAAGCTGGCGACGATGAATACGCCGCGCATGATTTTCCGGCTGGCCTACCTGCTTGGGTTGAAGCCCTGGGA